>NZ_QQZY01000003.1:0-300000 GCF_003351045.1 Gaiella occulta
GCTCGCACGTGATCTCCGGCCGGTGTACAGCGCGCCGACCGAAGCCGCGGCCAAGACGGCGCTCGACGAGCTCGCCGGCAAGTGGGGCGAGCGCTACCCGGCGATCATCCGGCTCTGGCAGAACGCCTGGGCCGAGTTCGCGCCCTTCCTCTCCTACAGCCCTGAGATCCGCAAGGTGATCTACTCGACGAACGCGATCGAGAGCATGCACGCACGCTTCCGCCGCGCCGTCCGTGTCCGCGGCCACTTCCCCAACGAGCAGGCCGCGATGAAATGCTTGTACCTGACGATCAGGAGCCTCGACCCGACAGGTCGCGGCCGAGCACGCTGGAGCAACCGCTGGAAGCCCGCCCTCAACGCGTTCGCAGTGACATTCGAAGGACGAATCGAGATCAACGATTAACAAAATAGACAACAGGACTTACACCGAAAATCTGACAGACCCCCGCGTTCAAGTTGAGCATCACGTGTCTCTCGGAGGGCACGACCTGAAGCACGCTATCTGCACCGCCGGGTGACATTCCAGAGCGCTGGCCCAGGAAAGTCGGCTTCTCGACTCGCCGTCGAAGTAATGTAGGGACATGGCGAAGCTCGCTCTTGGGGTCGTCCTGGCAGGGGCCGTGTTCGCTTCAGCAGCGACGCAGCAGGTCGCGGCTCGCCAGGCAACCGGTGCGGAACGATGCCGCGTGTCCAACACGTCGTCTCATCCGGCGGCCAAGCGTCCGTCGTTCAACTTCGGCAACGCGCGTATTGCAGTCGACTTGCCTGAAGGTGCGAGATTCGCGGCGGTTCCGGACGGCAGCGCCCGTGGCGGTTGGGCCGTTATTCAGAAGGATGGGTTGATCCGCACGAAGCTGGGTTGGTTCACGATCCGCGGCACTCCGCGCGTCACCGGGCGCCGAGTCGATGGCACCGGGCGCCAACTCCGGTCTGACGTCGGCCCGCTCAGTTACTCGTCCAGTGGGCCCTTCTACCCGAGCCTCCTCTACTTCCCGTCGTTCGGCTGCTGGCGCGTCACGGCAGCCGCCGGAGGCGCCCACCTCAGCGCCATCGTCAACGTGACGCGCTGACGCCCGCGCTCAGGGTGCATTGCGGAACGCTGGCGCAGGCGAGCAGCACATTCACTGCCTGCGATGACGCCGTCCCTCCTCGCTCACTAACTGACTCGTATCATCGGCTCGATGAACCCACCCGTGGTTGTCATCAGCGGCCCACCCGCAAGCGGCAAGACGACGGTTGCGGATTTCCTTGCAACCGAAGTGGGGCTGCCCCTGATTGCGCGAGACGAGATCAAAGAGCTAGTGCTGGATCTGCTCGGAGCGGGCGATGTCGCATGGTCGAAAAGGATCGGAGGCGTTTCCTACGAGTTGCTCTATCAAGCCGTCGAGCGCGAGCTTCGCGTGGGCAGGTCATTCATCGTTGAGTCGAACTTCCCGAGTGTCTACGGACGAACACGCTTGCTCGAACTCCGCGAGAGGTACAGCTACCAGCCACTTGAAATCCATTGCACTGCGAGCAAGGAGACTCTTATCGGCAGGTATAGGGCGCGCGCATCGACGCGTCATCCGGGACACAACGACGTCGATCGAGTAGGCGAGGTTGAGGCGGCAGTAGACGGTGGTACACATCGGCAGCTGCAGCTCGGTGGGGGCGTTATCGTTCTCGACACGACTGATGGCGAAGCTATCGGCTTGGACGCCGTTCTCGCAGCCGTGCGTGACCACCTTGCGGACGACCGGCCGACGTAAGAGCAGCTCAGGCGTCATTGCCGAACTCTGGCGCACGCGAGTCGCATGTCCTACGAGGACTGACCTTGCCCCGCTTGGCCTGCCGGCGAGTCGAGAACCTCGATGACGTCGACGGCCCTCTGACGAATGAGGATTGCCGCCTCCTCCTCAGCCACGATGGTCTCCTCGCCAGGGCCGTGGCTTCTCCGCCTCGGACTGGCGGGCGTCGGGGTTCGAGATGACCACCGCGCGCCGGGCGGACGGCACGTATCGGGGCAGGCAACGCCCGGGCACAGCGCGAGCGGATCGGTCAGGCGGCGTGCATCGTCCGCCACGACTGCCAGGTGATCCGGAGGATGATCAACGTGATCACGAGACCGATCAGCGGGTCTCCGAGATCGAAGCCGAGCGCCACGATGACCGCGCTGCCGACAACGCCGAGGGAGACAAAGCCGTCGGTGCGCGCGTGGTAGCCGTCGGCGATGAGCGCAGGGCTCTGCAGCCGCTTCCCGGCCCGAAGGCGGACGAGCGCAGCGATCTCGTTGCCGACGAACCCGACTGCGCCTGCCACAGCGAGGGCTGTGAGATGGGAGAGCGGCTGGGGATCGATCAGGCGCCCGATGGTCTGCCAGAGAGCGACGAGGGCGCTGAAGAAGATCGCTGCTACGACGAAATAGCCAGCGGCCATTTCGCCACGGACGCTACGGAGGAAAAATGCGATCCCGAGTGGGAGCGCGGTCAGGGCGTCCCCGAAGTTGTGAATCAGGTCAGCCAGCAGCGCGACGCTGTTGGAGTAGACGAAGACGCCGATCTGGAACAGGGTGGTCAGGAGCAGAACGACGAGACTGATCGACACTGCCTTCACGCCCTCCTGCGAGCGGATGATCGATGGATCGACGAGCCCGTGCGAATGGCCGTGGCCGCCATGGGAATGACCATCCACGGCATCGCCGTGCGCATGGTCGTGCGCTTCCTCCCCGTCATGGGCGTGGCCGTGTTCTGCGGGGACATGTCTGCGCTCCGCGTTCGGCGGGTTGTTCTCCTCCATGCCCTCGCCCTTCGGTTCGAGCTCACTCACCGAGCGCCGCCACCCTTTGCGATCACACGCTCGGGGAAGCCCAGGCGGGTGTGCTCGACGTGGTAGACGGCCTCTTCGAGCAGGACGCCGACGTGGCTGTCGTGCAGCGCGTAGATCATCCGCCGCCCGGCCCGCTCGCCGATGACCAGGTCGAGATGGCGCAACAGCCGCAGCTGGTGCGACACCGAGGACTGCTCCATGCCGACCGCCTCCGCAAGCTCGCTGACCGAGCAGGGAGACTCCTTCAGGCGCGCGAGAATCCGCACGCGACTCGGCGTCGCGAGAGCCTGCATCGTCTCGGCGACCTGGCGTGCTGTTTCTCCGTCGATCGAGGCCCGACCGCTGCGCCCTTGAACTCCATGACCCACGTGCGACATCGTAACATGAGAGCATCTTCAGATGTTAGTATGTTGATACGAACAGGTGCCAGGACATCCGGCTCGGGTGACATTCCCGCGCGCCGCCGCAGGCAAGGGCTCCACCCGCTCCACCCGTTGCGC
The DNA here is from genome assembly GCF_003351045.1 of Gaiella occulta. GTDB lineage: Bacteria > Actinomycetota > Thermoleophilia > Gaiellales > Gaiellaceae > Gaiella > Gaiella occulta. The sequence continues at coordinate 3,306 of NZ_QQZY01000003.1, forward strand.
CCGCCGGGCAAGCGCCGCTAGTCTCTCGCGATGAGATGGTGGCGTTTGTCGCTTGCAGGGCTTCTCGTCGCTCTCATGCTCGCCGCAGCCGATGCCCCGGCAGCGACGCGCCCGTCGGAGCGGGCATGTCTGATGGCCTGGAACGCGCCCGCCAATGCGGCCTTCCGTTCCCGCGTCGCCGCGAGCGGGCCATGGTCGAGTGCGACACTGCATCCGGGAACGATCTCTGCGGTGGTGTGGGAGCAAGGATCCAGCGCCAGGCAGACGACGGCGCAGGCGTGCCTGATGACGCTCGCAGGCCCGGCGCGGTCGCGGCTGGTGGTCGGGAACTGGCTCCGTGGGCGGGTGGCACGTTGGTCGTTCGCGGGCGCGGTCTCGGCCGACAAGGCGCCGGGCGGCTCGAACGTGAAGCTTCTCGCCGACGGGCGGGTGACGAAGATCTACCGTCGCTGAGCGACCCCGTGTCGCGCGGCATCCGCGAGCACCCGGGCCGTCCCCGATCGCGGCCGCTACGCGCCCGGGCCGATCACGCCCCTCGCACAGACGACGTCGCGAAGGAGACGGATCCGCGTGCGGATCACTCGGGCTCGAGCCGGTTCTCGATCCGCAGGTCCGGCGCGCGCTCGAAGCACGGCGTGCGCAGTGGTCACGAGCTCGCAGCCGCTCGACGAGACGGGGACGCTCGGCACGCGCTGCGCCGACCGGGATCTCCGCCAGCGCCAGCGCCGTCGTGCACCGCTCGGCGGCCGGAGCCCGTGCGAGACGGCGCCCGAGGTGCGTCGACGGAGCGCCTGCCGCCGCGTCCGACGGAGGGACGGGCGCGGCCACCGGCCGGCCCCGCCGCGTCACGACGACCCGCTCATCCGCTGCTACACTCCACCGTCGTGCGGTCGGCCGACCGCCTTCTTTCTGACGTGATGAAGACCTACACCGCCAAGCCGGGAGAGATTCAGCGCGACTGGTACGTCGTCGACGCCGAGGGGAAGACCCTGGGCCGGCTCGCGACGCAGATCGCCGACACCTTGCGCGGCAAGAACAAGCCGCAGTACACGCCGCACGTCGACACGGGCGATTTCGTGATCGTCGTCAACGCGGAGAAGATCCACGTGACCGGCCAGAAGCTCGACCAGAAGATGGTCTACCGGCACTCCGGCTTCCCGGGCGGGCTGAAGACGCGGACGCTGCGCGAGCAGCTCGACCGCCGCCCCACCGAGGTGATCCGCAAGGCGGTGAAGGGCATGCTTCCGAAGAACAAGCTCGCCGCCGCGCAGCTGACGAAGCTCAAGGTCTACGCCGGCCCCGAGCACCCCCACACGGCGCAGGCGCCCAAGACACTGGAGCTCTCATGACAGGCATCGCTCAGTACCTCGGCACCGGCAAGCGCAAGACGTCCGTCGCGCGCGTCATCCTCCGACCCGGCGACGGGAAGACGTGGATCAACGGACGCACGCTCGAGGAGTACTTCCCCCGCGCGTCGCATCGTGTCGCCGCCCTCTCGCCGCTCAAGACGGCGGGCGCGGACGGGACGTACGACCTGCGCGTGCGCGTGCACGGCGGCGGCGTCAGCGGCCAGGCCGGCGCCGTTCGCCACGGCATCGCCCGCGCGCTCGTCGAGGCCGACCCGGAGCTGCGCGTGCCGCTGAAGCGCGAGGGCTACCTCACGCGCGACGCCCGCCAGGTGGAGCGCAAGAAGGCCGGTCTCCACAAGGCCCGCAAGGCTCCCCAGTTCTCCAAGCGATAGCGGCACGCGCGCAGGGGCGAGGCGCACGCCTCGCCCGCGTGCTCCCGCGTCCTCTGCCATGGCTCGTACACACTTCGGCACCGACGGCGTTCGCGGCATCGTCGGCGACACGCTCACGCTCGAGCTGGTGGAGCGCCTGGGCCGTGCGGCGACCCTGTGGTCGGGTCGCGGCCGCGTGTTCGTGGGGCGCGACACCCGCGGCTCGGGCCCCGCGCTCGAGCAGGCGCTCGTCGAGGGCATCGTCGACGCCGGCGGCGTCGCCGTGCTCGGCGGCGTCCTCCCGACCCCGGCGATCGCGCTGCTCGCCCAGGATCTCGGCGTCGTCCTGTCGGCGTCGCACAACCCGCCCGAGTACAACGGCGTCAAGCTCTTCACGGCGGCGGGGCACAAGCTGGCGGACGCCGACGAGGAGGCGATCGAGGCGCTGCTCGACGCGCGCGGCTCCGGCCGCGGCAGCGTCGAGGTGGCCGAGAGCGCTGCCGACGGCTACGTCGAGCACGTCGTCGAGCACTTCGGCACCGACCTCACCGGCCTGCGCATCGCGGTCGACTGCGCGAACGGCGCCTTCTCGGGCATCGCGCCGGCCGTGTTCGAGCGCCTCGGCGCCGAGGTGACGGCGGTCGCGAACGCCCCCGACGGCGCGAACATCAACGTGGGCTGCGGCGCCACCGACCTGGCGCTGTTGCAGGACGTCGTGCGGGCGGGCGGCTACGACCTCGGCGTCGCCTTCGACGGCGACGGCGACCGCATGCTCGCCGTCGACGAGGCGGGCGACGCCGTCGACGGCGACCAGATCATCGCCGTGCTCGCGCTCGCGCTGGGCGTCGACCGGGTCGCGGTGACGACGATGACGAACCTGGGCTTCCACCGGCTCATGGCCGAGCGCGGCATTCTCGTGACGACGACGGACGTCGGAGACCGCTACGTGCTCGAGGCGCTGCGCCGCGAGGGCGGCGTGCTCGGCGGTGAGCAGTCGGGCCACCTCATCTACCTGGAGGGCCACGTCAGCGGCGACGGGCTCGCCGCCGCGCTCCTGCTCTGCGGCGCGCTGGACGGCCGCCCGCTGTCCGAGGCGGTGGGCGTGATGGAGCTGTTCGCGCAGGCGAAGGAGAATGTCCGGGTGCGGCGTCGCGAGGTGCCCGCGGCCGTCGCGGCGGAGGTCGAGCGGCTCAACGCGGCGCTCGCCGGCCGCGGCCGCGTGCTGGTGCGGCCGTCCGGCACCGAGCCGTTCGTGCGCGTCCTCGTGGAGGCCGAGCACGAGGAGGAGGCGCGGGACGTCTGTGGTAAAGTCGCCCATCTCGTCCGGTCGGAGCTCGGCGAGGCGTAGAGGCGCCTGGCTCGCACGATCTGCTCCGGCGTCCAGCACCACGTCGCGCGGCAGGCGGGGACGAACGAAGGAGCAGACAGATGTGCGGGATCATCGGATACGTCGGGCCCCGGGAGTGCAAGGACCTGCTTCTGTTCGGGCTCGAGCGCCTCGAGTACCGCGGGTACGACTCTGCCGGGATCGCGCTGCTCGAGGATGACGGCCTCGTCTACACGCGCGCGGTCGGGAACCTCCAGAACCTGAAGCGGGCCGCGGGCGACGGCGGCTCCCGGGCGACGACCGGCCTCGGGCACACGCGCTGGGCGACCCACGGCGGCGTCACCGAGGCGAACGCGCACCCGCTCGCCGGCGACGACCCGGCCGAGATCGCGATCGTGCTCAACGGCATCGTCGAGAACTACCGCGAGCTTCGCGACCGCCTCCGCGAGGCGGGCCACGTGTTCGCGTCCGAGACCGACGCGGAGACGGTGACGCACCTGATCGAGGAACACTACGCAGGCGACCTCGTCGAGGCGACGCGAGCCGCGTTCGGGGAGCTCGAGGGCCACTTCGCCTTCGTCGTCATCCACCGCGACCATCCCGGCCTGCTCGTCGGCGCCCGCCACCAGTGCCCGCTCGTCGTCGGCGCCGGCCGCGGCGAGACGTTCCTCGCCTCCAACGCGTCGGCGTTCCTGAAGGAGAGCCGCGAGGTCTACTTCCCCGACGACGGCGACATCGTCGCCATCACGGTCGAGGGCGTCCGCTTCCTGCGCCACGACGACGGCGGCGAGGTCGAGCGCGAGCTCGTCGAGCTCGACTGGGACGACGAGTGCGCCGAGAAGGCGGGCTTCGAGACCTTCATGCTGAAGGAGATCTTCGAGCAGCCGGAGGCCGTGGCCGAGACGATCGGCGACCGGGTGCGGCACGGGCGCCTCGTGCTCGACGGCATCGGCGTCGATGACGCCGTCCTGCGCGACCTCCGCCGCATCGTCATCCTCTCTGCCGGAACCTCCTACCACGCCGCCGTCGCGGGCCGCTACGCGATCGAGGAGTGGGCGCGCGTGCCGGTCGAGCACGACATCGCGTCGGAGTGGATCTACCGCAACCCCGTGCTCGATGCCGCCACGCTCGTGGTCGGCATCTCGCAGTCGGGGGAGACGCGCGACACGATCGAGGCGATGAAGCTCGCCCGCGAGATGGGCGCGCACACGGTCGCGATCACGAACATGATGGGCTCGCAGATCACCCGCGAGGTCGACTCCGTGCTCTACACGCGCGCGGGCCTCGAGGTGAGCGTCGCGGCGTCGAAGACGTTCACCGCGCAGCTGTCGCTGCTGTTCCTCGTGGCGCTCAAGCTCGCGCAGGTGCGCGAGACGCTGCCGCAGGAGGAGCTCCGCTTCATCCTCGACGAGGTCTACCAGCTGCCGCACAAGCTGCAGACGTTCCTCGACGGCAACCATCCGATCGACGAGATCGCGCAGCGGCACTTCGAGAAGCCGTTCTTCCTCTACCTCGGGCGCAACATCGGCCTGCCGGTAGCGCTCGAGGGCGCCCTCAAGCTGAAGGAGATCTCGTACATCCCGACCGAGGCGTACTCGGCCGGCGAGATGAAGCACGGCCCGATCGCCCTGCTCGACGAGAACACGCCGGTCGTCGTCGTCGCCACCGACCACAAGCGCGTGTACGACAAGATCGTGTCGAACATCCAGGAGGTGCGCGCCCGCGGCGCCCACGTGATCGCGATCGCCACCGACGGCAACGAGGACATCCAGCACCACGCCGACGACGTCATCTACATCCCGCGCTCCCCCGCCTTCCTGCAAGCCGTGCTCGCGGTCGTGCCCCTGCAGCTCCTCGCCTACCGCATCGCCCGCCTGCGCGGCCTCAACGTCGACCAGCCGCGCAACCTCGCGAAGACGGTCACCGTCGAGTAGACGGGCTTCGACCTGCTGACCTCTGGGAACGGGTCCAAGAACGAGGCAGGATCGCGCTGGAAGCGCTCGGCGAGCGTTCGCCGGCCAAACGGATGCGTGAGAGGGCCGGCTCGGCGAGCGCGCAGCGTACGAGGGCTGTCAGCGGCCGTTCGACGACACGCTGAAGCCCCACGGCTGCCGGGTCGATTCCATTCGGGCGGGCGCGAGCGGCCCCGCGGCCGCTCGCGCCCGCATCCTCGCGGAGCCGGCTCAGCGCCGGACGGCCTGCTCGATCCGCGCTGCGATGCCCTGGTCGACGTTCGCCCAGTACTGCAGCGCCCGCGCCAGCACGGGCTCGCTGACCCCGTTCGAGAGGTGGCCGGCGACGTTGCCGACGAAGCGCTCCCGCGCTGCGTCGTCCATCACCTGGGTGAGCAGGGCGCGTGCCTGCGACCAGTCGTCGTCCTCCGCATGCAGGGAGTACGCCTCGCGCACCATCTCCCCGGCTGCATACCAGCCTGCGACGTCGCCGAAGCGGCCGGTGTCGGCGGCCGGGCCTCCATACGAGTTGGGTGCGTACATCGGCGTCCCGCCCGTGTGGTGGTAGCGCATCGCCCCGTCGAACGTGTAGCTGTTCGCCTCCGTCCCCTTCGGCCGGTTGACGGGGAGCTGCATGTAGTTCGCCCCGATCCGGTAGCGGTGCGTGTCCGGATACGAGAACATCCTGCCGAGCAGCATCTTGTCGGGGCTCGGGCCCGTGCCGGGCACCATGTTCGACGGCTCGAACGCCGACTGCTCGATCTCGGCGAAGAAGTTCTCCGGATTGCGGTCGAGCGTCAGCCGGCCGACCTCGATCAGCGGGTAGTCGGCATGCGGCCATACCTTCGTCAGGTCGAACGGGTTGAAGCGGTACGCCGGAGCGTCGTCGAACGGCATCACCTGCACCTTCAACGTCCAGCTCGGATGCTCGCCGCGCGCGATCGCCTCGGAGAGGTCGCGCCGATGGTAGTCGGCATCCTCCCCTGCGAGGACATCGGCCTCGGCCTGCGTGAGGAAGGTGATGCCCTGATCGGTCTTGAAGTGGTACTTGATCCAGTACCGCTCGCCGCCGGCGTTGACCCACATGAACGTGTGCGAGCCGTACCCGTTCATGTTCCGGAACGTGCCCGGAATGCCGCGGTCGCCCATCAGGATCGTCACCTGGTGCGCGGACTCCGGAGACAGAGTCCAGAAGTCCCACTGGATGTCGTTGTCCCGCAAGCCGGTGTCGCCGCGGCGCTTCTGCGAGCGGATGAAGTGACCGAACTTGATCGGGTCGCGGACGAAGAACACCGGGGTGTTGTTGCCGACGATGTCGTAGTTGCCCTCGGTGGTGTAGAGCTTGACGGCGAAGCCGCGTGGATCGCGCCAGGTGTCCGGGCTTCCCTGCTCGCCGGCGACGGTGGAAAAGCGGACGAGCGCTTCCGTCACGGTTCCCGGCTGGAACACCGCAGCCTTGGTGAACTGGCTCACGTCGTTCGTGATCTCCAGGCGCCCGAACGCACCGGCGCCCTTTGCGTGCACGACCCGCTCCGGCACGCGTTCGCGGTTGAAGTGCGCCATCTGCTCGATCAGGACGTGGTCGTGGAGCAGCAGGGGCCCGTCGCGGCCGACGGACAGCGAGTCCTCGTCGGACGCGGTCGGGATGCCCGCGTCGGTGGTAGTGGCGGGTGGACGTGACGTGCTCAATGGCCCTCCTTGGAGTCGTGGGGAACAGGGATGCCGCAGGCGGAAGCGGCGGCCGCCGTCTGCGAGCGCTGCGGCCGGCAGCGGGCACACAGGCCCCACCACGTCACCTCGGCCTCGTCGACGTCGAAGCCATGCGTGTCCGACGGGCTGAGGCAGGGCGCCGATCCGGTCGCGCAGTCGACGTCGTCCACCGCGCCGCAGGAGCGGCACACGACGTGGTGGTGGTTGTCGCCGGTGCGCCGCTCGTAGCGGGCGGCCGACCCTGCCGGCTCGAAGCGGCGCAGCAGTCCGGCGCGTGTGAGCGCGCCCAGGACGTCGTAGACGGCCTGGGTGGACAGGGCGCCGAGCCGGGCTCGAGCCGCGGTCGCGACGAAGTCCGCGTCCGCGTGCGGTGCCTCGGCGAGCACCTCGAGCACCGCCACGCGCGGCGCCGTGACGCGAAGGCCCGCCGCTCGCAGAAGTTCGACGTCATCGCGCGCTGCTTCCGGCACGACCCCACCGTAGCACGCATATCGTACTTTATCAATAACTTGAACAACACCATAAAACATGGGGGGTGGCTGCGGATGGCGCAGTACTGTTCGTTCGTGGAGCCCGTTCAGCCCATCCCCCCCGCGGATCTTCGCGGGAGCAGCCGCGTGTCGGTGCGCCGCCTGCCGGAAGGAGCGGACGAGCCCGACAGGGTCGCTGTCGAGGAGCCGCTCGAGATCCGCATCGAGGGTCGGCCGGTCGCCGTCACCATGCGCACCCCCGGCCACGACGAGGAGCTTGCGCTCGGGTTCTGCCTCTCCGAGGGGCTGCGGCCCGCCCGCGCCCGCCTTCCCGGCGACCTCGCGGCGAACACCGTCGAGGTGGACGCCCCCGGCTTCGACCCGGAAGGGCTGCAGCGCTCCTTCTACACCTCGTCCTCGTGCGGTGTCTGCGGCAAGGGGGCGCTCGAGGCGATCGCCGTCGCCGCCGACCGGGTCGAGAGCGGCCTGCGCGTCCCCTTCGCCGTCGTCTCGGGCCTGCCCGAGCTCCTGCGCGCGGCGCAGCCCTCGTTCGACCGCACCGGCGGCATCCACGCCACCGGCCTGTTCACGCCGCAGGGCGGGCTCCTCTGCGCGCGCGAGGACGTCGGCCGGCACAACGCCATGGACAAGGTGATCGGGTGGGCGTTCCGCGAGGGGAGACTGCCGCTCGCCGACCTCGTGCTGTGCGTCAGCGGCCGGCTCTCCTTCGAGCTCGTGCAGAAGGCGGCGGTCGCGGGCTGCCCGGTGCTCGTCGCGGTCGGCGCGCCCTCCTCTCTGGCCGTCGAGCTGGCCGCCGACCGCGGGATCACGCTGTGCGGCTTCGTGCGCGACGGGCGTGCGAACGTCTACACGGAGCCGTGGCGCATCGTCCCCTGACCGGCGTGCTGCTCGTCGGCGGCGCCTCGCGGCGGTTCGGATCGCCGAAGGCCCTCGTCGTGCTCGACGGGGAGACGCTCGCCGAGCGCGGCCTGCGCGTTCTCGGCGAGGCCTGCGACGAGGTGATCGCGGTCGGCAAGGCCGCAGACGGCCTGCCGCTGGCGTGCCCGCTGCTGGACGACGCAAGCGCCCTGCGCGCTCCCGTGTTCGGGGTCATCGCGGGACTCCGCGCGGCGGCGCACGACACCTGCGTCGTGCTCCCCGTGGACTGTCCACGCGCGACCCCCGAGCTTCTGCGGGCGCTCGGGCGCGCGACCGCGATCCCGCAGACGGGGCCGCTTCCGGGCGCGTACACGCGCTCCATGCTGCCCCTGCTCGAGGAACGCGTGGCGCGCGGCGAGCTGTCGCTGCGCGACGTCAACCCGACCGTGATCCATGTGGACGAGCGGCTTCTCGCCGACGTCGACACCCCGGAGGATCTCGCCGCGCTAGAGGGGGAGATCTAGCGGCTCGATCTCGCCGCTCTCGACCATGACCACGTGTCCGCCGTCGAGCGTGACCGACAGCCGGCCGTCCGGCGCCAGCGCGCCGGCCGTCCCGGACGCGGCACCCACGCTGACACGCTGTCCGCGGAGCGCATTGCGTGCCTCGAGGCGCGCGGCGAGCCCGTCCAGCCCGCTTGCCCGCCAGCTTGCGTAGGCCGCGTCGAGCCGCTCGAGCAGCGCGGCGAGGAGTGCGCCCCGATCGTGCGTCGCCCCTGTCGCGACGCGCAGCGACGTCGCCGGCAGCCGCGTCCGCGCCGGCAGCTCGCCGGCGCTCTGGTTGACGTTGACGCCGATGCCCGCGACGACCGCGCCGTCGCCTGCTTCGAGCAGGATGCCCGCCACCTTGCCCCCGGCGATCAGCACGTCGTTCGGCCATTTCACCCGAGCCTCGACGCCTGCGACGAGCTCGATCGCCTCCGCGGCCGCGAGCGCCACGACGAGCGACAGCTGCGGCAGCGCGCCGCCCGGCGGGCGCAGCAGCACCGAGCACAGCAGCGACCGTCCCGGCCGGTCGTCCCAGCGGCGCCCCGAGCGGCCGCGCCCGGCGACCTGGTGCTCCGCGGTCGCCACCGCGCCCTCCGGCAGATCCGTGCCGCGCAGCACGTCCTGGGTCGACGCCGTCTCCTGCGCGTACAGGTACGGCGAGCCGAGGCGGCTGCGTAGACGCGGCAGCACCACGTCGGGCGCCAGGTCGTTCACTCGTCGTCCCTCGACCGGCGCAGGCGCTTGACGGTCCCGCGCCGCCGCTTGGCGTCCAGTCGCTGCTCCTTCGCCGCCCGCGAGGGCCGCGTCGCCACACGGTGCCGCTCGACCCGCAGCGCCTCGGCGAGGCGTGCCACGAGGCGGGCGACCGCGAGCTCGCGGTTGCGCGCCTGGCTGCGCTCGTCCTGCGCGACGGCCCGCAGCACGGGGCCTGCGCGGGCGATCACGCGGCGCTTCTGCACGTCCGTCAGCGCCGTGGACGCCCCCACGTCGAGCACTGCCTCGACTCGCGTCTCGGACGTGTTCGCGTGCTGGCCGCCGGGGCCGCTCGATCGCGACACGCGCAGCTCGATCTCGGAGACGGGAAGGAGCACGGAGCGCGTGACGCGGATGCGGCGAGGGCTCTCGTCGGCGCTCATTCGCGTCCCGTCCCGGGCGACCGTGAGATCGCGAGCAGCCCGTCCGCCTGTTCGTGGTCGACCTGGAGCGTCGTGTGGGTGACGCGGAAGCGCTCGCAGAGCATCTGCTCCAGCGTGCGGCGGATGGCGTGGCAGTCGTCGCCGGCGCGCACGCGCACGTGCGCCGAGAGGGTCGGGAAGCCGCTCGTGATCTGCCACACGTGCAGGTCGTGCACCTCGACGACGCCCGGCGTCGCCGCCATCGCGCGCCCGATCGCGTCCGCGTCCATGCCGCGCGGCGCCGCCTCGAGCAGCACGAGCACCGAGTCGCGCAGCACGCCCCAGGAGCTTACGAGGATGAGCACCCCGAGCAGGAGGCTGAACGCCGGGTCCGCGTAGCGCCATCCGGTGGTGATGATCACGACACCGGCGACGAGCACGCCGAGCGAGCCGAGCGCGTCGCCCGCGAGATGGACGAACGACGCGCGCAGGTTGAGGTCGTGTCCGCCGCGGCGGAACACGAGTGCGGCGCCGGCGGCGTTGATCGCGAGACCCAGCGCGGCCACCGCCACGAGCCACCCGCCCGGCACGTCCGGCGGCTGCGAGAAGCGGCGGCCCGCCTCGATGAAGATGAGCACGGCGATGACCACGAGCGAGACCGCGTTGACGAGCGCCGCGAGGATCTCCGCCCGCTTGAGGCCGAAGCTCCGGTTCGGCGTCGCCGGTCGCCCCGCGAGCACGACGGCGCCGGCCGCGATCCCGAGCGCCAGCACGTCGGAGAGGTTGTGGCCGGCGTCGGCGAGCAGCGACAGGCTGCCCGTCGCGATGCCCGCCGCCGCCTCGGCGGCCGTGTACGCGGCGTTCAGCCCGAGGGCGATCCCGAGCGACCGCAGCGTGCCGCCGGCGAAGCCGTGGACGTCGCCGTGACCGTGCGCATGGTCGTGTGCTGCCACCGCACGAGGCTAGCGCGTCGTGGATATTCCGTCGCCCGTGCGCGTCTGTGAGACTGTGCCGATGGCCTGCATCCTCCTCGACGTCGACGGCGTCCTGCACGTGTCGGGAGAGCCGATCCCGGGCGCCGCCGCCGCAGTCGCCCGGCTGCGCCGCCAGGGGCACGCCCTGCGCTTCGTCACGAACAACTCGACGCGCCCGCGCGCGCAGCTCGCGCAGGAGCTGCGCGGCCTCGGATTCGAGCTCGAGGACGACGAGATCCAGACGACACCCCGCGCTGCGGCACGCGAGCTCAAGGGCAAGCGCGTGTTCGCGCTCGTGATGGGCGCCATCGTGCCCGACCTCGAGGGCATCGAGCTCGTCGGCGAGCACGCCGACGCGGTGCTGCTCGGCGGCTGCGACGAGACGACCGAGCCGAACCAGGTGTTCTCGTGGATGAATCTCGGCCGTGCGTTCGCGGAGCTGCAGATGGGCGCCGACCTCTACTGCCTGCACAAGAACAAGTGGTGGCAGACGAGCCGCGGCCCGCTGCTCGACGCGGGCGCCTTCGTGGCGGGCCTCGAGTACGCCACCGGCGTCGACGCGATCGTGCTCGGCAAGCCGAGCCCCACCTACTTCGCCGCCGCGCTCGACGCGCTCGCAGCCGAGCCGGAGCTCACCTGGATGGTGACCGACGACATCGAGGCGGACGTGCGCGGCGCCCAGGCGTTCGGCATGCGCACCGCGCTCGTGCGCACCGGCAAGTTCCGCCCCGAGACGCTCGACGGCTCCGGGATCGTGCCCGAGATCGTGCTCAGCTCCGTCGCGCAGCTGCCGGAGTGGCTGGAGCGCTCGCTCTGAATCATGGCCGTGCGCGTCGGCACCGATCTGATCGAGATCGACCGCATCGCTCGTGCGCTGGCACGGCCGGGCTTCCGCGACCGCTGCTTCACGAAGGCGGAGCAGGCCTACTGCGAGACGCGCTGCAACCCTGCCGAGAGCTACGCGGCGCGCTTCTGCGGCAAGGAGGCCGTCGGCAAGGCGCTCGGGTGCGGGGTGCGCTTCACGTGGAAAGAGATCGAGATCGTGGGCCCGCCGAAGCCGGGGGTCACCATCAGCGGCAAGACCGCGCGCTTCGCCGAGAAGGTCGGCATGCGCGACATCGACGTGTCGCTCACGCATTCGCACACGATGGCGGGCGCGGCCTGCGTCGTCGAGCTCGAGCCCTGAGCGATGTTCGAGCACCTCTACAGCGCCAACGAGATGCGCCTGGCCGAGGCCGCCTATCCGGGCTTCCCCGGGACGGCGTCGGAGCTGATGGAGCGCGCCGGCTCGGCGGTTGCGCGCGAGGCGATGCGGGCGTTCCCGCGGGCGCGGCGCTTCGCCGTCGTCTGCGGGGGAGGCGCGAACGGCGGCGACGGGCGTATCGCCGCGCGCGTGCTCCGGGAGGCAGGCCGGGAGGCGGTCGAGACCGACGACGTCGACGGCTTCGAGGTGATCGTCGACGCGCTCTTCGGCACCGGCTTCCACGGTGCGCCGCGCGCGCAGGCCGCCGCCGTGATCGAGCGCATCAACGCGAGCCCCGCCCCCGTCGTGGCCGTCGACATCCCCTCCGGCGTCGACGCGTCGACCGGGGAGGTCGAGGGGCCGGCGGTCGAGGCGGCGCTCACCGTCACCTTCCACGCGCGCAAGGTCGGGCTCGTCGTCGCGCCGGGGCGCTTCCATGCCGGTCGCGTCGTCGTCGCCGACATCGGACTCGCCGACGTCGAGACGGAGGCGCGCCGCGCCACCGAGGCGCTCTTGCGAGACGTGCCGCGACGGGCGCCCCACGACTCGAAGTTCACCGCGGGCGTCGTGCTCGTCGTGGGCGGCGCGCCGGGCACGACCGGGGCGCCGGTGCTCGCCGCCACCGCCGCGCTGCGCGCCGACGCCGGCTACGTCACGCTCGCCGTTCCGCACGCGTGCCTGCCGGTCGTCGAGACGCTCGCGCTCGAGCCGGTCAAGCTCGGCTTCGAGTGGGCCGACGCGGCAGCGACAATCCGTGCCGCGGCGGCCCGGGCCGACGCCGTCGCGCTCGGGCCGGGGATCGGCCGCTCGGACGAGGCGCGCGCGCTCGTCCGCGAGCTGCTCGACACGATCGCCCTTCCGGCCGTCGTCGACGCCGACGCGCTCTACGGGCTCGAGCCGCTGCCGCGGGCGGCGGCGACGGTGCTGACCCCGCACGCCGGGGAGCTCGCGCGGCTGCTCGGCGTGGATGCGGCATGGGTGGCCGCCCATCGCCTCCGCGCCGCGCGCGACGCGGCGGAGCGCTACGGGGCGGTGGTGCTGCTGAAGGGCGCAGACACGATCGTGCAGGGGGCGGGGGCGGGCCCGGTCGTCGCAGACATGGCTCCCCCGTCGCTTGCGACGGCGGGGAGCGGTGACGTGCTCACCGGCGTCATCGCCGCGTTCCTCGCCAAGGGCCTCGACCCGGTCATCGCGGCCGCCACGGGTGCGACGGCACACGGGATCGCCGCCGCGACGGTGCAGCACCAGGCGGGCCTCGTCGCGAGCGACGTCGTCGCGGCGCTGCCGGCCGCCCTCTCGTAGGGCGCGCCCGTCGTGCTCGACTACGACGGCATGACCGTCGGCGTTCTCTGACACGCCTCGTGCGCGAGAATGCAGTCGTGGCGCGCTCGCACTTCACTCTCTCCCTCGCCGCTGTCCGCCACAACGCCCGCACGCTGATCGGCGCCCTCGGCGGGGCGGAGCTGTGGGCTGTCGTCAAGGCCGACGGGTACGGGCACGGCGCCGCAGACGTCGCCCGGGCCGCGCTCGCCGAGGGGGCCACCGCTCTGTGCGTGGCGACGGCCGGCGAGGCGGCCGCGCTCCGGCCCGACTTCCCGCATGCGCGGGTAATCGTGCTCGGCCCGTCGGGCCCCGACGACGTGCGCGCCGCACGGGAGATCGGGCTCGAGATCGTCGTCTCCGACGGCCCGGTGCCCGACGGCGTCCCCGTCCATCTCAAGCTCGACACGGGCATGGGCCGCTGGGGTCTCTCCGAGGTGCCGGCGCCCGGGCGCGACGTCGTGGGGCTGATGAGCCACTTCGCGTCCGCCGACAGCGACCCCGCCTTCACGCGCCTGCAGACCGGCCGCTTCCTCGAGGCCACCGCGCCCTACTCCCACCTGACACGGCATCTGGCCAACAGCGCCGGCGCGCTGCGGTATCCGGAGGCGCGCCTCGACGCGGCCCGCTGCGGCATCGCGCTCTACGGCATCTCCCCGTTCGGCGGCGACCCCGGGGACGACGGGCTGCGGCCCGCGCTGCGCTGGGAGTCGGAGATCGCCCTCGTGAAGACGCTGCGGCCCGGCGAGAGCACGGGCTACGGGCGGCGCTTCGTGGCCGGCGCCCCGACGTGCATCGGCATCGTCCCGGTCGGCTACGCCGACGGGTTCCGGCGCGCCATGAGCGGCACGGAGGTGCTCGTCGCCGGACGCCGCGCGACGGTGGTCGGCACCGTCTCGATGGACGCCCTCGCCGTCGCGCTGCCGGACGGCGGGTCGGTGGGCGACCCGGTCACCCTGGTCGGCGACGGTGTGCTCATCGAGCAGCACGCGTGCGTTTCCGGCACCATCGGCTACGAGATCGCCTGTGGTCTCGTGACGCGCCCGCCGCGGGCGCAGAGGGAGGTCGTCGGTGCCTGACGTCGTCGCAGCCCGGCTCGCGCTCCAGGAGGAGCGCGCCGCAGAGCTCGCCGAGCGGGTCGTGCGCCTGCTGTCGCCGTTCCGCGGCGACGAGCGTGCGCTCGACAGCGGCTGCGGCAGCGGCGCGCTGGCGTTCGCCCTCGCGCCCTACGTGGGCTCGGTGGTCGGCGTCGACGCCTCGCCGGAGCTCGTGGCCGCGGGCAACGAGCGCGCCCCCGCGAACGCGGAGCTCGTCGTCGCCGACGCGACGGCCCTCCCCTTTCCGTACGGCTCGTTCGACCTCGCCGGCTCGCTGCGGGTGCTCCACCACGTTCGCCGGCCGGAGCTCGTCGTCGCCGAGCTCGCGCGCGTGACGCGCCCCGGCGGCCGCATCCTGCTCGCCGACCAGCTCGGCCCGGTCGACCCGCTCGCCGCGGCCGAGATCGATCGCTTCGAGCGCGCACGCGACCCGTCGCACCGGCGGCTGCTCTCCGACCAGGACGTGCGCAGCCTGCTCGAGGCGAACAATCTCGTCGTGAGCGCGAACGAGATCGTGCACGAGTCACGCGATGTCGAGCACTACCTCGATCTCGTCGGGCTCGAGGGGCCGGAGCGGGAGCGTGTGCGGCGCATGGCCCCGGCGACGGCCTACGAGGTCGAGGTCGGCTGGTACGTCGCGCGCAAGGGGAGCAGCGCCTGAGGGCCGTCCGCGCGACGCGGTGAAGCGAGGCTCAGATGCTGCCCTTCCTGTAGCCGGACATGCCGACGAAGCGCGCGACGATCCCGGGCACGAGGGCCTGCGCGATGCCGATGAGGCGGTACGGGAACCACGGCACCACGGTCTCGCCCCTGTTGCGCGCGACGGCGCGGACGATCGCGCGCGCGACGTCGTCGGGCTCGATCACGAAGGCGCGCAGCAGGCGGCTCGCGAGCACGTTCTTCTGCGGAAAGCCCTCCGTCTCGACGAAGCCGGGGAGCACGGCATGGACGTTGATGCCGCTGCCGCGCAGGGCGGCCGCGAGTGAGCGCGAGAAGGCGAGCTGCGCGTGCTTCGAGGCGGCGTACGCGCCGGCCGGCGCGAACGACACGGTGCCGGCGACGGAGACGAGGTTGACGACGTGCGCGCCGCCCTGCCGCGCCGCGGCCTCGAGCCCGGGCATGAACGCCCGCGCGCACCAGACGCCGCCGAGGTAGTTGACGTGCATCACGCGCTCGACGAGGTCGGGGTCCACCTGCAAGAACGTCCCCCGCGCCGGCATGCCGGCATTGTTGACGAGCAGGTGGATCGCCGGATGGCGCTCGAGCACGCGGGCCGCCGTCGCTTCGACGTCCGGCCGCTCGGCGACGTCGCACAGCTCGACCTCGCCGCCGATCTCGCCCGCGAGGGCGCGCAGGCGCTCCTCGCGGCGCGCGACGAGCACGCAGAGCCAGCCCTGTGCCGCGAGGGCGCGCGCCGTCGCCTCCCCGATCCCGGACGATGCTCCCGTCACCACCGCTACGCGCTGCACCTGCTCACCGTAACGCAGATGCCGACGCCTGCCGCTCGGAGCCTGCCGCGCACGCGTGAATCGTCACAGCGCGTCGCCCCAGCCGAGCTTGCGCGCGCGGCGGTAGGCGTCCTTCTCCCGGCGGCTGACGGTGCGGCGCTCGATCCCCCCCGGCGCGCAGACGGCGAGCACGACGTGGCCCGGGTTGACGTGCGGGCGGCGGATGATCCGCCCCTGCGCCCGTGCCTGTGGCGCGCGCGACAGCGCGGCGTAGGAGAACTTCTCGTCCTCGAAGCCCCGCTCGGCCGCCTTGGCGGCACGGTGCGCGGAGCTGCGCGGCAGGCGCGTCGCGAAGTGGCACCAGTCGCCCGCGGAGAGTGGACAGGCCGTGTCGTGCGGGCACGGTGCGAGGGTGAAGCCTCCCTCGGCAAGGAGCGTCGTGCGGACGGCGAGCGCCCGCCGGTAGCCGCCCGTGGTGCCGGGTTCGACGAACACGGCTGTGTCGGCGCACCGTCCCCAGACGTGCCGTGCGAACGACTCCACCCGTCCCTCCTCCAGCTCGCCGAGCAGGTAGGAGGAGACGACGAGGTCGGCGGCTGCCGCATCGGCGCAGGCATCCCCCTGGATCCAGGTCGCGCGGGCGAGCGCGGAGCCGGCCCGTCGCGCGAGCGTGCGGCCGACGGCGAGCATCTCCGGCTCTGCTTCGACGAGGGTGTAGCGCGCGATCCCCGGCCATACGGCCGCGGCAGCCCAGCAGGCGACCCCGGGCCCCGCGCCGAGGTCGAGCACGGACGCCGGTTCCCAGTCGGGCCTCCTCTCGCGGATGCCGGCGAGGACGGCCGCCACGGCGGCGTACGTGGCGGGCGCGCGGGCTGCCGCATACGCGACCGCGTCGTCGCGCGTGCGCGCCGCGCGCGAGGCCGCGCGGCCTCCTGCCCGGTACGCTTCCGAGAGCGTACGGGCCGCGTGCTCGACCCGGCGGCGGTCGGCGCCGCCGACGAGATCGTCGATGCCGTCGCGCAGCGACTCGGGGAGCGTCACAGTAGGATCGTCGCATGGCAGGAAGGTTCGAGGGCAAGCAGGCGCTGATCCTGGGGGTCGCCAACAAGCGCTCGATCGCGTGGGCGATCGCGAAGCGCCTCCACGACGAGGGCGCGGAGCTCGCGTTCACCTACCAGGGCGAGCGCATCGAGAAGGGCGTGCGCGAGCTCGCCGAGTCGGTCGGCGCGAAGCTCGTGACCGAGTGCGACGTGCGCTCCGACGAGGACGTCGCACGTGTCTTCGCCGAGACGGGCGAGGCGTTCGGCGGCGGGTTGGACGTGCTCGTGCACTCGGTCGCGTTCGCGGCCGCCGAGGACCTCGAGGGCCGCTTCGTCGACACGCCGCGCGACCGCTTCTGGATGGCCGTCGACATCTCCGCCTACTCGCTCGTCGCCTGCGCGAGAGCCGCGGAGCCGCTGATGCAGGCGCGCGGCGGCGGCTCGATCGTGACGATGACCTACCTCGGCGGCGTCCGTGCCGTGCCGCACTACAACGTGATGGGCGTCGCCAAGGCGACGCTCGACGCGAGCATGCGCTACCTCGCCTGGGACCTCGGGCAGAGCGGCATACGCGTCAACGCCGTCTCGGCCGGCCCGGTGCGCACCCTCGCCGCGCGCTCGATCGCGGGCTTCACGACGATGGAGGAGATGTTCGAGCAGCGGGCGCCGTTGCACCGCCACATCGCGGCCGACGACGTCGGCGGGGCGGCCGCGTACCTCCTCTCCGACGACGCGGCGAACGTGACCGGCACCATGCTCTACGTCGATTCCGGATACCACGCGATGGGCATGTAGGCGCCGCCGGCGGCCGCGTCGCCTACGCCTGCAGGAACAGATCCGCGGCGGGGTTGCGGGTCTCCTCCCAGTACGGGTAGCCGAGCTGCTCGAGGAACGCCTTGAACGCACGCTTCTCGCCGGGCGGCACCTGGATGCCCGCGAGCACGCGACCGTAGTCGGCGCCGTGGTTTCGGTAGTGGAACAGGCTGATGTTCCACGTGTTGCCGATCGCGTCGAGGAAGCGCATCAGCGCACCCGGCCGCTCGGGGAACTCGAAGCGGTAGAGCACCTCGTGCTCGGCGTGCGAGCGGCCGCCGACGAGATGGCGGACGTGGAGCTTCGCCATCTCGTTCTCGGTCAGGTCGAGCGTGCGGATGCCGCGCTTCGCGAGCGACGCCAGCAGCTTGTCCTTCTCGGCCACGTCCTGCACCTCGACGCCGACGAACACGTGCGCCTCGCTCGCGTCGTCGTAGCGGTAGTTGAACTCGGTGATGCTGCGCCGCCCGACCATGGAGCAGAACGCCTTGAAGCTGCCGGGGCGCTCGGGGATCGTGGCGGCGAAGACGGCCTCGCGCTGCTCGCCGAGCTCGGCGCGCTCGGCGACGAAACGCAGCCGGTCGAAGTTGACGTTGGCGCCGCAGAGGATCGTGGCGAGGTTGCGCCCGCCGATCTGCTCGCGCTCGACGTAGCGCTTCGCGCCCGCGACGCCGAGCGCCGCCGACGGCTCGACGATCGCCCGCGTGTCCTCGAACACGTCCTTCATGGCGGCGCAGATCTCGTCGGTGTCGACGAGGATCACCTCGTCCACGTGCCGGCGCGCGATCCGGAAGGGCTCCTCCCCGACCCGGCGCACGGCGACCCCGTCCGCGAACAGCCCCACGTGCGCGAGCGTCACACGACGCCCGGCGCGCAGCGAGCGCTCCATGGCGTTCGCGTCGACGGGCTCGACGCCGACGATGCGCGTCTGCGGGCGCAGCCGCTTCACGTAGGCGGCGATGCCCGCGATGAGGCCGCCGCCGCCGACGGCGACGAAGACGGCGTCGAGCGGCTCGCGGAACTGGCGCAGCAGCTCCATCGCGATCGTCCCCTGGCCGGCGATCACGTCGGGGTCGTCGTAGGGGTGCACGAAGGTGCGCCGTCCGCGTCGCACGAGGCGCATCGCGGCCTCGTAGGCGTCGTCGTAGGAGTCGCCCTCGAGCACGACCTCGGCGCCGAGGGCGCGCACGGCGCCGACCTTGATCTGCGGCGTCGTCACCGGCATCACGATCGTCGCCGCCGCGCCGAGCCGCTGCGCGGCGAGCGCCACGCCCTGCGCGTGGTTGCCGGCCGATGCGGCGACGACGCCTCGCCGGAGCTCTGCGGGCGGCAGCCGCGACATCTTGTTGTAGGCGCCGCGGAGCTTGAACGAGAACACGGGCTGCAGGTCCTCGCGCTTCAGGAGCAGCCGGTTCCCGAGCCGCGCCGAGAGCAGGGGCGCCTCCTGCAGCGGCGACTCGATCGCGACGTCGTAGACGTTCGCGTTGAGGATCGCCTCGAGGTAGTCGATCTCGCGCGGGCTCACAGGAGGATGACCGTATCGGAGACGCCGCCCGGGGGAGCCGCTTCAGGCTCAGCGACGGCGCCACAGCGAGATCGCTGCGCCGCCGGCGAGCCGCGTCCAGCCGTGCCGCCGCAGCGCGCGCTCGGCCGCGTCCGCGCATGCGGGAGCGAAGAAGCGGCTCTGCCGGTAGAGGCCGCGGTGCACGGCCACGTAGCGCACGCCGAGCTCCGCGGGCACCGTGCCGCGGCCGCACGAGACACCGCGCAGGTCGCGTGCGAGCCGGTCGGCCGCGGGCGGCGCCGTGGTCGAGTAGCCGAACGGCCGCTCGCGCGGGGATTGCCGGGCGTAGGCGAGGAAGACGGAGCCGAAGTGGATGTCGGGCCGGAAGACGGGGAGCTCGAGCAGCCGTCCGCCGCCGCGCATCGCGGCGTACGCGCTGCTCGCCCGGTCGGGCTCGACCGCTCCGAACACCGGCACCTTTAGATCGACCGCCAGCAGCGCCAGCACGGCAGCCGTCACCAGCGCGGCCGGCAGGCGCAGCTTGTGACACTGTGTCACGAAGTCCAGGGCGAGCGCCACGAGCGCGGCGAGCGCGAGGCAGGCGATCGGCAGCAGGCGCTCCGGGACGCGGGCGAAGCGCAGCGGGGGGAAGGCGCGCCAGAGCGGCTCGTAGAGAGGAAGGTTGGCGCCGAGCGCGAGCAGGGAGGGGACGGTCGCCGCGAGGCCGAGCAACCACGCGAGCCCTCCTTGCCGCCGTGCCGCCCACAGGCCCGCGAGCGCCAGCAGCGGCGTCGCCCAGCCGACGAAGACGAGCTCCTCGATCCCCGCTCCGACGCCGCGCGTGACGAAGTCGGACAGCTCCGCCGAGTAGCGCTCGACCTGCGCGAACGAGCGCCCGCCGCCCGCGACCGAGCCCTTCACCACCGTCTGCTGCACGAGCACGGCGGCGCCGGCGGCGGTGAGCGCCGCGGCAGCGGCCTTCCACCAGACGGCCCGGGGCAGGCGCGCCCATGCGTACCCGAGTGCCAGCACGTCCGCGCCCATCGCGAGGTGGAGCTGGCCCGAGAGCGGGATCGCCGCCAGTGCGAGCGCTGCCCAGGCGAAGCGCCGCCGCTCGAGCGCGAGCAGGGTCGCCGGCAGCAGAAACGCGATGAGCCCGAGCAGGTGCCCGCTCGACTGGCCGACGCGGTACGGCGCGAGCGCGAACACGAGCCCGCCGGCGAGCGCTGCCGCCCGTCCGACCCCGACGGCCCGCAGCCACCAGCAGGTGAGCCCGCCCGCGAGGAGGAACGAGAGCAGCACGATCAGGTCGTAGGCCCACACGTTGCCGACGAGGTGACGCAACGGCCAGAACGGGATCCCGAGCAGCCAGCCCTGGAGGTTCGGCGCCGCCGCCGCCTCGGGCCGGAACGAGTACGGGTCGGCCCACGGGGCGGCGCCCCGCTCGAGCTGGTGGCCGGGCAGCCAGAAGGCCCACGCGAGCTGCAGGTGGTCGCCGGCCGCAGCCTCGCCGAAGCCGGCCGAGGGTCGTGCCAGGTAGTGACCGTCGATCTGTCGGACCGCGGGCCAGGTCGCCCACACGGCGCAGGCGGCGTAGAGGGCTAGGGCGAGGGCGGCGAAGCGGCCGCGACGATCGCGTCCACGTCGGGCAGATCTGTTCCGAGCATCCATGCGGCCCTGACCGTATCGCCCGCGATCAGGAAGGCGCTGCGGGCGGCCACGTCGGCGACCTCGAGCGGCGCGAACGCGACGTCGAAGCCGCGGGCCGCCTCGCCGTTGCCGTCCGACAGCAGCGGCACGTCCTCGACGCCGAGGGTCATCGCCCACGAGTGGTGCGACCACACGGAGTCGCGCGAGATCCCGTACGGGCGGATGCCCGCCGCCGCCAGGTCGGCGCCCCTGTCACGCAGGAGCAGCAGCTCGTTCGTTCAGGTCGGCGACCAGTCCCAGAGGTAGAAGCAGAGGAGCGCGTAGCCGTCCCCGGCGATCGCGTCGCGGAGCTGGATCGGCCCCTCGCGGGGCGCCGCCCACACGCGGGCGTCGGGGACGCGGTCGCCGGGTGCGAGCACAGGGGAAGCTTACTTCGCGCAGCACCAGCCCTCGATGCGAGGGAACGAGCGCGTGCGAAACTGCGTCGAGACGTTCGCGACGGCGCGGATGCGGCGGTCGCCGCCGGTGCCTACGAGCACCCACTGGTCGGCGGTCGGCCACGCCACGAGCAGCCAGCGGCCGTCGGGGGCCACGGCAAGGTCTTCCAGCACACCCGTGCTGCGGAAGAGCAGGCGTCCGCCGCGGAGCATGAACACGTCGCTCTCGGCCCCGCGTACGCGGATCACGGCAACCTGGCGCGTCCCCGGGACGAACGCGGCAGCGGAGTCGATCGTGCCGTCCGCCGGGTCATCCCGTGCCACGAGCCGGCCACGGGCGTCGTAGACACGCAGCGCGTGCGGCGCCAGCACGAGCAACCGGGCGCCGTCCGTCGACCACGAGATCGAGGTGACCCGCTCGGCGGGGCCGCGGCTCGCCCGCCACAGCACCCGGCCGCTGTCCGCGTCCTGGACGCGCACCTCGCTCGCCGAGGCGTAGGCGAGCTGACGGAGAGGCCCCGGCCGCCAGGCGGCCGGGCCGGTCTCCGACGGGGCGAGCAGGCGGTCGCCCGTCCCGTCCCCGGCGACGACGCGCAGGCCGGTGCGATCGACGTAGGCGATGCGCGTGTCGGATCTCGTGCCCGCCCAGCGCGGGAAGCGGACGCCCGGGCGGGCGAGCGACCAGCGCACGGCGCCGTCGGGCTCGAGCGCCGCGAGCTCGTTCGCCTTCGCGGCCACGACGTAGCGGCCGAACGGCGACCACGAGGCGGAGCGGTAGCCACCGAGTAGGCGCCGCGAGCCGTCCGGCTGGACGACCCAGGCGCCGGCGTCGGACACGACGAGCAGGCGCCCTGATGCCGGCAGCGCGAACAGGGCCGGCTGTGCGTGCTCGACGCCCACCGCCGCCCGCACCCGGTCGACGACGGCGCGCCCGGGCGGGCTCGCCACGGCGGCGGCGAGCGCGCCTGCGATCACGAGAGCGAGCGCGAGCCGCACCGGGGCGCGTCGCCGCCGGCGCGCCGGCGCGCGGGCGGCGAACGCGGCCCGCGTGACGGCCCATGCTCGCCTCTCCGCCTCGCGCGCTTGCGGGATCTCGACGCGCTCGAGCTCGTCTCTCATCGCGCGCGCTCCCCGAGCGCGTCGAGACCGCGCCGCAGGCGCGAGTTGACCGTGCCGCGCGGCAAGCCGAGCAGCTCGGCGATCTCGCCGGGCGTGTAGTCGAGCAGGTGCCGGAGCACGATCACGGCTCGGTGCTCCGGCGGCAAGGCCGCGATCGCGTCCACGGTCGAGCGGTCGAACCCGTCGGCGGCGTGCTCGGCGGCGGCGAGGGCGTCGTCGAGGCCGGTCTCGGCGCGCAGCGCGCGGGCTCGCGCGTAGTCGATCGCCCGGTTGACGACGATGCGGTGCAGCCACGGCGCGAACGGGCGGCGGCGGTCGAAGTGGTCGAGGTTGCGTATCGCGGCCAGGAGCGCCTCCTGCGCGATGTCTTCCGCCGCGGCGGCGTCGTGAACGACGAGGTAGGCGGCGCCGTACGCCCGGCGCCAGTGCAGGCGGAACAGCGCCTCGAGCGCGGCGACCGATCCCGCCTGCGCGCCGCGGACGAGGGCGCGCTCGTCTCGCCACCGATTCGCCATCTGCCGACTGTACGGCGAGATCCGTGCGCGAGGTCCACGCTGGACCTACGAACGGCGTGCCCCGTGAGGTCCCGTCGCAGGGGCATGACCTCGTGCGCCGGCCCGTCCGTATTCCGTGCGTGAACCGACGCGAGCCCGGCAGCACGTCTCGTTCGCGCGCGGCCGGGCGATCGCCCCGTCGCCCCGGGCTCACCCGTGTCCTGGTTGCGGGATCACCGCCTCGGCCTCGATCTCGACCTTCCAGGACGGGTCGAGCAGCGCCGTCACGACGCACGTCGCGGCGGGACGGATGTCCCGGAAGACGTCGCCGTGCGCGCGCGAGACCTCGCCCCAGTGCTCGGCATCGGTGATGAACATGCGCGTGCGGACGACATCCTCGACGGATGCGCCCGCGCGCTCGAGCGCCTCGGCGATGATCGCGAGGCGCAGGCGTGCCTGCTCGTACGCCCCCTCCGGCGTGGGCGAGCCGTCCGGCGGAATGGGCGCCGTCCCGGCGACGTGCACGGTTGAGCCGACGAGGACGGCGCGCGAGAATCCCGCCACCGGCTCGAACGGCGAGTGACCCGAGATGAGACGGCGCTCCATCGCCCGCGTAGTATCGCGCCGGCGACCCGGGCGCGGTCGCCGGCTACGACACGCCCGCTGCCGCTAACGTCGGGCGTGCCGTGGCGAGCGGGCGAGCAAGGAACGGGCAGGCGGTTCGGCGCGGGGTGCCGGCCGTCCTCCTCGCGCGCCCCGCCGTCGACGGACGAGACCAGGGTGAGGGAGTCGGGCGCGCCCTCCCGCAGGGCGTCCGGGCCCGCGCCGAGCACGAGGCCGGCATCTGATGGAGGCGCTGCGCCAGATCGACGACTGGGACGTCCCGTTCGCGGCGGCGGGTGTCACGCGCGCGGGTGCGACGGTCGCGACCCGCGGCGACACGCGCCGGACCGTGCCCCTCGCCTCGGTGTCGAAGCCCGTCACCGCGCTGGCGACGCTCGTCGCCGCCGAGGAGGGCGCCGTCGACCTCGACGAGCCCGCCGGCCCGCCCGGCTCGACCGTGCGGCACCTGCTCGCGCACGCGTCCGGGCTGCCGTTCGAGGGGGACGTCGCGATCGCCGCGCCGGGGCGGCGCCGGATCTACTCCAACGAGGGCTTCGCCGTCCTCGGCGCGCACCTGGCAGAGCGGGCGCAGATGGCGTTCGCCGGCTATTTGCGCGAGGCGGTCTGCGCGCCGCTTCGCATCGGCCTCGACCCCGAGGGCCATCCGGGCGCGGGCATGCACGCCTGCCTCGACGACGTGCTCGCGCTCGGCCGCGAGCTGCTCGCGCCCCGGCTCGTCGCCCCGGAGACGCACGCCGAGATGGTGGCCGTCCAGTTCCCCGGCCTCGACGGCGTGCTGCCCGGCTTCGGGCGCTTCGCGCCGCTCGACTGGGGCCTCGGCGTCGAGCTGAAGGGCGTCAAGGCGCCGCACTGGTCGGGCGCGCTCACCTCGCCGCGCACGTTCGGGCACTTCGGCGGCAGCGGCACGTTCCTCTGGGTCGACCCCGACGCCGGCGTCGCCTGCGCCTGCCTGACGACGCGCGCGTTCGGCGCGTGGTCGAAGGACGCGTGGCCGCGGCTGTCGGACGCCGTGCTGGAAGAGCTCGGCCGCCTCTGATCGACCCGGGCGCGGCGCCCCGGTCGCGCTCAGGCGTCGTCGGTGAACAGCGGGCGCAGCAGCTCGTCGAACGTGGCGCGGTCGCAGCTCGCGACGACGCACGCCGTCATCGCGGTCACGGTGGCGGTGCGCGGGATGCGAAGGGCGGGGGCGACCTCGCCGAAGCACTCGCCCGGGCGGATCACGCCGCGGGCGCCACTGCCGTCCTGCCACACCCCGGCGAGGCCCGACAGCAGCACGAGGAAGCGGTCGCTCGTCGCGCCCTCGCTCACGATCGGCCCACCGGCGGGGATCTCGTGGCGCTCCATGCGCTGCGCGAGCGCGGTCAGCGTCTCGCCCGGCAGCGAGCCGAACAGGCCGATGCGCTGCAGCTCGGTCACCGACGCGGGGACGTGCCGGGGGCTCACGGACGCTACGGTAGCGGCGCGATGGCGATCCTCCACGGCTGGCGCTTCTGCCCCCGCTGCGCGCACGCGCTCGAGCACGGCGAGGGCCGCGTGACCTGCGGCTCGTGCGGGTTCGTCGGCTACGCCAACTCTTCGCCGTGCGCCTGCGCGCTCGTCGAGGACGAGCAGGGGCGGCTCCTGCTCGCCCGTCGCGCGGTCGAGCCCTACCGTGGCCTGTGGGACGCGCCGGGCGGCTTCCTCGAGGAGCACGAGCATCCGCTGCACGGGCTGCGCCGCGAGCTGCGCGAGGAGACGGGCCTCGAGATCGAGCCCGTCGCGTTCCTCGGCGTGTGGATGGACTGGTACGGCGCCGGCCCCGACGCGAGCGCGACGCTGAACATGTTCTGGACGGCGCGTATCTCCGGCGGCGAGGCGCGGGCGGCCGACGACGTCGCGGAGCTCCGCTGGTTCGCGCCGGACGAGCTGCCGCCGCCCGAAGAGCTCGCGTTCACGCTGCTGCCGTCGGTGCTGGCGGCATGGAAGGGGGCGCGCCCGTGAGCGCGGCCTTCCCGTTCGACGTCGGCGGCACGCTCGACGACCCCGCCCGGCGCCTCCCGGCGGCGCCCTGAGCCGGGATCAGCCCGCGCGACGGCCCCGGGGATCGCCTCGAGTCCCTCCAGGTCGGGCGACGTCTCCTGCCGGCCTGCGACGGCCCGGCGGCAACCGACCCCCCGGAAAGGCGACGAGCCGGCGGGGGACGCCGGCTCGTCGTGGGGGAGGGGAGGGGAAGCGTGCTAGGAGGCGAGCCCGAGCGAGCGCTCGATCGCGCCCTTCGGCTGCGCGCCGATGACGGCGGCCGCCGGCTCGCCGTCCCTGAACAGGATCATCGTCGGGATCGAGGCGATGCCGTACTTCTCCGCGAGCTCGCGCTCCTCGTCGATGTTCACCTTCACGAGCTTGATCTCGCCTGCGCGCTCCTCGGCGATCTTGTCGAGCACCGGCGCGACGGCGTGGCACGGGCCGCACCACTCCGCCCAGAAGTCGACGAGCACGGGGGTCTCGCTCTGGATCACTTCCTGGTCGAACGTCTCCGTCTTCACTGCGGTTGCCATACGATCCTTTCGCTTGCACGCCACGTTGGTGTGGCCTGTCTATCGGGAAACGACGGCTGCGCCCCGGATGTTCCCGGCTTGAGCGCGAGGCGGCGCCCGTAGAATCGTGCACATGTTCGCACCGCTGCCGGACAAGCCCGACCACGACGGGCTCGAGCGCGCGATCCTCGACGTCTGGGAGCGGGAGCAGACGTTTGCCAGGCTGCGCGCGAAGAACGCGGACGGCCCCCGCTTCAGCTTCATCGACGGCCCCGTCACCGCCAACAAGGGGCTTGCCGTGCACACCGCCTGGGGGCGCACGCTGAAGGACGTGTTCCAGCGCTACAAGGCGCTGCGGGGCTGCCACCAGCGCTACCAGAACGGCTTCGACTGCCAGGGCCTGTGGATCGAGGTCGGTGTCGAGCGTGCGCTCGGCCTCAACTCGAAGCGCGAGATCGAGGAGTACGGGCTCGCCGAGTTCGCCCGCAAGTGCCGCGACGTCGTCGTGTGGTCGGCGCAGGAGCTCACGAGGGGCTCGATCCGGCTCGGCCAGTGGATGGACTGGGGCAACGACTACTTCACGTTCTCCGACACCAACATCGAGTACATCTGGCGCTTCCTGCGCATCGTGCACGACAGAGGCTGGCTCGTGATGGGCCACCGCTCGACCGAGTGGTGTCCGCGCTGCGGCACCTCGATCTCCGCGCACGAGCTGCACGGCAGCTACGTCGACCGCGTCGACCCGTCGCTGGACGTGCGCTTCCGCCTCCTCGAGCGGCCCGGCGAAGCGATCGTGATCTGGACGACGACGCCGTGGACGCTGCCCGCCAACGTCGCCGCCGCCGTCGATCCCGACGCCGAGTACGGCCGGCTCGAGAGCGGCGACTGGGTCGCCGTCGCGCGCTCTCCGCACGAGACCTTCGTCGAGCGGCTACCCGGGTCGGCGCTCGTCGGCTGGCGCTACGAGGGCCCTTTCGACGCGCTCGGTCCCGGCGCCGGCGTCGAGCACCGCGTCATCCCGTGGACGGACGTGTCGATGGACGACGGCACGGGCATCGTCCACATCGCACCGGGGTGCGGCTCCGAGGACTTCGAGCTCTCGCGCGCCCTCGGCCTCGACGTCCTCACGCCCGTCGACGAGGCCGGCAGGTTCTACCCCGAGTACGGCTGGCTGCACGGCCTGTCGACCGTGGAGGCGGCCGACCAGATCATCGGCGATCTCGAGGAGCGCGGCCTGCTCGTCGAGGCGCGCACGCACGAGCACCGCTATCCGGAGTGCTGGCGCTGCCACACGCCGCTCATCTTCCGGCTCGCCGACGACTGGTTCATCACCGTCGACGAGATCCGGCAGCAGCTCCTCGACGCGAACGCCACCGTCGAGTGGACGCCCGCCTACATGGGCAAGCGCATGGACGACTGGCTGCGCAACATGGGCGACTGGAACATCTCCCGGCGCCGCTACTACGGGCTGCCGCTGCCCATCTACCCGTGCTCCTGCGGGCACGTGAACGTGATCGGCTCGCGCGCCGAGCTCGAGGCGCGTGCGCTGTCGGGGCTCGAGCAGCTCGAGGAGCTGCGGCGCCCGTGGATCGACGAGGTGCCGATCGCGTGCGAGCGCTGCGGCGAGGAGGTGCGGCGCATCCCCGAGGTGGGCGACGTCTGGCTCGACGCGGGCATCGTCCCCTTCTCCACGCTCGGCTGGCAGAACGACACCTACGTGCCGGGCGGGTACGCGACGGGCGCCGCCAGGGGGTTGACGAACGCCGACCTGCCGGATCACGCGACCTGGGAGCAGTGGTTCCCTGCCGACTGGGTGTCGGAGATGCGCGAGCAGATCCGTCTCTGGTTCTACTCGCAGCTGTTCATGTCCGTGGCGCTGAGCGGGCAGGCGCCGTTCCGCCGCGTGCTCGGCTACGAGAAGATGCTCGACGAGCACGGCAAGGAGATGCACGGCTCGTGGGGCAACATGATCGACGCCTCCGACGCGTTCACGCGCATGGGCGCCGACGTGATGCGCTGGCAGTACTGCGCGCAGCCGCCCGACCGCAACCTGCTGTTCGGCTTCGGCCCGGGCCAGGAGATCAAGCGCAAGCTGCTGACGCTGTGGAACTCGGCCAGGTTCCTCGTCGACTACGGCAACGTCGAGTCGTTCACGCCGCTGCTCCGCGACCTCGAGCGCGGCCCCGAGGGTGACGTGCAACCGCTCGACCGCTGGCTCGTGGCGCGGACGCAGACGCTCGTGCAGGAGGCGACCGGCGGTTACGAGCGCTGGCTCACCGTCGATGTCGTGCGCGCGTTCGAGGCGTTCGTCGACGACGTCTCGAACTGGTACATCCGCCGTTCGCGCCGCCGCTTCTGGGAGGGAGACGCGATCGCCCTGCGCACGCTGTGGTACGCGCTCGTGCAGGGCCTGCGGGTGATCTCGCCGGTGATGCCGTTCCTGTCGGAGCACCTGTGGCGCACACTCGTCTCCGGCGCCTGCGCGGACGCACCGGCGTCGATCTTCCTCGCCGGCTGGCCGGAGCCGGTCGACCCCGACGCGGCCCTGCTGGCCGAGGTCGCCGAGCTCCGCCGTGTCGTCGCGCTCGGTCACCAGGCACGACAGTCGTCGGGCCGCAAGGTGCGGCAGCCGCTGCGCCGGATCGTCGTCGAGGGTGCGCCGCTCGCGGCTGCGCACGCGGACGAGATCCGCGACGAGCTGCGTGTCAAGGCGGTGGAGTTCGGCGCCGTCGACGCGACCGAGCTGCGGGTGAAGCCGCACCTGCCGGCGCTCGGGCCGCGTCTCGGCAGGGAGCTCGGTGCCGTGCGGGCCGCGCTCCAGGCCGGCGACTTCGAGGAGCTCGGCGGCGGACGCTTCCGCGCCGCCGGGCACGAGCTCGGCCCGGACGAGGTGCTCGTCGAGCGCTCCGGCAAGGAGGGGTGGGCGGTCGCGGCCGAGGACGGCGTCACCGTCGCGCTCGAGATCGTGCTCGACGAGGAGCTCGAGCGCGAGGGGCGCGTCTACGACCTCATCCACCAGGTCAACTCGATGCGCAAGGACGCCGGCCTCGAGCTGACCGACCGCATCGAGCTG
The DNA here is from genome assembly GCF_003351045.1 of Gaiella occulta. GTDB lineage: Bacteria > Actinomycetota > Thermoleophilia > Gaiellales > Gaiellaceae > Gaiella > Gaiella occulta. The sequence continues at coordinate 32,376 of NZ_QQZY01000003.1, forward strand.
ACGCTTCCGGCGACCGACGCCGACCTGCTCGAGCACGCCGAGTGGATCAGGGCCGAGACGCTTGCGGTTGCCGTCGAGGCGGACGGCGGCACCGTGGCGATCGCGAAGGCGTAGGGCATCCCCGGCGGAGCCGCCGCCGCGGCGACCGGGATCATTCGAGGCGACAGCCGGCGGTCAGCGCTGCCGCTCGGCCAGCGCGAGCTCGCGGCGCAGCTCGACGGGAAGCTTGAACGTGACGTCCTCCTCGACCATGCGGAACGGCTCGATGCGCTCGACGCCGCGCGCGCGGAACCAGTCGCACAGCCGCGCTACCAGCCGCTCCGGCGCCGACGCGCCGGACGAGATGCCGACGGTGCGCACGCCGTCGAGCCAGCGCTCGTCGATCTCGGTCTCGTCGTCGATGAGATGGCCGGCGACGCCGGCGGCACGGGCCACGTCCACGAGCCGGTTCGAGTTCGACGAGTTCTTCGAGCCGATCACGAGCAGCAGGTCGATCTCGGCGAGCATCTCCTTCACGGCCCACTGCCGGTTCGAGGTCGCGTAGCAGATGTCTTCCTTCCGCGGCGCGTAGATGCGGGGGAAGCGGCGGCGGAGGACGGCGATGATCTCCGCCGTCTCGTCGACCGAGAGCGTCGTCTGCGTGATGTACGCCACCCTGGCGTCCTCCGGCAGCTCGAGCGCCTCGGCCTCGGCGACGTCCTGCACGAGGACCGTCGCCGCGGGAGCCTCGCCCATCGTGCCGACGACCTCTTCGTGCCCGGCGTGGCCGATGAGGACGACCGTGTAGCCGGCGTCGGCGTACCGGCGCGCCTGCACGTGCACCTTCGTCACGAGCGGGCAGGTCGCGTCGATCACGTTGTGCGCGAGCGCGGCGGAGTTCGCGTGCACCGACGGCGCCACCCCGTGGGCCGAATAGACGACCGTCGCGCCCTCCGGCACCTCCGACTCCTCGTCGACGAAGACGGCGCCGCGCGCCTCGAGGTCGCGGACGACGTGGATGTTGTGCACGATCTGCTTGCGCACGTACACGGGCGCGCCGTAGTGCTCGAGAGCCATCTCGACCGTCTCGACGGCGCGCTCGACGCCGGCGCAGTAGCCGCGCGGGGACGCGAGGAGGACGCGCTCGACCATGCCGACAGGCTAGCGGGAGGTCTCGGCGAGCAGGATCCCCACGAGCACGACGAGCCCGCCGACGATCTGCGCGGCAACGAGCGCCTCGCCGAGCCAGGACCACGCGACGACGGCCGCGGCGACCGGCTCGAACGTGGCGACGATCCCCACGGTCGTCGCCGGCAGGTGCCGCAGCGCGGCGATCGAGAGCACGAACGGCGCGATCGTGCCGAGCACGATCGTCCAGGCGGCGAGCGCCCACACCGGGGCGGCGCCGATGCCGTGCGGAAGCACGGCCTCGACGGAGAGCGTGTCGAGCGGAAAGCTCCACCAGGGCATCACGAACGCCCACAGCAGCGAGGCGAAGCCGAGCCCGAGGCACACGACGGAGATCGGATCGCGGCGCACGACGAGGCGCTCGCCCATCAGGTAGTAGACCGCCAGCGCGATCGCCGCCAGCAGGCCGGCGCTGACGCCGAGTCCGTCGAGCGTGAGCCCGTGCCACACCTGCGCGACGAGTGCGAGCCCGCCGATCACGAGGCCGAGCGCGGGCCAGACGCGGCGGCGCACCGGCTCGCGCCAGGCGAACCGCGCCCACAGCGCGATCAGCACCGGCGCCGTGAACTCGAACAGCAGCCCGATCCCGATCGGCAGGCGGTCGATGGCGACGAAGTAGAGCCACTGCACGAGCGCGAAGCCGACCGCGCCGTAGAACGCGAGGCGCATGAGCTCGCGGCGTGTCCCGATGCGGAGCCGCCGCGGTGCGAGAACCGCCAGGCCGACGGCGAGGCCGACGAAGGCCCCCGTCGAGCGCAGCTCCGTCCAGCGCGGCGTCCCGATTCCGCTCGCGTTCAGCGCGAGCTTCGAGACGGCGCCGTTGACGGAGAACAGCGTCGCGGCGGCGAGCGTCATCGCGTAGCCGAGACGGGGGTGCCGCCTCGCCGCCAGGGCTCCGGGGGGGAGGGCGAGCTCGGTCACCGTGCGAGGCTATCCCTTCCCTTCGTCGGCCCGCGCAGTAGGCTGATCATCGATGATCGATCGTGTCGCCCTGTTCGTGACCTGCCTCGCCGACACGTTGTTCCCGAACGTGGGGAAGGCGACCGTGACCGTGCTCGAGCGGCTCGGCATCGAGGTCGTGTTCCCCGCGGAGCAGACGTGCTGCGGGCAGATGCACTTCAACTCGGGCTACCCGGAGCACGCGCGCGCGCTCGCGCGGCGGTTCGTCGAGATCTTCGCGCCCTTCGACGCCGTCGTGACGCCCTCGGGGTCGTGCGCCGCGCTCGTGCGCCGCCACTACGCGGAGCTGCTCGAGGGGGACGACCGCGGCGTGCCGGCGCGCACCTGGGAGCTGTCGCAGCTCCTCACGGGAGCGCTCGGGATCGTGGACGTCGGCTCGCGCTTCCGCGGCACGGTCACCTATCACCCGACCTGCCACTCGCTGCGGCTGCTCGAGGTCGGGGAGACGCCACTGCGCCTGCTGCGGGCGGTGCCGGGGCTCGAGCTGGTCGAGCTGCCCGACGCGGAGGTGTGCTGCGGCTTCGGCGGCACCTTCGCCGTCAAGAACGCCGGCGTGTCGGCGGCGATGCTGGAGGAGAAGCTCGGGAACGTCCTGGCGAGCGGAGCCGACGCGGTCTGCGCGTGCGACAGCTCGTGCCTGATGCACATCGGCGGCGGCCTGCACCGCCGTGGCGCCGCCGTGCGGCCGCTGCACCTGGCGGAGATCCTCGCGTCGTGACCGGCGGCGCGCGCCACGCGCGGGCGGAGCCGTTCCCGCGGGCGGCCTCGGCGGCGCTTGCGAACGTGCAGCTGCGCCGCAACGTGCGCGCCGCGACCGCGTCGATCCGCGTCAAGCGCGCGGCGGTGGTCGCGGAGCTGCCCGACTGGGAGGAGCTGCGCGCGGCCGGCGCCGCGATCAAGGACGACGCGCTGGCACGCCTGGACGAGCTGCTGCTCGAGCTCGAGGGATCGGTGCGGCGCGCGGGGGGCGTGGTGCACTGGGCGCGTGACGCGGCCGAGGCGAACGGGATCGTGACGGCCCTCGTCCTCGCCGAGGGCGCGCGCGAGGTCGTGAAGGTGAAGTCGCTGACGACGGACGAGATCCGCCTCAACGACGCGCTCGAGGCCGCGGGCGTGCGTCCGATCGAGACCGATTTCGCGGAGCTGATCGTCCAGCTCGCCGGCGAGCGCCCCTCGCACCTGCTCGTGCCGGCGATCCACAAGAACCGCCGCGAGATCCGCGATCTCTTCCGCGAGCGGCTCGGCTTGCCTGCGCTCTCCGACGACCCGGCGGAGCTCGCGGAGGCGGCGCGCCTGCACCTGCGCGAGGCCTTCCTGCGCTCCCGCGTCGCGATCTCGGGCGCGAACTTCGCGTGCGCCGACACCGGCACCGTGTGCGTGGTCGAATCGGAGGGCAACGGCCGCATGTGCACGACGCTGCCCGAGGTGCTGATCACGGTGATGGGGATCGAGAAGACGATCCCCCGCTTCCGCGACCTCGAGGTGTTCCTCCAGCTCCTGCCGCGCTCCTCGACCGGAGAGCGCATGAACCCCTACACGTCGCTGTGGAGCGGCGTGCGCGACGGTGACGGCCCGCGCGCGTTCCACCTCGTGCTGCTCGATGCCGGCCGCACGCGCGCGCTCGCCGACCCGGCCGGCAGGCCGGCGCTGCGCTGTATCCGCTGCTCGGCCTGCGTCAACGTGTGTCCCGTGTACCGCCAGACGGGCGGCCATGCCTACCATTCGCCGTACGCCGGCCCGATCGGCGCCATCCTCGCGCCGCAGCTCGACGGTGAGAGCGAGGCGGCGGGCTCGCTCCCGTTCGCGTCGTCGCTGTGCGGAGCGTGCTACGACGTCTGCCCGGTGAAGATCGACATCCCCTCGATCCTCGTGCACGAGCGCGCGCGCGTCGTCGCCCGCGGGCGGGCCGGCCTCGAAGGCCTGTCGATGCGGCGGCTGGGCCGGATCTTCGCGTCGCGCGCGTCGTACGAGCGCGCCCAGCGGCTCGCGCGCACGCTCCAGCGCCCGGTCGCGCGCGGCGGCTGGATCGGCCGCTTCCCGCCCGGCCCTCTTGCCGCCTGGGGGCGCGCGCGCGACCTGCCGTCCGTGCCCGCCCAGACCTTCCGCGAGTGGTGGGAGTCCCGTGCCCGGTCGTGAGACGGTGCTCGCGCGTGTGCGCGCGGCCCTCGCGGACGCACCGGGGCTCGTCTCCGTGCCGCGCGGCTACCGCTCGCGCGGCGAGGCGGGCGAGGCGGAGGTCGAGTCGCGCTTCGTCGCGTGCCTGCGCGGCTACGGGGCAACGGTCGTCGTCAGCGACGACCCGGCGCGCGGGGCGGGCGAGGCTCTTCGCGCGCAGGGTGCGGCGCGCGTCGTCGTGGCCTCCGACCTGCCGTCCGCGCTTCGGCCCTCGGATGTCGAGCTGGTCGAGGACGACGGCCTCGGCGCCGCCGAGCTCGACGTGCTCGACGGGGCGCTGACGACGTGCGCGGCCGCCTGTGCGGACACCGGCACGATCGCGCTCGACGGCGGCCCGGGGCAGGGGCGGCGCGCCATCACCCTCGTTCCCGACCTCCACGTGTGCATCGTGCGGGCCGAGCAGATCGTCGAGACCGTGCCGGAGCTCGTCGCGCGCCTCGAGCCGGGCGCGCGTGAGGGCCGGCCGATCGTGCTCGTCTCCGGGCCGTCCGCGACGTCCGACATCGGGCTCGAGCGGGTCGAGGGCGTGCACGGCCCGCGCCGGCTCGTCGTGGTCGTCGCGACCCGAGCCGCCCCTACACTGTCACGAACGGGACGTGGCGCAGCCTGGTAGCGCGCTCGCTTTGGGGGCGAGAGGCCGCGAGTTCGAATCTCGCCGTCCCGATCCGTTGCAGGAGGCCGTCCTCGGCGTCAGGCCGCTGACTCGTCCCTCAGCGGCGGTGGACGTCGGTGCTGAGGTAGCGGAGACCGGAGTCGCAGATGACCGTGACCACCGTGGCATCCGGCCCCAGGCGCTCGGCGACACGGAGAGCTGCGACGACGTTGGCGCCCGAGGACGTGCCCGCGAAGACGCCCTCGTCGGCGGCGAGCCGGCGAGCCATCGCGACGGCCTCCTCCGTCGCAACCTGTTCGATGGCGCTGACCTCGTCGGGGTGCCACGGCGGTGGGATGAAGCCGATCCCGATCCCCTCGATCCGGTGCGCCCCGGTGGGCCCTCCCGACAGGACGGCGGACTCCGCGGGCTCGACGGCCACGACGTGCAGCGCCGGTGCGTGGCGGCGCAGACCGCGGGCGGCGCCATGGATCGAGTGGGCCGTGCCGACCGCGTGGACGAATGCGTCGACGGCACCGCCGGACTGCTCCCAGATCTCGTCGCCCAGTGGCAGGTAGCCGCTTACGGCGTCGTGGTTCTGCAGCTGGTCGTACCACTAGTGGCCCGGCTCCGCGCTGATCTCGCCGGCGCGCGCGATCATCGCCTTGATCAGCGTCTCCGTGATCCTGCCCTGGTCGCTCGGTACGTCCTCGACGATCGCGCCGAATGCCTCCATCGTGTGGCGCTTCTCGTCGCTGAACGCGTCGGAGAACACGATGCGCAGCCGGTAGCCCTTCGCCGCGCAGACGAACGCGAGCGAGATCCCCGTCGTGCCGGCCGTGTACTCGACCACGGTTCCGCCGGGCCGCAGGTCGCCACGCGCCTCGGCTCCCGCGATCGCGGCGACGGCCATGCGGTCCTTCAGGCTGCCGGTCGGGTTCGCCCACTCGAGCTTGGCCAGTACCCGTGCCGACCCGGCCGGCACGACCTTCCGGAGCTCGACGAGCGGCGTTCCACCCACGCCCGCGAGCACCCCCGCCGCAGTCGCGCTGTCAGTCGGCTCCGTGCCTCCTCTCATGCTGCGCCTTCCTCCCATCTCGTGCGATATGCCACCCTCCCATACCGCGGGCGGCATGGCCACCGCCGCAAGCCCGCGGACGATGTCGCTGGGCGGACAGGAGAGAGGAGCCGCGAAAGCGGGTGGCGGGAATCGAACCCGCGTAGCCAGCTTGGAAGGCTGGAGCTCTACCATTGAGCTACACCCGCGCTCGCGCCGAAGCGTAGCGTTGCGGGCGTGAGCCCATCCGACTGGTCGTGGAGCCCGGAGGCGGTCGCCGGTCTCGTGGTCGCCGGCGCGTATGCCGCGACACGGCGGCGGTTCCCGGCTCCGGCCTGGCGCCGTGCCTGCTTCCTCGCCGGCTGCGTGCTGCTCGTGCTCGCGTGGGCGTCGCCGCTCGACACGCTCGCGCGCCACTACCTGCTCCTCGCCCACCTGGGCCAGAACGTCGTGCTCGCCGAGTGGGCGCCGCTCTTGCTCGTGCTCGGGCTCTCACCCGCGCTCGCGGCCGCCGTCGCCCGGCCGCGCACCATGCGCGTCCTCGTGCACCCGTTCGCCGCGCTTCCGCTTTGGCTCGGCAACTACGCGCTCTGGCACGTTCCCGCGCTCTACGACGAGGCTCTGCGCCGCCCGCACTCGCTGCTGCTGCTCGAGCACCTGCTCTACCTGCTCACCGGGCTCCTCCTGTGGTGGCCCGTCTGGCAGGACGCGCCGCGCCGGATCTCGAGCCAGGGGCGCGCCGGCTACGTGTTCGCCGGGTTCGTGCTGTCGGCGCCGCTCGGCCTCGTGCTCGCGCTCGTGCCGAGCCCGATCTACGACTTCTACGCCGCTGCCCCGGAGCGGCTGTGGGGACTGACGCGCATTGCCGACCAGCAGTTCGGCGGTATCGTCATGGCATCCGAGCAGTCGATCGTCTTCTTCGCCGTCTTCGCGTACTGGCTCGTGCGCTTCCTCGCCGAGGAGGACAGGCTCGACTACGTCGACGCGGTGAGTGGCCGTTGACCCGGTGGGCTCACGATTGCTGCGCCGCGCCGCCGTCCTCCTCGCGACCGGGCTCGCCGCCCGCCGCCGCACGCCGGCGCGCCGACCGGGGACGTCCAGCGCCACCCGTATGCTCGGCCGCATGAGCGAAGAGCGCCTCGTTCGCCTGCGGCCGCGCGCCGTCCTCGTCGTCCTCGGGGTGATCCTCGCGTCGGCGGTGGCGCTCGAGGTGCTGTGGGTGACCCGGTCGGTGCTGATATGGGTGCTGATCGCCGTCTTCCTCGCGATGGCGCTGAATCCCGCCGTCGACTGGCTCGCCGACCGCGGTGTGCGGCGAGGCGTCGCCGTGGGGATCGTGTTCGTCGGCACGATCCTCGCGATCGCGGGCATCGCGGCCACCTTCGTGCCGACGCTCGTGCGCGAGGTCAACGACCTCGTGAACGCGGTCCCGGGCTACCTCGACGACCTCACCAGGGGCCGTGGCAAGCTCGGCTTCCTCGAGCGCGACTACCAGATCGTCGAGAAGGTGCGGGCCGCGATCGAGAAGAGCGGCGCCGGCGGCGTGCTCGGCCTCTCCACCACCGCGCTGACGGTGACGAAGAGCGTCGTCAACGCGGTCGTCGCCGTCGTCACCATCGCCTTCCTCACGCTGTTCATGCTGCTCGAGGGACCGGCCTGGGTGGAGCGCTGCTACGGGCTGCTGCCCGAGCCGTCGCAGCCGCGCTGGCGCAAGGTGGGCCGCGACATCTACCGCACGGTCGGCGGCTACGTGACCGGCAACCTCACCATCAGCCTGATCGCGGGCACCGTCTCGACGGTCGTGCTGCTCGTCCTCGGCGTGCCGTACGCGGTCGCGCTCGGGCTCGTCGTCGCCCTGCTCGACCTGATACCGCTCGCCGGCGCGACGATCGCCGCGGTGCTCGTCACCACCGTCGGCTTCCTCAACTCGACGACGGCCGGCTTCGTGCTGATCGTGTTCTTCGTCGTCTACCAGCAGCTCGAGAACCACGTGCTGCAGCCCCTCGTATACGGGCGCACGGTGCAGCTGTCGCCGCTGGTCGTGCTGGTGGCGGTGCTGATGGGAGCCGAGCTGGCGGGCGTGATCGGGGCGCTCGGGGCGATCCCGATCGCCGGAGCGATCCAGGTGCTCGTGCTGGACTGGCTGGAGGAACGCCGACGCCGGATCGCCGGCCCGCCGCCGGGCGTCGAGCTTCCCTCGTAGGCGTGCAGACCGGGCCCGAGGCGCGCGGGATCGCGCGCTACCGCATGCTCTTCGAGCACCCCCATGTGCCGGCGCTCCTCGGCTGGGGCATCGTCGCCCGGCTCCCGCTCGGAATGACCGCGCTGACGTTGATCCTGGTCGTCCGCGCCGGCGGAGCCGGGTACGGCGAGGCGGGCCTCGTCGCCGCCGCCTACTCCCTCGCGGTCGCCGTCGGGGCGCCGTACGCGGGCCGCCGGGTCGACCGCCGCGGCGCAGCCCCCGTGCTCCGCCTGCGTCTCGTCGCCTTCCCGGCCCTGCTCTGCCTCGTGGCGCTCGGCGGTGAGCTCGACGCCCCCGTCGTGCTCGTCTCGCTGGCGGCTGCCGCCGCGGGTCTCGCCCTGCCGCCCGTGTCTTCGGCGCTGCGCTCGATCTGGCCGCGCGTGCTCGGCGACGACGCCGTCCGCACAGCCTACGCTCTCGAGGCGGCCTTGCAGGAGGTGATCTTCGTCGGCGGCCCGCTGCTCGTCGCCGTCCTCGCCGTCGTCTCGCCGCTGCTCGCCGTCCTCGGCGCCGCAGCGGCGACCCTCGTGGGCACGCTCATGTTCGTCCGCCTGCCGCCGGTGCGCGCGGCGGGCCCGGCGGAGGAGCACCACGGCTCCCGGCTCGGAGCGCTCTCCTCGCCCGGTGTGCGGACGATCGCCCTTCTCGCGCTCTTCCTCGGGCTGGCGTTCGGCTCGGTGGAGATCGCCGCCCCCGCGTTCGCCGAGCTCGAGGGCAACCGGGCCCTCGCCGGCCTCGCGCTCGCGGGCTTCGCAGCGGGCAGCCTCGCCGGCGGTCTCGCCGCCGGTCTGCGCCCGTCGAGCGACGACCGCCGCCGGCTTCTCGTCGGAGCGGCGGTGCTCGTCGCAGCGCTCGTCTTGCCGCTGCTGGCGGGCTCGCTCGCGACGCTCACCGCGCTCTTCTTCGTCGCCGGCGTTCCGATCGCCCCGATCGTCGGGTCGGCCTACGGGCTGATCGGCCGCGTCGCGGCGCCCGGGTCGGTCGCGGAAGCGTTCGCCTGGTTCGGCACGGCCGTCTCCACCGGCTTCGCCGGCGGCAGCGTCGCCGGCGGCTGGCTCGTCGACCAGCACGGCTGGCGCTCGTCGGTGCTGCTCGGCGTGGGCTTCGCCGGCGCGGGTGCGGCGTTCCTCGCCGCGCGCCGCGCGACGCTCGCGGGCACCGCGAGGCCTGTGCGCTGACGCCCGCCGCGACGAGTGCCGGCACGTGAGCGGGTGCGACGAGGCTGCTGCGGGAACGTCGCCCGCCGATATGCCCGGCACGGGGCGTGGCGCGGGGTTCGGGCTCGACGGCGGGGAGGCCCGGTACGCCGGCCTCCGGTGCGGCTTCTCCGGCGAGCCGGTCGCCCGTCCCGGCCGCGGGAGCGGGAGTGCGCCCGGGAGGATTCGAACCTCCGACCCGCGGATTAGAAGTCCGCCGCTCTGTCCCCTGAGCTACGGGCGCGCGCACGAAGGGTAATCGGCGTGCGCGGCGGGCGTCGCGAGCCTCCAGGGCTCGTCCCGGCTGCCGCGGCGCGCTTGTGACAGTTTGTTACGAGGTGCTCGAGCGTCTCAGCGCGGCAGATGCAGGCCGAGGCGGCGGGGGAGCGACGCGACGAAGTCCGTGAGGGGATCGGGGCGCCGGCTATCGTCGTAGGCGGCGTCGCGCCGCACGAGCGCCGCGCGGATCGCGCTGCCGCCGGCCCAGCGCAGCGGCTCGGGCGGCATCAGCTTGCGGTCGGGCTCGACGAGCGCGAGCCCGGTGGTCGCATCGCGGCGGTCGAGCGCGAGGCGCGCGAGGATCTCGCCCCCGAGGTACGTCGGCCCGACCCCGTTGCCGGTGAAGCCGAAGCCGTGGTGCACGCGCCCGCGCGAGCCGAAGATCGGCAGGTGCGTGGGCGAGACATCGATCGGGCCGCCCCACGCGTGCGTGACGCGTCGGCCGCGCAGGGCCGGGAACATGCGCACGAGCCCCTCTCGCGCCGTCTCGACCGCCCGCCGGTCGAGGTCGAGGCGGTCGCTGTGGCGGCCGCCGACGCCCATGCGCCCACCGCCCCAGCCCAGCGCGATGCGGCCGTCGCGGGTCGTTCGCAGGTAGTGCAGCAGCGTGCGGCAGTCGGCGATCGACTCGCCGCCCGACCAGCCGAGCTCCTCGATCACGTCGGGCACGGGCTCCGTGACCACCATGTGGCTCGATGCGACGCCGAGCGCGAGCCGGTAGCCCGCGAAGGACGCGGTCGCGGAGTTGACCGCGAGGATCGCCGCGCCCGCCCGCACCGTCGCCCCGCCGCTCGTATGGACGACGGCGTCGCGTTCGACCCGGCGCACGCGCGTGCGCTCGTGCAGCCGCACGCCCGCGGCGACGACCTCGCGCCGCAGGCCGAGCGACAGGCGCGCCGGATGGACGTTCGCCGAGCTCGGCAGTAGCACGCCGCCGCCGCGGAAGAGCGGGGAGGCGCAGCGGGCACGCACCTCGTCCGCGCTCAGCGGCACCACCTCCTCCGGGGCGCCGACGTCGCGGCAGGCCGCGACGAGGTCGTCCCAGTCGCCCACCTGCGCGTCCGACGTGGCGACGAGCATCGTCCCCGACGGCGTGTACCAGGCGTCGACGCCGCGCTCGTCACACCACGCGCCGATGCTCCTGACGGCGCGTTGCGAAGCCCGGCATACCTCCACGGCGCGTGCGTCGCCGACGCGCTCGCGCAGGATCGGAAGGTCGTCCCACAGCGTCGAGACGAAGCCGCCGTTGCGGCCGCTCGGCCCGTGGCCGGCGAGCTCCGCCTCGAGCACGATCACGTCGACGGCGGGATCGAGCTGCTTCAGCTGCCATGCCGTCCACAGCCCGAGGTAGCCGCCGCCGACGACGGCGACGTCGGCGGTCGTGTCCGCCTCGAGCGGCGGGGCCGGCTCGACCGGCCCCGCGTCCTCGAGCCACCAGCCGTAGCGCGTGTGCCGCATCGGCTGATCCTACGACGCCACTGCCCGGTCCTGTCTTGGAAGGGAGGTTCCCTGGGAACCGTAGGTTCCCGGTTTCAGGGATTCTCGCGATCGGGTCCGATCTCGACCGGCGTTGACAACTGCCCGATTCTGTCTTGGAAGGGAGGTTCCCTGGGAACCGTAGGTTCCCGGCTTCAGGGATTCTCGCGATCGGGGATCCCCGTTCGGGGATCCCCGATCTGCGGACCAATACAGGTGGCGGACGGGATTCGAACCCGCGACCACCGGGACCACAACCCGGGGCTCTACCAGCTGAGCTACCGCCACCACGAGCCGTCACAGGATACCGTGCATGGATCCGCGGCCCCGTAGCTCAGCGGATAGAGCGGTGGACTTCGAATCCACGCGCGGAGGTTCGATTCCTCCCGGGGCCATAGCCCGGGCCGGCGAGGCTCTCGCCCGGCATGCGCCTGCGGGGGGACGTGGCCCGCCGCATGGGGTTGGGTCGAGCGCGCGAGGTCGCCGTCCGGCGGCGAGGTCGCGAAGCGCGGTCCGCTCCGTCCGGCGGCGGTCCTACCCTGGCGGCATGATGCTCGGAATCGTCCTCTTCGGTGCAGTGTTCCTCGTTGGGCTCGCTCTCGGCACGGTGACGCGCCGGCCGCTCGTGACCGCCTCGATCGTCGTCGCGGCGTTCGTGGCGCTCCTCGTCGCCCAGACGCACGAGCCGTCTGCCGGGTTCGCCGCGTTCGCCCTGATCGCAGTCGCGGGCCTCGTCGTCGACTCGGTGCGGGAGACCGTCGGCATCCTGCTCGGCCGCTAGGTCGATCATCTACGCTCACGGCCACGCCGCGGGCGTGGCGGAACTGGTAGACGCGGCGGGTTTAGGTCCCGCTGGGCTTCGGCTCTTGGAGGTTCGAGTCCTCTCGCCCGCACCTCGGCCTCGAGTGGGACCCGTCCGGCTCCTCCGCCGCTGCGGCGTCGAGCAGCGCGCGCACGGCCGCCACGAGCTCGTCGGGAGGGAACGGCTTCTGGAGGAAGCGCGCGCCCTCGCCCGAGAGCGTCGTCAGGCGCGGGTGGTCGGTGTAGCCGGACATGAACAGCACCGGCAGCCCCGGCCGCTCCTTCCACAAGAGCTCGGCAAGCTCCGGGCCGGCAAGGCCGGGCATGACGACATCGGTCACGAGCACGTCGATCGGCCCGGCGTGTTCGGCGGCGGCGAGCGCCGCCTCTGCGCAGTACGCGTCGACGACCGTGTAGCCGGCACGCTCCAGCACCTTCCGTGCCAGCGTGCGCACGAGGGCGTCGTCCTCGACGAGGAGCACTGTCTCCGTGCCGCCCACCGCCGCGCCCGCAGGCGGCCGGGTGGGGCTCTCCTTCTCCTCCGTGCCGCCGCCCGCGTGGGGGAACGCCACCCGGACGGTGGTGCCGCTTCCAAGCCGGGACTCGATCTCGACGTGGCCGCCGCTCTGCTCCGCGATGCCGTACACGGTCGAGAGCCCGAGCCCCGTTCCCTCGCCCGGGCCCCTTGTCGTGAAGAAGGGCTCGAATGCCCGCGCGCGAACGTCCTCGCTCATGCCGGTGCCGTTGTCGGTCACCGTCAGGTACGCGTAGTCCTCGTCCACGGCACCGGGAGCGCTCGCGGCGACCGTCATGTTGTCCGTGCGGAGCCACAGGCGGCCGCCGTCGGGCATCGCGTCGCGCGCGTTCACGGCGAGATTCATGATCACCTGCTCGACCTGCGTCCGGTCGGCGATGACGGGCCAGAGCGCCGCCTCCAGGACGGTCTCGACGACGACGTCGTCGCCGAGGGTGCGCCGCAGGAGGGGCTCCATCTCGCGCACGACCGCGTTCAGATCGAGCCGCGTTCGCTGCAGCACCTGCCGGCGGCTGAAGGCGAGGAGCCCACGGGTGAGGGCGGCTGCGCGGTCGGCGGCAAAGCGGATCGCCTCGACCTCGGTGAGCGCCGGGTGCCCGTCGAGCTGCCGCAGCGCGAGGTCGGCATGTCCTCCGATCACGGTGACGACGTTGTTGAAGTCGTGGGCGATCCCGCCGGCGAGTCTGCCGAGCGCCTCCATCTTCTGCGCCTGGCGCAGCTGTGCCTCCAGGCGAAGCTGCTCGGTCACGTCGTAGGCCACCACCATCCGCGCGCGGCGGCCGTCGAACGGGATCTCGCTCGAGAAGATGTCGACGTCGATGAGCGTCCCGTCCTTGCGCAGGTGACGCCACGTGTGGCGGCGCGTACGACCGTCGTCGAGATCGTCGACGAGCTTCCGCAACACCGGCACGTCCTCCGCCGGACGGATGTCGGCGATCGTCATCGACGCGAACTCCTCCTGCGTGTACCCGTAGGTGGCAACGGCAGCCTCGTTGACGGTCAGGAACGCGAGCGTCTCCCTGTCGTAGACCCAGGTGGGGATGGGGCTGCCGGTGAAGATGGCGCGGCTGCGCTCCTCGGCCTGGCGCAGCTGTTGCTCCGCCTCGCGCGCAGCGGTGACGTCGACGGTGATGCCCCTCGTGCGCGTCGGACCGCCGTCGGGGTCGATCTCCACGTTGAGGATGTCCTCGAGCCACAGCACGCGTCCCCCGCGCGTGACGAGACGGTACGCGATGCGGTGGAAGCCGCCTTCGGCGAGCGCGCGGGCGCTCGCGGCAAGCGCCGCCTCCCTGTCGTCGGGATGGAGCGCCCGCTCCCACGTCCGTCCTGCGGCGAGCCACTCCTCCACCGAGTACCCGAAGACGTCCTCGACCCGGCGGCTGACGAACGTGACCCGCTCGTCCTCGGCTTCCCAGACGACCGCGTCGAGGTCGTCGACGAGGGCCCGGTAGCGCTGCGTGGCCTCGTGCACGACCGCCTCGGCGCGCCCTCGCTCGATCACGGCGCCGAGCGTGGACGCGATGCCTCGGAGCGTTCGCACCTCGGCATCCTCCCAGCGGCGCTCGCCGACGCAGTCGTCGAAGCCGATGTATCCCCACCATGTCTGCTCGAGCGGCACGGGTACGACGAGGATCGAGCGGATCCCGTCGCGCTGGAGCAGCTCGCGCTCGACGGATGGGAGCTCGGCGGTGACAGCCCGGATCTCGGAGCCTTGCGCGAACGCCGCGCTCCAGCTGTCGAAAGGGAGGAATCCCTGCAGGTGGTCGGCGTCGATGAGCGGCTCGATGCCCTCCGCCGTCCACTCGGCTCGCTGGTAGAGGAGCTCGCCCGCGCGCTCGAACACGTAGGCCCGGCTGCTGCCGGCGGCCTCGCCGACGAGAGCCAGCACCCCGTCGACCGACGCGCGCCAGTCGCGTCCTCTCACGAGCAGCTCGGCCGATTCGGCTGCTGCGAGCAGGAGGCGCGCGTGGCGAACGAGCACACGGTCCTCCTCACGGTGGGCCCGCTCGTGCACGAGCCCATTGTGGGGGTAGGGTCGCGCGCGGGCAAGCGGCAGGCGGCAGCCCGGCGGGAGGGCGCACCCTGTCTGCTTGAATGCCCCCGTGACCGCCCAGGTGGAGGAGCTCGGGGAGAATCGCGTCCGCCTGACGGTGAACGTGTCGCCGCACGAGCTCGAGCATGCCGTCGAGCACGCCAGCAACGACCTCGCCGAGAGCGTCAGGATCCCCGGCTTCCGCAAGGGCAAGGTGCCGATGCCCGTGCTGGTGGCGAAGATCGGCAAAGACCGCATCTGGGCCGAGGCGGTCGACTCGCACATCAGCGGCTGGTTCTGGAACGCGGCGGCCCGGACGCGCCTGCGCCCCGTGGCGCCGCCCGAGTTCGACTTCGAGCTGCCCGCCAGCGAGAGCGAGCCATGGTCGTTCAGCGCGACCGTGGAGGTGCAGCCGATCCCGGAGATCGTCGACTGGACGACCCTCGAGGTGCCGCGCGCCGAAGCGAAGGTGCCGCAGGAGCTCGTCGACCAGGAGCTCGAGGCCTTGCGCCAGACCGTCGCGGAGCTCGTGCCGGCGGACGATCGTCCCGCCCGTGAAGGCGACGCGCTCGTCGTCGACCTCGTGAGCCCGTCGGGAGAGGCCCAGTCGGACACGGTCGTCGAGCTCGGCTCGGGCCGGCTCGTCGAGGAGATCGAACGGGAGCTCGTGGGCGCGAGCGCCGGCGACAGCAAGGAGATCGCATACGAGCTGGCCGAGGGCTCGAGCGCCACCGTGACGGTGACGGTGAAGCACGTGAACGAGAAGGTGCTGCCCGAGATCGACGACGAGCTCGCCCGCGCCGCCAGCGAGTTCGACACGCTTGCCGAGTTGCGCGCCGACATCGAGGGCCGGATCCGCGTCGCGCTGGACGAGGAGATCGAGGCGGCCTACCGCGCCGCCGCGGTCGACACGCTCGTGCGCGCCTCGAAGGTGCAGGCGGCGGGCCCGCTCGTCGAGACGCGGGCGCGCGAGCTGCTCGACGGCTTCGTGCGCTCGCTCGGACGCCGTGGCATCACGCCCGAGCAGTACTTCGAGGCGACGGGGCAGCAGCCCGAGGTGCTCGTTGCCCAGATGCGCGCCGAGGCCGCGCAGTCGGTGGCACGCGAGCTCGCGCTCGAGGCGGTCGCCGAGAAGGCCGCGATCGAGGTCAGCGACGACGACGTCAAGGCGCTGATCCGCGAGCAGGCGGAGGCGTCGGGCGACGACCCGGACGAGGTGATCGCCGACATCTGGTCGCACGGGCACCACGAGACGCTGCGTGAGGATCTGCGCCTGAAGGCCGCGCTCGACCGCCTCGCCGCCGACGTGAAGCCGATCTCGGTGGAGCAGGCGGAGGCCCGCGAGAAGCTGTGGACGCCGGACAAGGAGAACAAGGAGACCGAGAAGAAGTTGTGGACCCCAGGCAGCAAGGAGCCCGAATGAGCCCGTTGATCCCCATGGTGATCGAGCAGACCTCGCGCGGCGAGCGGTCGTTCGACATCTACTCCCGTCTGCTCAACGAGCGGATCATCTTTCTCGGCACACAGGTCGACGACCAGATCGCGAACCTGATCGTGGCGCAGTTGCTCCATCTCGAGTCGGAGGATCCGGACAAGGACATCTCCCTGTACATCAACTCGCCGGGCGGCTCGGTCTACGCGGGCCTGGCGATCTACGACACGATGCAGTTCATCAAGCCGGACGTGTCGACGATCTGCGTCGGCATCGCCATGAGCATGGGCGCGCTCCTGCTCGCCGGCGGCGCGGCAGGGAAGCGGATGGCGCTGCCGAACTCGAAGATCCTGATCCACCAGGTCTGGGGCGGCTACCAGGGGCAGGCGTCCGACATCGAGATCCATGCCAAGGAGACGATCGCGCTGAAGCGGAAGCTCGAGGAGATCATGGCCCACCACACGGGCCAGGACATCGAGAAGGTACGCCAGGACATGGATCGCGACTACTTCATGACCTCCGAGGAGGCCAGGGAGTACGGCCTCATCGACCGTGTGATCGTGCACCGCTGAACTCTGCCGTAGCCAGGCAGGCGATTTCGGAGTAAAAGGAGACGAAGTGGGCCACGACCTCACACAGCTGGGCCTCTCTCGTGCGCGGGGACGTGATCGGGCGGCGTCGCCGCATACGCCCGCGCAGGCGACCGGCAGCGCGGCGAGCGCCGGCAGGGTGACGGTCTAGTGGCACGGGCAAGCGACGGGAACGAGCAGCTGCTGTGCAGCTTCTGCGGCAAGAGCCAGCGGCAGGTCAAGAAGCTGATCGCCGGCCCCGGCGTCTACATCTGCGACGAGTGCATCGATCTCTGCAACGAGATCATCGACGAGGAGCTCACCGCCCCGACATCGCTCGACCTCGACAACCTGCCGCGGCCGAAGGACATCTACACCGTCCTCAACGACTATGTCGTGTCCCAGGAGGAGGCCAAGCGGACGCTGTCGGTCGCGGTCTACAACCACTACAAACGCGTCCGCATGGGGCAGGCCGAGGAGAGCGACGTCGAGCTGCAGAAGTCGAACATCCTGCTGCTCGGCCCGACCGGTTGCGGCAAGACGCTGCTCGCCCAGACGCTCGCGCGGATCATCAACGTCCCGTTCGCGATCGCCGACGCGACGGCGCTCACCGAGGCAGGCTATGTCGGCGAGGATGTCGAGAACATCCTGCTCAAGCTGATCCAGGCGGCGGACTTCGACATCAAGAAGGCCGAGACGGGGATCATCTACATCGACGAGGTCGACAAGATCGCGCGCAAGGCGGACAACCCGTCGATCACGCGCGACGTCTCCGGCGAGGGCGTTCAGCAGGCGCTCCTGAAGATCCTCGAGGGCACGGTGGCGTCCGTGCCGCCGCAGGGCGGGCGCAAGCACCCGCACCAGGAATTCCTCTCGATCGACACGACCAACATCCTCTTCATCTGCGGCGGCGCGTTCGCGGGCCTCGACCGCATCATCGAGCGGCGCATCGGCAAGAACGCCGTCGGCTTCGGTGCCAACGTGCGCTCGAAGCACTCCGACGAGGGCGCCGAGCTGCTCTCCGCGGTGATGCCCGAGGATCTCGTCAACTTCGGCCTGATCCCCGAATTCATCGGCCGCCTCCCGGTCGTGTCGGCGGTGCATCAGCTGCGCCGCGACGACCTCGTGCAGATCCTCACCGAGCCGAAGAACGCGCTCACCCGCCAGTACCAGCGCTTCTTCGGATACGACTCGATCGAGCTCGTGTTCACCGACGACGCGCTGTGGGAGATCGCCGAGAGGGCGCTCGAGCGCGAGACCGGCGCCCGCGGTCTGCGGTCGATCATCGAGGCGGCGCTGCTCGACGTCATGTTCGAGCTTCCCTCGCGCAGGGACGTCTCCAAGTGCGTCATCACGAAGGAGACGATCTCGAAGGGGCTCAAGCCGACGCTCGTCACGAGCGGCGCGTCAGAGCTCGACGAGCTCGACGCGGCGGCCGGCAGCTCCGCCTGACGGGAGGGGAGCGCGAGCCACGGAGCGCGGGCAGCGGCTTCGGGCTGCCCTCGTCGTCGGCGCGACCGAGGCCGGCTGTGGACCCGGCACGCGTGACGCATGCTGGGCGTCGTCGCCGGCGTGCTCGACTTCGCCCGATCCGTGGCGTGGCGTCGCCGTACACTTGGCCGCCATGGAGAAGCTGTACGAGCCCGCTGCCGCGGAGAGGCGCTGGCAGGAGACCTGGGAGCGGGAGGGATTGTTCCGGGCAGGCGCCGGCGCGCGGCGGGACGAGAGCTACGTCATCTGCGTGCCGCCGCCGAACGTCACGGGCGACCTCCACCTGGGGCACGCGCTCAACGGCTCGATCCAGGACGTGCTCGTGCGCTGGCACCGGATGCAGGGATACCGGACGCTCTGGCAGCCCGGCTACGACCACGCGGGCATCTCCACGCAGAACGTCGTCGAGAAGCAGCTCGCGAACGAGGGGCTCACCCGCCACGACCTCGGGCGCGAGGCGTTCGTCGCGCGCACGTGGCAGTGGCTCGAGCAGACCGGGCGCACGATCATGGACCAGTACCGGCGCCTCGGCGCCTCGCTCGACTACGAGCGCGAGCGCTTCACGCTCGACGAGGGGTACTCGCGGGCGGTCGTGGCGTTCTTCGTGCGGCTGTGGGAGCGGGGCTGGATCTACCGCGCGAACCGGATCGTCAACTGGTGTCCGTTCCATCAGACGGCCATCTCCGATCTGGAGGTGCAGCACGAGGAGATGGACGACACCCTCACCTTCGTCCGCTACCCCTTCGCGGACGGGGCCGGCTCCGGTGCCGACGGCGAGGGCATCGTCGTCGCGACGGTGCGTCCCGCCACCATCCTCGGCGACGTCGCCGTCGCGGTGCACCCGGACGACGAGCGCTATCGCGACGCCGTCGGGCGCGACGTCGTCGTGCCCTACGTCGAGCGCCGCGTGCCCGTCATCGCCGACGCGCGCGTCGATCCCGCGTTCGGCTCCGGCGCGGTGAAGATCACGCCGGGGCACGATCCGATGGACTTCGACATCGGCCGCGACCACGGCCTCCCCGAGCCTGCCGTGATCGGCCCGGACGGGCGCATGAGCGACGCCGCCGGTGACCTCGCCGGGCTCACGCAGGCCGACGCGGACGCGGCGATCGTCGCGTGGATCAAGGAGCGCGGCTGGCTCGTCAAGCGCGAGCATTACCGGCACGCGGTCGGCACGTGCGAGCGCTGCCGTTCGCGCATCGAGCCGCTGATCTCGCTGCAGTGGTGGTGCCGGATGGACGAGCCTGCGCGGCCCGCGATCGAGGCGCTCCGCGAGCGACGCGTCCGCTACCACCCCGAGTCGCAGCACCGGTTCGCGATCCAGTCGCTCGAGCAGGCACCCGACTGGTGCCTGTCGCGCCAGCTCTGGTGGGGGCACCAGCTGCCGGTGTGGTACCGGCCCGACGGCGAGCCCATCTGCGCGAGAACGGAAGAGGAGGCGCAGCAGCAGGCGGGCGAAGGAGTGCCGTTGACGCGCGACCCCGACGTGCTCGACACGTGGTTCTCGTCCGCGCTGTGGCCGTTCGCGACGCTCGGCTGGCCCGACGAGACGCCCGAGCTGGCCGCCTACTACCCGGGGAACGTGAGCTCGACCGCCCGCGAGATCATCCGGCTGTGGGAGAACCGCATGATCTGGACGGGTCTCGAGGTGATGGGCGACGTGCCGTTCACCGACGTGATCATCCACTCGACCGTGCTCGCTCCCGACGGGCGCCGCATGTCGAAGAGCCTCGGCACCGGCATCGACCCGATCGAGACGATCGACGCGCACGGTGCCGACGCCACCCGCTACGGCCTGCTCAAGATCTCGTCGACCCAGGACGTGCGCTTCTCGATCGGCGCCATCGAGGAAGGGCGGAAGCTGGCGAACAAGCTGTGGAACGTCGCCCGGCTGATCTTGCAGAACGCCGACGGCGTGACGCCGGCGCTCCACGCACGGGCGCTCGAAGAGCGATGGATCCTGGCGCGCATCGACGCCGCCCGCGCCGAGGTCGAGGAGGCGTGGGGCCGGTTCGACTTCGCGACGGCGACCAACGTCCTCTACCACCTCACGTTCGACGACTTCTGCGACTGGTACGCCGAGGCGGTGAAGCCGCGCCTCTACGACCGCGACGTCGACGCGATCGCGACCGCGCAGGCCGCTCTCGAGCGGTTGCTCACACTGCTCCATCCCGTGCTCCCACACGTCACCGAGGAGATCTGGTCGCACCTGCCCGATCGCCGCGCGCGGCTGATCGTCTCGCCCTGGCTCGAGCCGGACGCGCGCTTCGCGGCCGACGCGGTCGCGCTCGAGCACGTTCAGGAGGCGGCCGTCATGTTCCGGCGCAGCGGCGTCCAGATCGAGCTCGGCTCCGACGACGAGCGGCGCATCTTCGCCGCCGTCGTGAAGCCGGAGCGGCAGAACGCGGCGGGCGACGCGAGCGCCGAGATCGAGCGCCTGCGCAAGGAGATCGCGCGCGCCTCCTCGATGCTCGCGAACGACCGCTTCGTCCGCAATGCCCCGGCCGACGTCGTTGCGGCCGAACAGGAGAAGCTCGCCCGCTACCGGCGTGAGCTCGGGGCCCTCGGCGGCGTGGAGAGCTGAGCGGATATGACCCGCGCGACCCCGGCGCCGCTGTTCGACGTGCCGCCGCACGACATCGCCGCCCGTCGGGAGGCGATCGCCGCCGCGGCGGCCGGCGGGTCGCTCGGGCTCGCGGGCTGAGGCGGGCGGAGGGTCGCGATGGAGTCCGCGCTTTCCTGGCTCGCGTCGCTCAGCCCATGGCCGGCCGACGGCTTCGGGCTCGCGCGCATGCGCGCTCTGCTGGCCGACCTCGGCGACCCGCAGCACGCCTTCGAGGCGGTGCACGTGGTCGGGACGAACGGCAAGTCGACGGCGACCGTGACGGTGGAGCAGCTGCTGCTCGCCGACGGGCTCGTCGTGGGGGCGACGATCTCGCCGCACGTCCGCTCGTGGAGCGAGCGGATCCGCATCGGCGGCCACGCGGCCGACCTCGAGGCCGCGCTCCGGCACGTGCGTCCCGCCGCCGAGCGCCACGAGGCCACGCAGTTCGAGACGATCACCGCGGCCGCGCTGGCGGCCTTCGCCGCCGCGCGCGTCGACGTGGCGGTCGTCGAGGCCGGGCTCGGAGGCCGCCACGACGCCACCAACGTACTGCGCTCGCGTGTCGTGCTGCTCACGAACGTCGGCCTCGACCATACGGACGTGCTGGGCGACACCGTGGAAGCCATCGCGCGGGAGAAGCTCGCCGTTGCTCATGATGACAACACGATAGTGGTGCTGCCGGACGACACGTTCGCCCCGCTCGTCCCCGCCGGCGTCACCGTCATCGGCGGCGCCCGCGAGGCGGCCGAGGCTTTCGCCGGACACCCGCTCGGCCCTGCGCCGGCGATCGTGCTGCCCGGCAGGCTGGAGCGGCGCGGGGCGGAGATCCGGGACGGCGCCCACAACCCCGACGGCGTCGCCTGGCTGCGCGCTCAGCTCGAGGGTGCCGAGCACGTGCTCGTCGCCTCGATCCTCCGCGACAAGGACGTCGACGCGATGCTCGAAGGGCTCGCGGCGCTGGGGAGGACGCTCGTGGCCACGGGATCGTCGAACGCCCGTGCGCTCACGGCCGCCGAGCTCGCGGCGCGAGCGCGAGGACGGTTCGACACGATCGAGGCGATCGACGACCCGGTTGCCGCCGTGGCGCGGGCGCACGCGCTCGGCGAGCCGGTGCTGGTGACCGGCTCGCTCTACCTGCTCGCCGACCTCGAGGCGGCCGAGCCCCGATGAGACGTCGGTCGCGCCTGCGCGAGCGCGTCACCGTCGTCACGTTCGCTCTCGTCGTCGTCGCCGGCGTCGTCGGGGTCGCCTTCGCCGCCGGGTATATCCTCGGCAAGCTCCTGCTCTAGGGATCACCCGTGCCGATCGCCGCCACCGACAGCCTCGTCGACGCCAGCACGTGGGCGGTTGCCCGCAACCTCTCGCTCTTCCTCGTCGTCGTCTTCTGGCTCGCGACCGCCTACTGGGTGCTCGCCGACGCCCGGCGCCGCGTCGATGACCCGTGGCTGGTCGCGACCGCCGGGCTGCTCGGCCTCGTGCCGCCGTTCGTCGGCCCGGTCGTCTACCTCTTCTTCCGCCCGCCGGAGACGATCGACGAGCGCCGCGAGCGCGAGCTCGAGATGCGCGCGATCGAGGCCCGGCTCGCGGAGAGCGACCTCTGCTGCCCCGTCTGCCGTGGTCGCGTCGATTCGTCTTACCTCGTCTGCCCCGTCTGCACCACGCGCCTCAAGCATGCGTGTGCCGAGTGCGGCGCGCCCCTGGAGCCGATCTGGCAGGCGTGCCCGTACTGTGCCACCCCCGTCCCGCCCGCCGCGATCACCGGCGGGGACGCGCTGCAGCCGTTGCGGCCGCGCCGGAGGAGCCGGTAGGCGGAGCCGCTTGGCCGGCCGTGGCATCTCGCCGGCGCTCCGAGCTCCGCTCCGCTCTCGCGGGTGGCCGCTTGCAGGCGTCCCGGGATCATGCGCGGGAGGCACGTCCGCGTCGCGCGAGCGCGCCTCCGCGCGCCACGCCGGGATGGCTCGCGCGCGGGTGCGCGCGGCACGGAGGCCGTTTGCGACTACCCTTGCGCACGCCATGGCTATCGAAACCACACTGGTCCTCGTCAAGCCGGACGGCGTCCGCCGCGCGCTCTGCGGCGAGATCGTCTCCCGCTTCGAGCGTCGCGGCTACGAGCTGCGCGGCGCCCGTCTGCTCAAGGTCTCCCGCGCGCTCGCGCAGCAGCACTACGCCGAGCACAAGGGCAAGCCGTTCTTCGGCGACCTCGTCTCGTTCATCACCTCCGGCCCCGTGCTCGCCCTCGCCGTCCGCGGCGAGAACGCGATCGCCGGCGTCCGCACCATGATGGGCGCCACCAACCCGGCCGACTCCGCACCGGGCACGATCCGGGGCGACCTTGCCACCGAGCTGTCGGAGAACATCGTGCACGGCTCCGACTCGAAGGCGAGCGCCAAGCGCGAGCTCGGCCTGTTCTTCCCCGACGGCCTCGTCTGACCGCGACGATCACGCCCTGGGGACGGCTCGGACGCCGGCTCCTGGGCGTGATCCACGGCTCCGGCGGCCATGGCCCGAGCGAGCCGTCTACGATCCTCGGCGTGACGGAGATCTCCGACGACGCGCGCCGTAACCGCGAAGCGTGGGCGCAGGCGACCACCCGTTCTCCGACTTCGTGACGGCCGAGTGGGCGCGCAGGTGGCCGAGCGAGGAGGTCTGGGTGGCAGAGAAGCGCCGATGACCCTCGTTCTCGCCTCGACGTCGCCGCAGCGGCGCGCGATCCTGGAGCAGCTTCGCATCCCGTTCCGGGTCGTCGCTCCCGCCTACGAGGAGCACGACCCTCCCGACGCAGACCCGGTCGCGCTCGTCCGCGCGCACGCCGAGGGGAAGGCGCGGTCGATGCACGTCGACGGCGCCGTCACGCTCGGGGTGGATACGACCGTCCACCTCGACGGGCGCCTCTACGGCAAGCCCACGGACATCGCGGACGCCCGGGCGATGCTCACGGAGCTCGCAGGCCGTACGCACGCCGTCCTCTCCGGCCTCTGCCTCCTCGGCCCAGGCTTCGAGGTCGTCGAGCACGCGGTCACCGACGTCTCCTTCCGCCCACGTCTCGCGCTCGAGCTCGAGGCGTACCTGCGCTCGGGCGAGTGGGAAGGGCGGGCCGGCGCCTACGCGATCCAGGGCCTCGGCGGGAGGCTCGTCGAGCGTATCGCCGGCGACTACCTCAACGTCGTCGGGCTGCCGGGCGCCCTCCTCGTCGCGGAGCTCGAACGACACGCCCCGAACCTGCTGCAAAATCGGTAGCTAGACTCCGCTCTTCATGAGCTGGTTCAATGCCCTCACCGGCTTCGGCGGCCGTGACATGGCCGTCGACCTCGGAACCGCGAACACGCTCGTCTACGTGCGCGGACGCGGCATCGTCCTCTCCGAGCCGTCCGTCGTCGCGATCGACCAGCGCACCGGCGACGTCCATGCCGTCGGCGTCGAGGCCAAGCGCATGCTCGGCCGCACGCCCGGCACGATCTCGGCGATCCGGCCGCTCAAGGACGGCGTCATCGCCGACTTCGACGTCACCGAGCAGATGCTGCGGCATTTCATCCAGAAGGTGCACCAGCACCGCTTCGCGCACCCCCGCGTCGTCGTCTGCGTCCCGTCCGGCGTCACCGGCGTCGAGAAGCGCGCCGTCGAGGAGGCAACGCTCTCCGCCGGCGCGCGCCAGGCATATCTCATCGAGGAGCCGATGGCGGCGGCGATCGGCGCCGGCCTCCCCGTCGCCGAGCCGACCGGGAACATGATCGTCGACATCGGCGGCGGCACGACCGAGGTCGCGGTGATCTCGCTCGGCGGTATCGTCGTCTCCCAGTCGCTCCGCGTCGGCGGCGACGAGATGGACGAGGCGATCGTCAACCACATCAAGAAGGAGTACAAGCTCCTCGTGGGCCAGCAGACCGCCGAGGAGATCAAGCTCGAAGTCGGCTCCGCCCACCGCCTCAGCGAGGAGGTGCAGGCCGAGGTGCGCGGACGCGACATGCTCACGGGCCTGCCGAAGACCGTGATCATCTCCTCCGAGGAGGTACGGCGCGCCCTCGACGAGCCCGTCTCGCAGATCATCGACGCGATCAAGTCCACGCTCGACAAGACGCCCCCCGAGCTGTCCGCCGACATCATGGACCGCGGCATCGTGCTCGCCGGCGGCGGCGCCCTCCTGCAGGGTCTCGACGAGCGGCTCCGCCACGAGACCCATATGCCCGTGCACCTCGCCGAGAGCCCGCTCACGTGTGTCGCCGTCGGCTCCGGCCGCAGCCTCGAGGAGTTCGAGGCGATCCACCGCTCGAACCGCTCGCGCGCCCGCCGCAACGGCCAGCGCCGCTAGTGCGGTCACGCGGCTGTTGAGCCGCCGCAGAGAACGGCTCGACGCGCTCGTCCGGCGGCGGCGGCCGGTACACTTCCGCCCCAGTGCCTCGTAACCGCACCGCACGAACGGCGGTGCTGGGCGTCAGCGTCCGGCGTCCCGCCACAGGCCAGACCCCCTCACGAACGTCCACCGCGCTGCGGCGGCGGCTTGTCGTGGGCGGGCTCGTCGTGCTCGCGCTCGTTCTCATCACCCTGTCGTTCCGGCAGTCGGGCGACGGCCCCGTCGCCTCCGCCCAGAGCGCGGCCGCCATCGTGCTGCGCCCCTTCACCGTCGCCGGCGAGCGCGTCGCGCAGCCGTTCCGCGACGCCTACGGCTGGTTCGACTCCCTGCTCACGGCGCGCTCCGACGCCAGGAGGCTGCGCGCCGAGAACGAGGCCCTGCGCCAGCAGGTGATCCAGAACCAGTTCGCCGCCAACGAGAGCGCGAAGCTCAAGGCGCTGCTCGACTTCCGCGACGGGCCGCGCTTCCCCGCCGACTACCGGGGGCTTGCCGCGGCCGTCATCGCCCGTCCGAGCGGCGGCTTCACCCAGGACGTCGTCGTCGCGGTCGGCTCCAGCGACGGCGTCACCCTCGACGCCCCGGTCGTCAGCGCCGACGGGTTCCTCGGGCGCGTCACCCGCGTCTACTCGCGCTCGTCGCGCGTCACGCTGCTCACCGACGAGCAGCTGGCCGTCTCGGCTCTCGACGTCAAGACCGGCGCCGCAGGCATCGTCCGACACGGTCGCGCCTCCGCGTCGGCGCTCGTCTTCGACCGCGTGCCGAAGAAGCTCGAAGTCGGCGTCGGGGACACGATCGTGACCGCCGGCTGGCGCTCCAGCAAGCTCGCTTCGCTCTATCCGAAGGGCATCCCGATCGGGCGCGTGACGAGCGTCGGGCAGGCGGACACGGACCTGTGGAAACAGGTGCAGGTGGAGCCGTTCGCCAACTTCGACGCCATCGACGCCGTGCTCGTGCTCGTGCGCAAGGACGCCGCCGGGCCGTGAGCGTCGCCGCCACCAGGATCGCGCCCGTCGTGTTCGTCGTGGCGATGCTGCAGGTCTCGGCGTTCTCGGCGCTCCACGTGCTCGGCGGCACGCCCGACGCGCTGCTCGTCGTGCTCGTCTCGGTGGCGCTCCTGCGCGGGTCGATCGCCGGCGCCGCGGCAGGATTCGTCGCGGGCCTGCTCGTCGACGCGGCGACGCTCGGCACGCTCGGGGAGACGGCGCTCCTGCTCACGCTCGCCGGCTACTGGGCCGGCCGCTACGGCGAGACGACCGGCCGCGGCCGCCGCTACGCGCCACCCCTGGCGGTCGCGGCGATCACCGTGCTCGTGGGGGTCGGCGGCACGACGCTCCACTACATGCTCGGCGACGCGGCGGCGGCGGCGCAGACGCTGGCGCCCGTCCTGCCCGGTCTTGCCCTCAACCTGCTGCTCGCCTATCCGATCCACCGCCTCGTGCGGCGGCTCGTCGGCGAGAGACGGCGCGACGACCGTGTGCGGGGGGTCGAGATCCTTGTCTAGCGCGGCCGTCGCCGAGGTCGATCCACACGGGCTGCCGCGGTGAGCTCCACCACGCCCTACGGTGAGCGGCGCAACGCGTCCCCGCGCTTCCTTCCCCCCGACCCGTCGGTGGCGGCGCCCTACCGGCTCACGCCCGGACTGGCGGTACGCGTCGGCGTGCTCGGCGCGGTGGCGATCGCGGTGTTCGCCGTCCTGTTCATCCGCCTGTGGTCGCTGCAGGTGCTCTCGGGCGACCGGTACCTGAACGCGGCGCAGAACAACCAGCTGCGCACGATCCGGGTGGAGGCGCCGCGCGGTCCCATCCTCGACGCGGGCGGCAAGGTGATCGTCGGCAACGTCCCCGGCACCGCCGTGAAGCTCTGGGTCGGCGACATGCCGAAGAAGGTCGGCCGCTACGCGATGATCAAGCGGCTCGCGTCCGTGCTCGACGTCCCCGTCGACCGCCTCGCCAGGGAAGTCGACGACCGCCGGGTCGACCCGCTCACGCCGATCACCGTCAAGACGGCGGTGCACGAGGACCAGGTCAACTACCTGTTCGAGCACCAGTCCGAGTTCCCGGGCGTGCAGGTCCAGCAGACGTATCTGCGCGACTACCCGTACCAGTCGCTCGGCGCGCAGGTGCTCGGCTACATCGGCGAGATCTCTCCCGACGAGCTCGAGCGCACGCGGCGGCAGAAGCTCGACTACCGGGGCGGCGACAAGATCGGCAAGGCGGGCATCGAGGCGACCTACGACGAGTACCTCCGCGGCAAGCCCGGCGCCGCGCAGATCCGCGTCGACTCGCTCGGGCGCCCGCAGAGCGCGCTCGAGCCGCGCACGGTCGCAAGCCCCGGCAATGCCGTGCGTCTGACGATCGACATCGGCCTGCAGCGCGCAGCCGAGCGCGCCCTGCGCTACGGCGTCGCGCTCGCGCGCCGGAACAAGTCCTACAACGCGAACGGCGGCGCCATCGTCGCCCTCGACGCCCGCGACGGAGCCGTGCGCGCGATGGCCTCCTATCCCACGTACAAGCCGTCCGTCTACGTCGGTCGCATCGACCCCCAGAAGATCGCCCCGCTCGTCGACGACGCGGCCGCGAAGCGGGCGAACTTCCCGGGTCTCAACCGGGTCATCCAGGTCGCCTACCCGCCGGGCTCGACGTGGAAGCCGGTGACCGCGCTCGCCGCCATGCAGGAACACCTCCTGTCCCCGTACGCATCGATCCAGTGCACGCCCACGGCGACCTACGGCAAGGACAAGTTCAAGTTCAAGAACTGGAACCCGAACGTGAACAAGCCGATGACGCTGGCGGAAGCGCTCGCCACGTCGTGCGACACGTACTTCTACACCGTCGGCAACCGCTTCTACGAGCAGGGAGGTGCGTTCCGCTCGCGCCTGCAGGAGTGGGCCACGAAGTTCGGCTTCGGACAGCCGACCGGGCTCGACATCGGCAACGAGACGCGCGACACGATCGTGCCGACGCCGGCCTGGCGCAGGCAGCACTTCAAGACGGCGTGGGACCGGGCCTGGAACCCCGGCGACTCGATCCAGCTCGCGGTCGGGCAGAAGGACGTCACCGTGACGCCGCTGCAGATGGCGCGCTTCTACGCGATGATCGCGAACGGCGGCAAGCTGGTCACCCCCTATCTCGTCTCGGGCGTGGAGCAACCCGGCGCGAACGGCCAGCCGCCCGTGACGCTGAAGCAGTTCACGCCCGATCCGCCGCGGGACGCGGGGGTCGATCCCGGCGCGCTGCAGGCCGTACGCGACGGACTCTACGCCGCCACGCACACGAAGGACGGCACGTCGTCCGGCGTCTTCGGCGCCTTCCCCGTCCCGATCGCGGGCAAGACGGGAACCGCCGAGAAGGTCGTCAACCTGCCGGGATACCCGCCCGGGCACATCGAGGACCAGTCATGGTGGTGCGGCTACGGCCCCGCCGACAACGCGCGGCTCGTCGTCTGCGCCGTGATCGAGAACGGCGGTTTCGGGTCGTCCGCCGCGGCGCCGGCCGCGCTGAAGGTGTTCGAGAAATACTTCAGGGTCAAGAGCGGCGCGCAGCTCCTGGTGAACGTCGATTGATCGCCGACGCGCGACGACGTCCCGTGACGCTGCGGCCGCGCACGGCCGATGCGTCCGATCTGGGTGCGGCGCTGCGCCGGCTCGACTGGCTGCTGCTGCTCGCCGTCTTCGTGCTGGTCGGCTACGGGCTGTGGGCGATCTCGGGGATCACGCGCTTCGACGTCGCGGGTGATCCCGGCTACTTCGTAAGGAGGCAGGCGATCGCGGCAGCGCTCGGTCTCGCGGGGATGGTCGCCGCCGTCGTCGTCCCCGTCGACCTCTACCGCCGGCACTGGCGCGCCGTCTACGGCGCCACGATCGGCGTGATGGTGTTCGTGTTCGCCGTGGCCGAGGCCGTGCGCGGATCGAAACGCTGGATCGATCTGGGGCCGTTCCAGTTCCAGCCCTCCGAGTTCGGCAAGCTCTTCTTCGTGCTCGCGATCGCCGGCTTCCTCGTCGGGAGGGGAACGAGAATCGGGGGGCTTCGCACCGTGATGAGCGCGATCGGCCTGGGCGCCGGGCCGATGCTGCTCGTCTTCCTGCAGCCCGACCTCGGCACCGCGCTCGTCTACGGCGCCGCGCTCGGGGCCGTGCTGTTCGTCTCCGGCGTGCGCTGGGTCCATCTCAGCATGCTCGCCGTCTCGGGCGTCCTTCTCGTCGCGAGCGTGCTCTGGCTGCTGCCGGCGGCAGGGGTCGAGGTGCTGAAGCCGTATCAGACGGCGCGCCTGACCGGGTTCACGAACCCCGACAGCGACCCCGGTGGGCTCACCTACAACGTCACCCAGTCGATCACCTCGGTCGGGGCGGGCGGGCTCTCCGGTCGCGGCGTCGAGGGTGCGAGCCAGACCCGGCTCGACTATCTCCCCGAACATGCGACGGACTTCGTGTTCGCCTCGTTCGGCGAGCAGCGCGGCTTCCTGGGGACGTCGATCCTGCTGCTGCTCTACCTGCTCGTCGTCTGGCGCGGGCTGCGTGTGATCACGGTCGCGGGGGATCTCTACGGTGCCGTCGTCGCCGGCGGCATCGTGTTCGCGTTCCTGTTCCAGGTCTTCGTCAACGTCGGCATGACCATGGGCATCGCGCCCGTGACCGGCATCCCGCTGCCGTTCGTCACCGTGGGCGGGTCGTCGATGGTCGCGAACCTGCTCGCGGTCGGCGTGCTGCAGGCGATCCACGCCCGCGGCAGGCTCGCCGGTGCCCGCTGATGCCCTTCGGCGTCGGCATCGGGCAGGTCGTCGCTGTCGTCCGCGACGCCCGCGGTTTCGAGCGGCATGTGGCCCGGGTCGCGCTCGCGGGCCCTCGCGCACGGGAGCTGGCGGCCGCCCTCGCAGCCGGCGGCGACCCGGGCGCGGTTGCCGTCGAGGGAGATCCGGCGGCAGCGGCGGCCGCCGTGCGCATCGTCGACGGCGCGCCGACCGAGGCCGATGTGGCTTTCCTGCGCCGCGCCGCGCGCGCCGGCGTGCCGCTGCTCGTCGTGGTCGGCCGCGAGGGGAGGCCGAGGACGGGCTCCGCCTCCCGTATCCCGTACGTCCTGCCCCAGGACACGATCGAGCTCGACGGTGACGGATCCCTGGCCGAGCGCGTCGCGCGCTCCCTCGCCCGCGCGGTCGGCGGCGGCGACGCCGCCGCCCTTGCACGGCGCCTGCCTGCCCTGCGCCCGCACGTCGAGCACCGCCTCGTGCGACGTGCGGCGCTTGCCGGCGCCGCGGTCGCCGCCGCGCCCTGGGTCGAGGAGGCCCATCTGCCGCTTCTGACGCTCGCCCAGGCGCGCATGCTGCTCGAGCTCGGCGTCGCGGCGGGCAGCACGCTGCCGCGCGACCCGCAGGCGCTCGCGACGGCAGCGGGCCCGGCCGTGGCGGCCTCGTTCGGCACGGGTCTCGCGCTGCGCTCGCTCTACCGGCGGCTCCCGGTGCGTGGGCCGCTCGCCGCCGCCGCTCTCGCCTACGCGGGCACGCGCGCGCTCGGCGAGCTCCGCACGCGCGTCTGAGGCGGTCTTCCGGGGCCGCGTCAGGGCCTCCGTCCGCCCCGGGTCCTAGGATCGCAGCCGACCCGACAGGCGAGGGAGGACGCGCACGTGGCCGACAAGGAGCTCGCGGAGGAGTTGCTGCAAATCGAGGAGGCAGACGCCTGGTTCGAATACCTGGAGGCGACGCGCGGCCAGACGGAGGCGCGCTACGCCGAAGTCGAGCCGTGGGCGTGGGCCCGCCTCAACCAGCGACTCCGAGCGGTGGGCGCCCGGCGCTCCCGCCTGCGTCCCGCCGCCGCATAGGCCCGTGTCCGGGTGCCCGCCCCGGGGCCGCCGTGCGACCGTCGTCTCAACGGAGGGCGGCGGCGCTGATAGGCTGCATGCGAGGCCCAGTTGAGCATGGCCATGGTTTTCGACATCCGCAGCGCGAGGCCGGCTTCCCGGTGGGATGCCCAGCGCCCGCGCGCGCTACAGCGAGGAGAAGCATTCTTTGCCCTGGTTCCGCAGGAGAAAAGCGAAGGTCGAGCAGGAGGCGCCACGGAGCGCTGTCACGGAGGCCGCCGCTCCGGCTGAGCCGGAGGAGGCCGACGAGCCCGAGGAGGCGACCGCGCCTGTTGCAGAGGGCGAGGCGCCGAAGAAGAAGCGACGTCGCGGCAGCCGCGGCGGACGCGGACGGAAGAAGCCGGGAGCGACGGCCGCGTCGGAGGGCAGCGAAGGCGACGCCGTGACGGTGCAGACGGTCGCGGCAAGGCCCGCCCGTGAGAAGCCCGAGCAGCCCCGCGAGAAGACGGAGCAGCGCAGCCAGCGCGCAGAGCGCGCCGCAGACCGGCGCCGTCAGGGCAGCCAGGGGAGCCAGCGCCGGCGGCAGCCGCCGCGCCGCGCGCCGCTTCCGGTCGCAAAGCGCGAGCTGCTGATCTCCGTCGACGTGGGCGAGCAGCGTGTGGCGGTGATCGAGGACGACAGGGTCGCCGAGGTCTATCTCGAGCGGCCCGAGCGTCGCTCCATCGCCGGCAACATCTACCTCGGCGTCGTCGACAACGTGCTGCCCGGCATGGAGGCTGCGTTCGTCGAGATCGGCCTCGAGAAGAACGGCTTCCTCTACGTCGACGAGATCGTCGTGCCCGAGCTCGAGGGCAAGCGTCACCACGGCAAGAAGATCCAGGATCTGATCTCGCGCGGCGAGCAGCTGCTCGTACAGGCGGTGAAGGATCCGATGAAGACGAAGGGCGCCCGCCTGACGACCGAGATCTCCCTGCCGGGGCGCTTCCTCGTCTACGTCCCGAACGGCGAGGGCCTCGGCGTCTCGCGCCGCCTCGAGGATGCCGAGCGGGCACGCCTGAAGGAGATCATCAGGAGCCTCGATGTGAAGGAAGGCGGCGTGATCGTGCGCACGGCCGCCGAGGGCGCCTCCGCCGAGGACATCGAGCGCGACCTCGTCTTCCTGCAGCGGCTGTGGAAGACGATCCAGGCTCGTGCGAAGGGCGCCCGCGCGCCCGACCTCGTGTACCAGGAGGCAGAGCTGCCGCTGCGCATCGTGCGCGACCTGTTCGCCGGCGACTTCGTCTCGGCGCAGGTCGACAACGACCGCACGTACAAGCGGATCGTGAGCTATCTCAAGAAGACGTCGCCGCACATGGTCGAGCGCGTGCACCGCTACAAGGAGAGGGAGCCGCTGTTCGAGGCTTCCGGCGTCGACAAGGAGATCGCCTCGACGCTCGACCGCCGTGTCGATCTACCCTCCGGCGGCTACCTCGTGTTCGACTACGCCGAGGCGTTCACCGTCGTCGACGTCAACACCGGCCGCTTCGTCGGCTCGCGCTCCAAGAGCTCGAGCCAGCGGCTCGAGGACACGATCACGAAGAACAACCTCGAGGCCGTCAAGGAGGTCGTGCGCCAGCTCCGTCTGCGCGACATCGGCGGGATCATCGTCATCGACTTCATCGACATGGCGAACCCGAAGAACCGGGCATCCGTCGAGGATGCGCTGCGCGTCGAGCTCGAGCGCGACCGCACGAAGACCTACGTGGTGGAGATCTCGCCGCTCGGGCTCGTCGAGATGACG
This sequence comes from Gaiella occulta, assembly GCF_003351045.1. Taxonomy (GTDB): domain Bacteria; phylum Actinomycetota; class Thermoleophilia; order Gaiellales; family Gaiellaceae; genus Gaiella; species Gaiella occulta. The sequence continues at coordinate 64,902 of NZ_QQZY01000003.1, forward strand.
CGGCAGAACGTCACCGACGGCCCGCGCGAGATCCTCACGCGCAAGTGCCCGACGTGCGCCGGCGATGGCATCGTCGTCTCGGATCAGACCGTCGCCATGCAGATCGAGCGCCGGTTGCGTGCGCTGGCCACCCCGGGCAGCCGCGTGCAGGCCTACAAGGTCGCCGTCCACCCGCGCATCCTCGCGCTCGTCGCCGGCGCGGGCGGCGCCCGTCTCAGCGCGATCGAGGAGGCCGCTCGCCGCAGCTTCTTCCTCGTTCCGGCCGGCGGGCACGTGCACACGGACCATTTCGACGTGCTCGCCGAGGGCAAGCTCGCCGACCTCCAGCCGGCCGCGCCGGTGGCGGAGGGAGACACGGTCGAGGTCAAGCTCGTCGAGGTCGGCCTGCACGACGCGACCGCCGCGGCCGGGAAGCTGGACGGCATCGACGTGATCGTCGCCGACGCGGCAAGGCTCGTCGGCAGGAAGGCCCCGGTCGTGATCGGCAAGGTGCTCGAGGGGCAGGCGTTCGCCACCCTCGCCGCCGAGGCTGCCGCCGAGGCCGCCGGCCCGATCACCTTCGAGAGCGAGGCCGAGAAGCCGACGCGCGCTCCGGCGCGGAAGAAGTCCGTGTCCGTCGAGGAGCCCGCGTCGAGCGACCTCTCCGACGGCGAGCTCGTCGAGGAGGACGAGCCCGCCGGCGCTGACGCCGAGCTCCGGTCGCACGAGGGAGGTGACGAGCACGGGGAGGGTGAGCTCGAGACCGGGCTCGACGGCGACGGCGTCGAGCGCCCGAAGAAGCGCACGCGCCGCGGCTCGCGGGGCGGCCGGCGGCGGCGCGAGAAGCCGGCCGGCGACGGCACCGAGGGCGCAGGCGACGACGGGGGGGCCGAGAGCGGGAGCGGGAGCGCCGACCTCGACACGACCTCGGCGCTCGCGGAGGGGCCGGAGGCCGCTCCGCAGCAGCTTGCGTCCGCCCGGGACGAGGCCGCTTCCGTCGCGCCGTCGGTGCCCGCGCGTCGGCGGCGTGCGCCCAGGATCCACGTGCCCGACGATGGTCGCACGCCGATCGGCGTCGCGGACGTCGACGTGCTCCACGAGGCCGTCGCCGATGCCGTCGCGGAGGGTGCGGACGAGGCCGACGAGGCCGACGACGGTGCTGCCGACCGCGGCGTGCAGGCCCTCGCCGGCGACGTGCCGGCGAAGAAGCGGACGCGACGCGGGAGTCGCGGCGGCCGCAGCCGGGCAAAGCGGACTGCCGCTGCGGGTGTGGACGGCATCGAGGCGGACGGCGAGCCCGGCGTCGCGCCTGCGGCGAAGCCCGCCGGTGTGGAGCCCGTGGTCGGCGACACCGTTCTGGACGAGGCCGCGGCGAAGGACGAGATCGAGGACGAGATCGAGGCCGAGCCGGCTGCGGCTGCCGCACCCGACGGCTACGTGCCGATGTCGCAGTGGCTCGACGACTTCGACCGCAGGTAGGGTCGGCTTTCGCTACAATTGCGAGGCTCGCGGGCGCCTGCCCGCGTTTTCCTCGTATGCAACCCGATCTCTCGAGAGCCTGATCTCCCATGAGCTACGCGATCATCTCCCTCGGTGGCAAGCAGTACCGCGTCCGCGAGGGCGAACGGCTGCTCGTGGACAGGCTTGCGACCGAGGACGGCAAGACGTTCACGCCGGACGTGCTCCTCGTGGGCGGCGACGGCGGCACGCAGCTGTCGCCCGAGGACGTCACCGTCACGGTGAAGGTGGTCGGGCAGCAGCGCGGCCCCAAGATCCGCATCGGCAAGTACAAGAAGCGCACCGGCTACAAGCGCCACACCGGCTTCCGAGCGGCGCTGACCCAGATCGAGATCGAGTCGATCGGCGCCAGGGCCGCGCGCGCCGCGGCCGCGATGACCGGCACCGCACCCGCGCAGGAGAAGCCGAAGACGGCCAGGGCGCGTGCCGCCGCGCCGAAGGACGTCGACGCTCCGGCTGCCGAGCCGGTGAAGGAGGAGGAGAGCTAGATGGCGCACAAGAAGGGCCTCGGCTCCTCGAAGAACGGTCGTGACTCCGCCGCGCAGCGGCTCGGCGTGAAGATCTTCGCCGGCCAGAAGGTGAAGGCCGGCATGATCATCGTGCGCCAGCGCGGGACGAAGTTCCGCCCCGGGCCCGGTGCCGGCCTGGGACGCGATGACACCATCTTCGCCATGCGCGAGGGCGTCGTCGAGTTCCGCCGCTCGGGCGAGAAGCGGTTCATCTCGGTCAACGAGATCGCCGGCTGACGCCGGCGGCGCCTCTTCCAGCACGGAGCCTCGAGCGCCGGAGGCGGCGGAGACGATGTTCCAGGATCGTGCACGCATACGCGTGAAGGCCGGTCGCGGCGGCGACGGCGGGCTCAGCTTCCGCCGCGAGAAGCACGTCCCCAAAGGCGGGCCCGACGGTGGCGACGGCGGTCGCGGCGGCGACGTCGTGCTCGTCGCGGACGCCGACCTTCGTGATCTGTCGGCGTTCCACTCGAAGACGGTGTTCGACGCCCGGCGCGGTGGCAACGGCCGTGGCACCCGCAAGCACGGGGCCGACGGCGACGACGTCGTCCTCGCCGTACCCGTCGGCACGCAGGTCACCGACGTGGCGGACGGAACGCTCGTCGCCGACCTGGCGCACGCCGGCGCCCGGGTCGTCGTGGCGCGCGGCGGCTCCGGGGGGCGTGGCAACTCGAACTTCGCGACGCCGATCCGGCAGACGCCCCGCTTCGCGGAGACGGGCCTGCTCGGCGAGAGCCGCGAGCTCGATCTGCGCCTCAAGCTGATGGCGGACGCAGCCTGCGCCGGCCTTCCGAATGCCGGCAAGTCGTCGCTCCTGAGACGGCTCTCGAACGCGAGGCCGAAGGTGGCGGACTACCCGTTCACGACGCTGCAGCCGGTGCTCGGCACGGTCGACGGCCCGGACGGGCGCCAGCTCACGGTCGCCGACGTCCCGGGCCTGATCGAGGGGGCGAGCGAGGGAATCGGCCTCGGCCACGCGTTCCTCGCCCACCTCGAGCGCGCGCGACTGCTCCTGCACGTCATCGACGCGTCCGAGGGTGACGCCGGCGAGCGCTTCCGCGTGATCGACGCCGAGCTCGCGCAGTACGGGGCGGGGCTCGACGAGCGCCCGCAGCTCGTCGTGCTGAACAAGGCCGATCTGCTCACGGAGCCGGCCCCGTTCGCTGTTGCCGACGAGAGGATCGTCGGCGTGGCGCGCGTCTCGTGCGCGACCGGGCAGGGGATCGACGATCTCAAGCGCATGCTCTTCGCGCTCTGTCCGGCCGTTCCGGAGCCGGACGTCGAGGTCGCGCCCGAGCTGCCGGAGTTCCTCGAGTACCGGCCGCAGCCGCCGCAGCGGCGCCGCTTCCGGGTGCTGCGTACCGACCGCGGCTTCCGCGTCGTCGGTGCTGCGCCGGAGGGCGCGGAGCTCGAGGAGGCGTTGCGCGCCGCGGGCGTCAGGAAGGGCATCGAGGTCGAGATCGGCGACGAGGTGTTCGAGTGGGAGTGAGAGGCGTCGGCATCCTCGGCGGGGCATTCGACCCGCCGCACGTCGGGCACGTGGCGCTCGCCGAGGAGGCGATCCGGCACTTCCGGCTCGAGCGGCTGCTCGTCCGCGTCGTCGCCGACCCCGGCCACAAGGACGTCGAGACCGCGCCACAGGTCCGCCTCTTTCTCGCGGAGCTCGCATTCGCGCCGCTCGAGGAGGCGGAGGTCGCGCTCGACCCGCACGGTCGCACGGTCGACTCGCTCGAGGCGCTCGGTCTCGACGACCCGCTCTTCCTGGTCGGCGCCGACGAGTTCGCGGCGTTCCCGACGTGGAAGGAGCCGGAGCGCGTGCTCGAGCTCGCCCGCATCGGCGTGGCGACGCGGCCGGGGACGGACCACGCGGCACTCGACGCGGCGCTCGGACGCCTGTCGCGGCCAGACCGGGTGGAGCTGTTCCCGATCGAGCCGCGCGACGTCTCGTCGTCGCGCGTCCGCGCCCGCGCGGCAGCCGGGGAGCCGCTCGACGGGCTGGTGCCGCTCTCGGTCGCCGCCGAGATCGAGCGCCTCGGCCTGTACCGGGGCTCGTGATGTCCGCGACGCGCGGCTATGCTTCGCGCACCCGACCGAGGACGCTGACCGACCTGACCCCACCCGATCTGGCCCGCCGTATCGCCGCTCTCTGCGAGGAGAAGCTGGCGGCTGACGTCGCCGTCCTCGACATGAGAGGGGTGTGCGACTACACCGATTTCTTCGTCGTCGTGACGGGTGCGAATCCACGCCAGACGAAGGCGATCCACGACGAGGTGCACCTGGTGCTGAAGCGCGACCACGGCCTGCTGCCGCGCTCCATCGACGGCGCGCGCGAGGCGACGTGGATCGTCGCCGACTACAACGACGTCGTGCTGCACGTGTTCACGCCCGAGACGCGCGCCTTCTACCGGCTCGAGGACCTCTGGAACGACGTGCCCAAGCTCGAGGTCGCCGCCGGCGCCTGATCGTCGCCCCTGTAGGAGACCGTAGCGTCCGTTGGTGTTGCGGCCTACTGCTCGGATCTCGACCGCTGCTTCTACCTTCCTGCCGACCGGGTTGCCGGTTGGCAGGCGATCCCTCTTCGCCTGGGTCCAGCCCGGAACAATCAGAGTCAGCTGGTCAACCGGGCCGACGACTTCGGGCTCGAGTCTCTACAATCGAACGTGCTCGTGGGGCCGTAGCTCAGCTGGGAGAGCGCCAGAGTGGCACTCTGGAGGTCAGGGGTTCGATCCCCCTCGGCTCCATTCCGAAACCCGTCCTCGCGCGGCGGCTTTCTCGCTCGTTCGAACCGGCGCGCGGGCGGGTCTGCCGTCGCCGTCGCGTACGATCGCCGCGTGGAGACGATGCGCCTCGGCAGCTCCGACCTCGACGTCTCGCGGGTCGGCCTCGGCTGCAACAACTTCGGCCGCAGGATCGACCTCGCGCGCACGCGCGAGGTCGTCGACGCCGCCGTCGACGCGGGGATCACCTTCTTCGACACGGCCGACATCTACGGGCTCGGCGACAGCGAGCGCTTCCTCGGCGAGGCGCTCGGAACTCGTCGCGACCGCGTCGTGGTCGCGACGAAGTTCGGCAACGACATGCAGGGGGCGAACGGCGACGGCCCCGGCGGCTCGCCCGCGTACGTGCGGCGGGCGATCGAGGCCTCGCTCGCCCGGCTTCGCACCGATTACGTCGACCTCTACTACTACCACCGGCCCGACGGCGTGACGCCGCTCGACGAGACCCTCGGCGCGATGCGCCGGCTCGTCGACGAGGGCAAGGTGCGCTGGCTCGGGCTCTCGAACGTCGACGCCGCGCAGATCGCAGCCGTGGCCGCAGGCGGGAGCCCGGTCGTCGCCGTGCAGAACTACTACAGCCTCATGTGGCGCGACGACGACGCCGAGGTGCTGCCGCTCTGTCTCGAGCACGGCATCGGCTACGTCCCCTACTTCCCGCTCGAAAGCGGCCTGCTCACCGGCAAGTACCGCCGCGGCGAGCCCGCTCCGGCCGGGTCGCGGCTCGAGGGCGTGGACGACGAGCGGCTCGCTGCCGAGCGCTTCGACCGCGTCGAGGCGCTCGAGGCGTTCGCCGTGCGCCGCGGCCACACGCTGCTCGAGCTCGCGATCGGCGGCCTCGCGTCGATCCCCGGCGTCGCCTCGGTGATCGCCGGGGCCACGAGCCCCGAGCAGGTCCGGGCGAATGCTGCCGCCGGCGACCGGCATCTGAGCGCCGCCGAGCTCGGCGAGCTCGCGGCCCTCAGCGGCCGCCCGAGCGACGGGGCCTGACGTGGCGCTGCTACGATGACGAGGTGACCGGGTGCCGTCGAAGGCGCCCGGAACCGGCTTCGAGGCCTCGGGCGGATCGTCCGGGGCCTTTTTCGTGCCGGAGCCCTGCGGTGGAACGACGACTGAAGGAGGAGTTCGCGTGCCTGCAATCTCGACGACGACCAGTGTGCTCACCGTCGAAGACGACCCGATCGTCCGCGCCGACCTGCGCCTCGTGCTCGAGACGGCCGGCTTCGAGGTGTGCGCGGACGCCCGCGACGGCGTCGAGGCCGTCGACCTCGCGCGTGAGCACGAGCCGGACGTGATCCTGCTCGACCTCGGCCTGCCCCGCCTCGACGGGGTCGAGGCGACGCGCCGCATCCTGGCCGAGCGCGACGTACCGATCGTGGCGCTCACGGGGCGCTCGCGTGACCTCGCCGAGGAGGCCGTCGAGGCCGGAGCCACATCGGTCGTGCGCAAGCCCTTCGAGGAGGGCGCGGTCGTGCGAGCCTTGTGCGACGCGGTCGTCGCGCGGCGCCGCAGGCAGTCGCGTGCCGCGATCGGCGACCTCCTCGGGCTGCTCGGCTACCCGGAGGAGTGGTCGGAGCAGCTCGAGCAGGAGGCGTACGCGCGCGGGCGCGCCTGGCGCAGGGTCCGCTGACGGCCGGCCGCGCCACGCGCCTACGGTCGGGCCGTGTCCGGCGCGGCCCCGGAGACCCCGGACGACTCGCCGTAGACCCTCGACGACGTGATGGCGTCGGCGCTCTGTCGCGACCTCATGACGGCCGGGCTCGAGGCGGCCATCGTCCGCGATCTCGGCTGACCCGCCGGCGGGATCAGGCAGTCGCGGGCTCCAGCGCCGCCTCGACGTCGAGGTCGCGGACCACGTCGAGGAGCGCGCGCGTGAGCAGCGGCTCGGGCTCCCGGTCGAGCCACACGAGCCCGATCGAGCGGGTCGTCGCCGGCTCGACGAGCGGGATCGCGGCCATGCCCGCGGGGACGGCGAGCAGATGCAGCCACGCCGCCGCCATCACCGCCGACCACGCGCCGTCGCGCACGTGCCCGTACTGCGTCGAGATCGAGTTCGTCTCCACGGTCGGCCGCGGCTCCGTGCCCGCCTCGCGGAAGATCCCGTTCACGATGCGCCGGTTCTGCATGTCCTCGGTCAGGAGCACGAGCGGCAGCTCCGCCGCCTCCCGCCAGCGCACCGTGTCGCGGTCGCCGAGCGGGCCGTCGGCGCGCGTGAGCAGCACGTAGCGCTCGCGGTACAGCGGCAGCCCGCGTACGCCCGAGAGCGGCTCCGAGTCGAGGTAGGTGAGGCCGACGTCGAGCTCGAACGACTGCAGGCCGCGTTCGATCTGCATCGAGTTGAGCGAGCGCACCGTCACGCGTACGCCCGGGTGGCGCGCAACGAGCGCCGTCGTCAGCAACGGGACCGACGAGAGCGAGGTCGGGACGGCCCCGATCCGCAGCCGGCCCGAAAGACCGTGCCGCATCGCGCCGACCTCGCCGTAGAGGCCGTCGACGTCGGCGAGGACGCGCAGAGCCCACTCGAGCACGCGCTCACCCTCCGGCGTCAACCCCTCGTAGCGGTGCGCGCGGCGGACGATCGGCACGCCGAGCACGTCCTCGAGCCTGCGAATCCCCGCCGACAGCGTGGGCTGGGTGACGTGGCAGGCGGCGGCCGCGCGGCCGAAGTGGCCCTCGCGGCCGAGCGCGGCGAGGTACTCGAGCTGACGGACGATCACGCGGGCGCACGATACCCGTTTCGATAGAGCGCGTCTATGATGTGTTCGCTCGTCTCACTTTGACCGTGCGTGCCGCGCGCGCGATGCTGTAGGCAACCGTTCGCATGCCGAAGGAGTCCGCGATGCCGAAGCCCAAGGGACGTCTCACCACCCCGCTCGTCCGGGACGGGGGCGCGCTACGCCCCGCGAGCTGGGACGAGGCGCTCGACCGCGCCGCCGCCGGCTTCGCCGCCGCGCGCGCGACCGACGCGTCGACCTCGTTCGGCATCTTCTCCTGCTCGAAGGCCTCGAACGAGATGAACTTCCTGGCGCAGAAGTTCGCGCGCCAGGTGATGGGCACGAACAACATCGACTCCTGCAACAGAACCTGACACGCGCCCAGCGTCGTCGGTCTGGCGACGGTGTTCGGGGCGGGCGGCGGCACGTCGTCGTACCGCGAGATCGAGGAGACGGACGTCATCCTGCTGTGGGGCTCGAACGCCCGTGAGACGCACCCGATCTTCTTCCACCACCTGCTCAAGGGCGTGCACAACGGCGCCCGGCTCTACGTGATCGATCCGCGGCGGACGTCCTCGGCGCAGTGGGCCGACCGCTGGCTCGGCCTCGACGTCGGCTCCGACATCGCCCTGTCGAACGCGATGGCGCGCGAGATCATCCACGCGGACCTGCACAACCGTACGTTCGTCGAGCGCGCCACCGAGGGATTCGAGGCCTATGCCGCGTCCGTCGAGCCGTTTACGCTCGCGGAGGGGGAGCGGCTCACCGGAGTTCCGGCGCACGTGATCCGCGAGACCGCGCACGCGTTTGCGCGCGCCGACCGGGCCATGATCTGCTGGACGCTCGGCATCACGGAGCACCACAACGCCGTCGACAACGTCCTCGCGCTGATCAACCTCGGCCTCCTCTGCGGTCACGTCGGCCGCTACGGCTCCGGGCTGAACCCGCTGCGCGGCCAGAACAACGTGCAGGGCGGCGGCGACATGGGGGCGATCCCGAACAAGCTGCCCGGGTTCCAGGACATCGAGCGCGACCACGAGGCGCGCGCCCGCTTCGAGGCCGCGTGGGGCGCTCCGATTCGCCCGCACTACGGCTGGCACCTGACGCAGATGTTCCACGGCATGGAGCGCGGAGAGCTGCGCACCCTGTACGTGATCGGCGAGAACCCGGCGCAGTCGGAGGCCGACATCAACCGCACGCGCAGGCTGCTCTCCGAGCTCGACTTCCTCGTCGTGCAGGACATCGTGACGACGCGAACGGCGGAGATGGCGGACGTCGTGTTCCCGTCGGCCGCGTCGTGGTGCGAGGCCGAAGGCACGGTGACCAACAGCGAGCGCCGCGTGCAGCGGGTGCGCAAGGCACTCGACCCGCCGGGCGAGGCGCGTGACGACATGTGGATCATCGCGGAGCTCGCGCGGCGCCTCGGCTTCGACTGGGGGCAGCCGACGGCCGAGCAGGTATGGGACGAGCTGCGCTCGCTCTCGCCCATGCACGCCGGCATGAGCTACGCCCGGCTCGAACAGCACGGCGGTCTGCAGTGGCCCTGCCCGGACGAGGAGCACCCGGGCTCGCCGATCCTCCACACACGGCTGTGGGCCGACCCGGTGGAGGGCCCGCCCGCGCCGTTCAGCATCGTCGAGAACCGGCCGCCGTTCGAGGCGCTCGACGCCGACTACCCGATCAGGCTCACGACGGGGCGCCGCCTCGAGTCGTACAACACCGGCGCGCAGTCGGGTCTGTACCGCTCGCCGCTGCACCGCGGCGAGAGCCTCGACCTGTCGCCCGAGGACGCCGCCCGTCTCGAGCTCGCAGACGGGGAGATCGCCCGGGTGTCGTCACGGCGCGGCTCGGTCGAGGCGCCCGTGCGGATCGACCCGTCGCTGCGCCCGGGGCTCGCGTTCATGACCTTCCACTTCCCCGACCAGGTGGACACGAACCAGCTCACGATCGACGCCACCGACCCCCGCTCGGGCACGGCGGAGTTCAAGGCGGCCGCGATCCGCGTCGAGAAGCCGGCGGCGCCCGAGCGCGCCGGGACCGTGGGCGTGCAGGAGCCCGCCGCCGTCGGGGCGGAGGGCTGATGGACCTCCATCTCGTACCGGACGCGGAGGAGACGCCGGCCGAGCGTGCCGCCGTCGACCACGTGCTCGGCCCACCCGAGAGCGGCTGGGACGGTGGAGCGCGTCACGACGGCGCGGAGAGAAACACCGCCCGCGGCGGGCACGACGCGCGCGGGCGCCGCCACCTGTTGCTGCCGACGTTGTGGTCGCTGCAGGAGCGCATCGGCTGGATCAGTCCCGGCGGCCTCAACTACGTCTGCAGGCGGCTGACGATCCCACCCGCCGACGCCTACGGCGTGGCGACGTTCTACGCGCTCCTCGCAGTGGAGCCGCGGCCGGCCAGGGTCGTGCACGTCTGCGAGGACCTCGCGTGCCGCTGCCACGGCTCCCATGACCTGATCGCGCAGCTCGAGGAGCGCTTCGGCACCGAGGGCGAGCTCTCCGACGACGGGTCGTCGACGTGGTACCGCAGCCCCTGCCTCGGCCAGTGCGACCGCGCGCCCGCGGTGATGCTGGCCGTCGCGGGCAACGAGCCGCTCGAGCGCGTCGTCGCGCCGGCGGCGGCGCCCGGCGTCCTGTCGCTCCTCGCCGGCGGCGATGCCGGCCCCGAGCCGGCATGCATCCCGCCGCAGCTCGGCGAGGGCAGCCTGCGGCTGCTGCGCAGGGTGGGGCGCGTCGATCCGGCGAGCCTCGACGACTACCGCGCCCACGACGGCTATGCCGCGCTCAGGCACGCGTTCTCGCTCGGCCCCGAGGGGGTCATCCGGGAGCTGAAGGACTCGAAGCTCCAGGGGCGCGGCGGCGCGGCCTTCCCGACGGGCGTGAAGTGGGAGGCGGTCGCGCGGCAGCCCGCGCAGCCGCACTACCTCGTCTGCAACGCCGACGAGTCGGAGCCGGGGACGTTCAAGGATCGCGTGCTGCTCGAGGGCGACCCGTTCGCGGTGATCGAGGCGATGACGATCGCCGCCTATGCGACGAACTGCACGCGCGGCTACGTCTACATGCGGGGCGAGTACCCCCAGGCCCACCGCGCGCTCGAGCGCGCGCTGGCGCAGGCACGGTCGCGCGGGTACCTCGGGGACGGCATCCTCGGCGAGCGCTTCTCGTTCGAGATCGAGATCCGCAAGGGCGCGGGCGCGTATATCTGCGGCGAGGAGACGGCGATCTTCGAGTCGATCGAGGGCAAGCGCGGCGAGCCGCGCAACAAGCCGCCGTTCCCCGTCGTCGAAGGGCTGTTCGGAAAGCCGACCGTGGTCAACAACGTCGAGACGCTCGTCAACGTGCTCGACGTCGTGCTGCGCTCCGGCCCCGGGTTCGCGGAGACCGGGACGGAGTCCTCGACGGGCACGAAGCTCTTCTGCCTGTCGGGCCACGTCGCCCGGCCGGGCGTCTACGAGGTGCCGTTCGGCGTCACCCTGCGCGATCTGCTCGACCTCGCGGGCGGGGTGCCCGGAGGCCGTTCGTTGCAGGCCGTCCTCATGGGCGGGGCCGCGGGCGGCTTCCTGCGCCCCGACGAGCTCGACCTGCCGCTCACCTTCGAGGGTGTGCGCGAGGCGAAGACGACCCTCGGCTCCGGCGTGGTGATGGCGCTCGACGACACCGTCGACCTACCCCGCTTCCTCATGCGCATCGCGGCCTTCTTCCGCAACGAGTCGTGCGGCCAGTGCGTCCCGTGCCGGGTCGGTACCGTGCGACAGCAGGAGGCCCTCGCCCGGCTGCTCTCTGGCAGGACCAACGGCGGCGTCGCCCGCGAGCTGGCCGTCATCGCGGAGGTCGGTCAGTGCATGCGCGACGCATCGATCTGCGGCCTCGGCCAGACCGCGTCGAGCGCGATCGAGTCGGCGATCGGGCGCCTCGGCGTCTTCCAGGGAGGAGCAGCGTGAGCGGGGAGCTGATCGCGCCGAGGCGGATGGTTGAGCTCGAGGTGGACGGCCGGCCGGTGAAGGTGTTCGAGGGTCAGACGATCCTCGACGCCTGCCGCAAGGTCGGCATCGACACGCCGACGCTGTGCTACGGCGAGACGCTCGAGCCGGCGAACGTGTGTCGCGTCTGCGTCGTCGAGGTCGAGGGCGCGCGCGTGCTCGCGCCCGCCTGCTCGCGCAAGGTCGAGGCCGGGATGAAGGTGCGCACCGACTCCGAGCGCGTGCGGCACTCGCGCAAGCTCGTCCTCGAGCTGCTCGCCTCGTCGGTCGACCTCTCGACGACGCCGGTCGCCCCCGACTACCTGGCGCGCTACGCCGCCGAGCCGGAGCGGTTCGGCCCGCAGGCACCGCCGGATCCCGGGCGTGACCGCAGGCGCACCGGCCACCACGTCGAGCCCGACGGCCAGATGGCCGCCACCGTGCACGTGCCCGTCAAGATCGACAACGACCTCTACGTGCGCGACTACTCCAAGTGCATCCTCTGTTACAAGTGCGTCGACGCCTGCGGAGAGCAGTACCAGAACACGTTCGCGATCCACGTCGCCGGCCGCGGCTTCGACGCCCGCATCTCCACCGAGTACGTGGCCGAATTGCCCGAGTCGGCGTGCGTCTACTGCGGCAACTGCATCGCCGTCTGCCCCACCGGCGCCCTCATGTTCCGCTCCGAGCACGAGCTGCGCGAGGCGGGCGCCTGGCACGAGGACGAGCAGACGGTGACGCAGACGATCTGCCCGTACTGCGGCGTCGGCTGCAACCTCGAGCTGCACGTCCAGGACAACACGATCGTCAAGGTGACGAGCCCGGACGACCACGACGTCACCCGCGGCAACCTCTGCATCAAGGGTCGCTTCGGCTTCCAGCACGTGCAGGCGCGAGACACCGGGACGGACTAGCCCCGTAGGCTAGGAGGCATGTCTGCCGACGCCTCGCTGCGCGCGAACGTCCGCCTGCTCGGCGACGTGCTCGGCCGCGTGCTCGTGGAGCAGGAGGGGCCCGAGCTGCTCGCGGACGAGGAGCACGTGCGCGCCCTCGCGCGCGCGGCACGTGAGGGAGGCTCGCGCGACGAGCTGCGCGACGCCGTCGCCGCGCTCGGGCTCGACCGCGCCGCCGTCGTGCTCCGCGCCTTCGCGCTCTTCTTCCAGCTCGCGAACATCGCCGAGCAGCACCACCGCATCCGGCGTCGGCGTGAGTACGAGCACGAGCGAAGGATCCCCAACGAGTCGCTCGCCGACGCGTTCGTGCGTCTCGAGGGTGTCGGCGACGACGCTCTGCGGGAGGCGGCGGCGGGCGTGTCGGTCGAGCTCGTGCTCACCGCCCATCCGACCGAGGCGACGCGGCGTACCGTGCTCGAGGCGCACCGGCGCATCGCGGCGCTGCTGGCCGCCCTCGACGACGCCGCCCTCCCGGGCTCCGAGCGCGAGCGCGTCGAGGAGGCGCTCGCCGAGGAGATCACGATCCTGTGGCAGACCGACGAGGTGCGCTCGCGGCGCCCGCGTGTCGTCGACGAGATCCGCCAGGGGCTGTGGTTCGTCGAGCAGAGCCTGTGGGATGCGGTGCCGCGGCTCGCCCGCTCGTTCGCCGACCGGCTCCCCGACGCCGAGCTGCCGCTGCGGTTCGGTACCTGGATCGGCGGCGACCTCGACGGCAACCCGAATGCCGGGCCCGAGACGGTCGAGGACGCGCTCGAGCGCGCGCGCCAGCTCGCGCTCGAGCTGTACCGCCGGGAGCTGCGCGCGCTCGGCGCGGCCTGGGGCATGTCGACGACCGTGCTCGGCGACGTGCCGGAGCTCGGGGGCGAGGACGAGCCGTTCCGCGCACGCCTCGTCGAGATCTGGGGCCGGCTCGCCGACGACGCCTACGCCGACGGCGCGGCGCTGCTCGACGACCTCGACGTGCTGGACGCGGCCCTGCGCTCGCATCGCGGCGAGCGCATGGCAGACGGAGGGCTCGCCGACGTGCGCAGGCGCGTCCTCGTGTTCGGGTTGCATCTCGCCAAGCTCGACGTGCGCGTCCATTCGTCGGCGGTACGGGAGCCCGACGAGCGGCTGCGGCGTACGCTCGCCGCCGCGGCGCGTGCCCGGCGCCGGCACGGCGCCCGCGCCCTCGACCGCCTGATCGTCTCGATGACCCACACGGCCGACGACGTCCTCGCGGCCGAGGCGCTCGCCGCCGAGGCGGGAGCCGAGCTCCAGGGCGTGCCGTTGCTCGAGACGATCGACGACCTGCGCGGCGCGCCCGCGCTCGTCAGCGAGCTGCTCGAGCGCAGTCCGCGGAAGGCGCTCGAGGTGATGGTGGGCTACTCGGACTCCGGCAAGGACGGCGGCCCGCTGACGGCCCAGTGGGAGATCTACCGGGCCCAGGAAGAGCTCGTCCGCATCGCCCGCGCGCGTGGCGTCCGTCTCACCATCTTCCACGGGCGCGGCGGCTCGGCGGGGCGCGGCGGCGGCCCGACGCACGCGGCGATCCTCGCCCAGCCGCCCGGCGCGGTCGACGGCCGCCTCAAGCTCACCGAGCAGGGCGAGACGATCGCGTTCAAGTACGGCCTGCCCGGGCTCGCCGAGCGCAACCTCGAGGCGGCGCTCGCGGCGACGCTGCTCACGCGCTTCCCCGCCGCCGCCGGCCTCGAGCCGCCGAACGCGGGCGACACGATGGACGAGCTCTCGGCGGCGGCCTTCGCCGCCTACCGCCGCCTCGTCTGGGACGACCCGGGGTTCCCGCGCTTCTTCCGCAGCTTCACGCCCGTCGACGAGCTGGCGCTGCTCGAGATCGGCTCGCGGCCCGTCTCGCGGCCGGAGGCGGCGGCGACCGGCGAGCTTGCCGCGCTGCGGGCGATCCCGTGGGTGTTCGCGTGGACGCAGAACCGCTGCCTGCTTCCCGCCTGGTACGGCTGCGGCACCGCCTTCCACGCCTACGGTCTCGAGGGCGAGCGGCTCACACGGCTCCGCCGGCTCTACCGCGAGTGGCCGTTCTTCCGTGCCTTCCTCGAGAACCTCGAGATGACGCTCGCCAAGTCGAGCTTCGAGATCGCCGAGGCATACGTGTCGCTCGTCCCTGCCGCGGCCGAGCCCGGCCGCTTCTGGGCGTCTCTCGCGGCCGAGCATCGCCGTACGGTGGAGGCGGTGCTGTCGATCGTCGAGGCGGACGAGCTGCTCGACCGCCACCCCGTCGTGCAGCGCTCGATCAGGCTGCGCAACCCGTACGTCGACCCGATGAACGCGATCCAGGTTGAGCTGTTGCGCGCCTGGCGCGGGGGAGACGAGGCCGCGCGACGGCCGCTGCTGCGCTCGATCGCCGGTATCGCCGCGGCGCTCCGCAACACGGGATAGGACTCCGGGGAGGAGAGAAGCGAGAGGCCCGCCGAGCGCGGGCCTCTCGTCGAGCGGATGCTGCGGCCGCTACGCGGCGAGGTGAACGTCGTCGCCGCCGGCGTGGACGACGTCCTTGAGCTGGTGCTGCAGGCGCGTCAGCGCGCGGGACTCGATCTGGCGCACCCGCTCCCGCGTGAGGCCGAGCTCCTTGCCGATCGCCTCGAGCGTCCACTGCTCGCCGGCGAAGCCGAAGCGCAGCTCGAGCACGCGGCGGTCCGGCTCCTGCAGCGCCTCCACGGCGCGGCGCACCTCGAGCCGCTGCAGCGTCTCGTCCGCCTCGTCGGCGGGATCGACGGCGCTGCGGTCGGCGAACAGGTCGCCGAGCTCGCCGTCGCCGTCCGAGCCGACCGACTGGTTCAGCGACACGGACGCGTCGGCGGTGGACAGCGCTTCCTCGACGTGCGACTCCTTGAGGCCGGTCTCCTTGGCGAGCTCCTCGATCGTCGGCTCGCGCTCGAGCTTCACCTCGAGGCGCTGCCGGGCGCGGGCGAGCTTCTGCTGCCGCTCCTGCACGTGCACCGGCACGCGGATCGTGGCGCCCTGGTTGGAGATCGCCCGCTGGCAGGCCTGCCGGATCCACCACGTCGCGTACGTGGAGAACTTGTAGCCCTTGCGCCAGTCGAACTTCTCGACCGCGCGGTTGAGGCCGATGACGCCGTCCTGGATCAGGTCGAGGAAGGGCACGCCGTGGCCGCGGTACTTCTTCGCGATGGAGACGACGAGGCGCAGGTTGGCGTTGATCATGCGCTCCTTCGCGGCCTTGTCGCCGCGCTCGACGCGCTTCGCGAGCGTGACCTCCTCGGCCGCCGTGAGGAGCTTGTGCCTGCCGACGTCCTGCAGGAAGAGCTGGAGCGAGTCGGTCAGCACCGGGGCCGCGTCGGCGGTCCAGGCGGCCTCCTCGGCTGCCGCGGCAGCGTCGGGCTCCTCGGCGTCCTCGGTCTCGCCGACGGTGATCGCGCGGTCGGCCAGCGCCGCCCGCACGTCGTCGACGGCGACCTCGTCGAGGTCGAGCTCGAGCGCCAGGGCCTCGAGCTCCGACGCCTCCACGCGTCCGCGCTCCTGGGCGTCGGACAGGAAGGTGTCGATGGCAGGGATGTCGATCGTCGTGTTCAGCGTGATTCCTTTCGGTATCTTCGTCCTCGTCGTGGATGCTCGCGCGTGGGGCTGCGCTGCGGTCGCACGAGCGCTTCGGGGCTCACTCGACACCGTTCTTCCAGGGCTCGCTCCACGCAGCCCCGTCGAACGCGTTTCCGCGGGAACGGTGTCCGTATAGTCTACAACGTTTGACGCCCGAGGGAATTCCCGGTTAGCGGGAGTTTTCCTTCTCCTTACAACCTCCCGTCGCGCTCAGACTCCGACGATCGTGATCGTGCGCGTGACGGCGTCGCCGTTCGCCGTGTTCAGGCTCGCCTTCACCGTGTAGGTCTGCTTCCTGGCGACCGTCAGGCCCGTCACGCGGTACGACACGGTGCAGTCGGGCGCGAGGGCGACGCTCGGCTGCGACACCGCGACGACCGCCGCGCCCCGCGTCGTCTTCGACGTGATCCCGACGGGGGTTCCCGGCGCGTTGTTGGCGCAGAACGAGCGCACGTAGACCGTGAGGGCCGGATCCTTCGTCCCGCCCTTGACCGTGACCTTCCCGTTCGTCGCGCGCAGCGCGGCGGCGGCGGCCGCGAACCTCGCCTGGCCGGGCTTCGCGCTCCCGTCCCTGCGGTAGAGGCCGCTCTGCCACGGGCTGCCCTGAGAGTCCCGCAGCACGAACCAGACGAACATCGTCACGCGCGGATCCTTCCGGACGAGCGCGATCGCCTGCGGGATGTACTGCGCCTGCTGCGCCTCGGTGACGCCCTTCGGCTCTCCCGGCCTCGTCTCGTGGCCGTACTCGGTGATCCAGATGGGGATGTTCCTGCGCTGGAACCAGCCGTCGAGCGCCTTCTCGAACCGCGGCAGCGACGACAGCGCCACGTTCGGCCACCTCACCTTCTGCGTCGGCTTCAGGTTGACCGGCACCGGGTACGGATGCTGCGCCCAGGCGTCGAACTTGAGCTTCCTGTTCGCCTTTGCCACGAGCTCGGCGAACTTGCCCGGCGACACCGCGTCGCTGACGCCGGCCTTCTTCCTGTCGCGCCCGTTCGACGACGTCTCCCCGATCGCGACGAGCGCCCTGGGGCTGCCCGCCTTGATCCCGGCGTATCCCGCCGCGGCGAGCTTCGCGTAGGCGGCGGCGGAGACGATCTGCCCCTTCGCGTTGAACTGCGGCGACAGGAAGAGACCCAGGTTGGACTCGTTCCAGATGCCGTAGAAGCGGACGAACGGGTAGCCGGCGTAGCGGCCCGAGTAGCGCGCGGCCAGCGCCCGCGAGAAGTTCTGGAAGTCGGCCAGATTCGTCGGCAGGACGTTGCGGCCCTTGCCGCCGTTCGCCCACGGCGGCGTGCCCCACAAGGTGAGGAGCACCTCCATGTCGCGCGCCTGGGCGTTGCGGACGAGCTCGTCGAGGTCGTCGAGCCGGTAGGCGGGATCGAACGGATCGGCGGCATTCGCCGGCCGCGTCGGGGCGACGTCGGCCCAGGTCACGAGCGTCCGCAGGATCGACGCGTTGTTGGCGCCGTGCGCGAGATCCATCTCCGCCTGCCGATTTGCGTCGAAGCGCAGCACGGGGTCGTCGTGGAAGCCGAGCCACATGCGCTCGGCCGAGGCGGCGACGGGAGCGAGGACGGCCGCGGCAACGACGGCGGCGACCAGCAGACGGACGGAATGCACGGGCTTCCTCCTTGCGGGACGGTGGTCGAGCCCCTACCGTATCGATCTCCTGTGAGCGCGATGTGAAGGCTCGCCGTCACGCATCCGGCACAAAGGCGGCACACACCTGTTCCTGTTGCCCGCCTAGCGTGAGCTGCGTCACCCACGAATCGAAGGAGGGACGCATGGACACAGCGCTCGCGCTCGCGGCCCCGGCCTACAAGCCGCCCGCGCTCGCCTACCGCGGCGAGGTCGCCGAGACGGACGAGGTCGTCTGGTGGATCGTCGTCGTCGGCTTCGCCTATGCCATCGCGCTGGCGTACGCGGCCTGGTGCCGCCACGGTGGCGGCAGCGCCGAGATCCAGTTCGGCTGGTCGGGTTTCAAGGTTGTCTGCAAGAGCCCGTCCTGAGAGCGGCGGGAGGGTGGCGTCGAGCCACCCTCCCGTTCCCCTCGTCGCCCGTGGTCTCGCCAAGCGCTACGGCCGCGCAGCGGCTCTGGCGGACGTCGACGTGCGCGTGCCCGCGGGCCGGGTCGTCGGTCTCGTCGGCCCGAACGGCTCCGGCAAGACGACGCTGCTGCACGTCGTCGCCGGCCTGACGCGACCCGATGCGGGAACGGCCGTCGTTGCGGGCGAGCCCGCGGGCAGCCGGCTCGCCCGTGCGCGGGTCGGTCTCGTGCCGGACGAGCCGGCCGGCTTCGACGAGCTCACGGTGGGAGAGCTCGTGGCGCTCGTGCACGGGCTCTGGCGCGCTGGCGACGAGGCGACCGTCCGCGCGCGCGTGCTGCTCGACGCGTTCGGACTGGCTCCGCGCGCCGGGCAGCGGCTCGGCTCCCTCTCCCGCGGACTGCGCCGGCAGGCGAGCATCGTCGCCGCGTTCTCGCTCGCCCCACCGCTCGTGCTCGTCGACGAGGCGACGGCGACGCTCGACCCGGAGGCGATCGTGGTGCTGGACGAGGCGATGCGCGCGCTCGCCTCCCGCGGCTGCGGCGTCCTGCTCGCGACCCAGGACCTGGCGTTCGCGGACGCGTCGTGCGACGAGCTCGTGCTGCTCGCGCAGGGCCGCGTCGTCGAGCGCGGGACCCCGGCCGAGCTACGAGAGCGGCGACGCGCGTCGTCGATCGAGGAGGTCTTCCTGGATGTCGTCGGAGAGCGCGGCCTGCGCGGTCGGGTGCGGGATGACCTGGCTGCTCTGTAGGGCGCTGTGCGTCTGCCAGCTCCGGCGCCTCGCGTCACTGGCACGGCTCTCGCCCGTTGCGGCCGCGCTCACCTGCGTCGCGCTCGCGGGGGCGCCCGTCCTCCTCGCGCGGCTCGGCGCCGTGCTCGCGCGCGAGCTCGGCCCGTCCCTCGCCGACGCGGCGGTCGCCCGCGCGCTCGTCGTCGGCCCGCTGCTCGCCGCCGCCGCCGCGGGCGGCGTCCTCGGCCTCTCCGCCCGCGGCCGGGGCGAGCTCGGGCCGCAGCTCGCCGCCGCCCCGGTCGGCGCGATGGCGGCCGTCACGGCGTCGGCGCTCGCCCCGCTGCTCCTCGCCGCTGCGGCCGTGCTGCCGGGTGTCGCCGCTCTCGCCCTCGTGGTCGCTGCGGCCTCACCGGGAGGGCGCCCGGCAGGCGTCGCGCTCACGCTCGTCCCCGTTGTGGGCGTGGCCGCCGGAGCTCTCGCGGTGGAAGCGATCGCCCATGCCGCTCGCGGCCGCCTGCTGGCGCCGCTCGTCGTCGTCCCCGCCGCAGCCTGCTGGCTCGCCGCCGGGGCGTGGGCGGGCGACGTTGCGCTCGGCCCGGTGGGCCTGACGGCCCTGTCTCTCGCGGGGTCGCAGGGCGCCTGGCAGGCGGTCGCCGGGTCTGCGGCGGCGGGCGCAGCGCTCGCGGCAGCCTGGGCGTGGCTCGCCGCCGTGCGGCCGCCGGCCGCACGGCGGCGAGCGCTTCGCGCGACGGCCGTCGTGCGCGGAGTCGGTGCGCTCGCGGCGGGAACGGCCGTCCTCGCGCTCCTTGCGCGGCGCGGCGAGACACGCATCGGGATCGCCTTCGCGTCGTTGCTCGGCGTCGCCGGGGTGGTGCTCGCCACGGCCTCGGGCGCGGGCGCCCCGGCGCCCTTGCAGCTCGGGGTGACGAGCACGCTGCTCGGCGCCGCGCTCGTGCCGACGGCGACGGCCGGAGCCGTCCTTCGCGGCCGCTGGCTGTGGGCGGCTGCCCCCACGGGGCGCCTGACGCCTCCCGCTCCCGCCTCGCTCGTCGCGGCGGCGGTCGTCCTCGCGGCCGTCGCTCCCGTCGTCGTCCTGGCAGCCGTCGTGTCCGGCGCTCGCGGCGGCGCGCTTGCCTCCGTGGCGGCGATGCTGGCCGGGACCGTCGCCGTCGCGGTACTGGCCGGCGTGCTCGTCCCCTGCCGCGGCGGCGGCATCGGCGATCAGCTTGCCACGTTCGCCGCCTTCGCCGCCTGCCTTGCCGCGGCGTCGGTGCTGGCGGGCCTCAGCGGGCCGCGCCTCGTTGCCGCGGGGCTGCCGTCGCCTGTGGCCGCCGCCCTGCTCGTCTGCTGCGCGTGGCTGGCTGCGCACGGCGCCTTCGTGGCACGCGTGCGCAGGGGCGGCTGATGCTCGAGTCCGGCGACCGCCTCGTGCTGCCGCATGGGGTGGCGCTGCGCGACGGGCTCCTCGCCGACGAGGTTCGGGGCGAGGGATGGCCGCTCAACGCCGCCGGGGAGCTGGTGCTGGCACGCGTGGGCGCGAGCCTGGCAGAGATCGTGGACGAGGTCGCCGCCACGTTCGCCCTCCCCGTCGCCCGCGCCCGCGCCGACGTGCTCGCCTTCGTCTGGCAGCTCAACCGCCTCAGCCTCGCGAACCTCGACCATCCCGGTGGACGCCTGCGTCGTCTCCTGGCCTGGCTTCGCCTGGCGGCCCGGCTGCTCCCCGCCGGCGCGATTCCCCACTCGACCGCGCGCCGGCATCCCGTCGACACGACCTCCGCACGCAGATCCGTGCTCACGGTGTTCGCCGCGGTGTGGCGGCGGGCGGCGGCGATCGCTTTCCTCGGCGTGCTCGCGGTCGCCCACGTCGAGGCGTTCGCCGGCAGCGTCGAGCCGTCCGCTGCGCTTGCGATCGGGGCCGCCTGCGGCGGAGGGCTTGCGTTCCACGAGGCGGCGCACGCGGTGGCGCTGCGCGGCGTTCCGACGGCGCTCGTCGTACGCGGGCGGCGCACCTACCTCCTGCACGCCGCGCTGGCGTCCCGGCGCCGGGCGCTCGTCGCGCTCGCGGGCCCGCTCGCCGTCGCCGCAGCCGGCGTCCTTGCCGCGGCGGTCGCCGCCGCGCTCGGATCGGCATCCGTGGCGATCGCAGCCGGGCCTCTCTGCGCGCACGCGGTCGCTCTCACCGTCCTCGCCTCCGACGGGAGGGCGGCATGCGGATTGTGAAGGCATTCCTCCTCGGCGCGCTCGCGGCGGGGCTGCTCGCCTACACGGCCGCGGCCGCGCTCGCGGCCGTCTCGCAGGCGTCCGGCGCGGATGTGCTCCGGCTCGCGCTGGGACCGCTCGTGCTCGTCGCCGTGGACACGCGGGCGGGCACCACGACGACCACCTTCGGCTCGGGCCTGCTCGTGCTCGCCGTCGCGGGCGGCCTCGCAAACGCGCTCGCGGCGACGGTGCTCGCCCGCCGCTCACGTTGACGCCCCGATCGCGTAGGATGGCTGGCGCATGGTCTGGGAGATCGTCTTCATGCTGCTGATCCTGAAAATCCCCATCGTCTATCTCTGCGTCGTCGTCTGGTGGGCGATCAAGGCAGAGCCGCTGCCGGCCGAACCGGCGCCGCTCGTTCCCGTCGACGACACGCCGCCGGGCGGCGCGCTGGCGCGCTCCGGCACCGTGCGTGCGCGCAGGCCTGTCAGGCCGCGGCCGAGCCGCAGGCCCGGCCGGTCGCCTCGCAGCGCACGCGCGGAGGTGCGCCGGTGAGCGCCGTGGACGAGCGGAGGGAGCGCTACACGGCCGTCGACGCCGTCGCCGGCCTGCTCGGCGTCGCGTCGGTGGCGCTGTCGGGAATCGCGATGGGCATGGGCCTGATCCTCGAGCTCGAGGCGCGCCCCGCGCGCACCGCTCCGATCGCGATCATCCTCGCGCTCGTCGTCGCGCGCATGAGCCCGCGCTACGAGAAGCTCGCCCTCAAGGCAGCCCTGTTTGCCATGCTCGCCTGGGTGGTCGGAATGACTCTCGCGGTCATCACCGGAAACCCGCTCATCTGAGCCTGCATCCGCCGCGCAGACGCTTGCCGGACGGCGCCCTCGAACGGATCCCGGCACGTGTCCGCCCGGCGGGGAGCGATACGACCGCTGGTACAACACCTTCGATGAGCGCAACCGATCGGTCAGGGCTCAATGCCGGCTACGTCGCCCAGATGCTCGAGGACTACCTCGACGCGCCGGGGGCCGTGCCGCCCGAGTGGCGGGCGCTGTTCGAGGGCGAGCCGCAGGCCGCCGTGGCGGCGCTGCCCGGCCTTTCGCGTCTGATCGGGTCGCGCGATGGGGACGGGAACGGCCTGGTCTCCCCGCCCGCGCCGGCCCCGCCGCCGTCCGTGGCCTTCCCGCCGCCGGCTCCCGCCGGGCAGGCGAGCACGCCGCAGCCCACCCCCGAGCCGTCCCGCACGCCGGCCGCCGTCGACGAGACGCTCCTCGGCGGCGTCGCGGCGGCGATGGCTCTTGTCAAGGCCTACCGGATGCACGGCCATCTGGCGGCGCATCTCGACCCGCTCGGGTCGGAGCCCCCCGGCGACCCGGCGCTCGACGAGTCGCGACTCCTGCCCCCGCTCACGCCCGAGCTGCAGGCGCGCATCCCGGCGTCGCTCCTGCGCCTCTACGTCCCCGGCGACACGCTGCTCGAGGCGCTCCCGCGCCTGCGCGAGGTCTACACCGGCACGATCGCCTACGAGATCGAGCACATCTCCGACCACGCCGAGCGCGTCTGGCTGCGGCAGGCGATCGAATCGGGGCGCTTTCGCCGCCCTCTCAGCCCGGACGAGCGCAAGGCGCTGCTGCGCCGGATCTCCCAGGCGGAGGGCTTCGAGCAGTATCTCCGCCGCTCCTTCCTCGGCCAGAAGCAGTTCTCGCTCGAGGGTCTCGAGGCGCTCGTGCCGATGCTCGACGAGACGATCGCGCTCGCAGCCGAAGCGGGCGCGCACGAGGTCGTGATCGGAATGGCGCATCGCGGCCGCCTCAACGCGCTCGTCCACACGGTCGGGCGCTCGTACGAGTCGATCCTGCGCGAGTTCGAGGGCGAGCGCTCGATCGACGCGCTCGTCGTCGATCCGGAAGGCGGCACCGGCGACGTCAAGTACCACCTTCCCGCGTCCGGCACGCGTACGACGCCGGCGGGCGAGATCGAGGTGACGATCGTTCCCAACCCGAGCCACCTGGAGGCGGTGGGGCCGGTCGTCGAGGGCCGGGCGCGTGCGCAGCAGACCGACCGCTCCGGCGGCGCGGGGCTGCACGACCCGTCGGTCGCGCTCCCCGTTCTCATCCACGGCGACGCAGCCTTCCCCGGCCAGGGCGTCGTCGCCGAGACGCTCAACCTGCAGGCGCTCGAGGGCTACGCCACCGGCGGCACCCTGCACCTGATCACGAACAACCAGGTCGGCTACACGACCGACCCGACCGAGAGCCGCTCGACCCGCTATTCGAGCGATCTCGCCAAGGGCTTCGACGTGCCGATCGTGCACGTCAACGCCGACGATCCCGAGGCGGCCCTGTCGGCCGTCCGGCTCGCGCTCGCCTTCCGCGAGGAGTTCGGCCACGACGTCGTCATCGACCTCGTCGGCTACCGGCGCTTCGGCCACAACGAGCAGGACGACGCGTCGTACACGCAACCGCTGATGGTCGAGCGCATCCAGCGCCAGCCCACGGTGCGCGAGGTCTATGCCGCGCACCTCGTCGCCGACGGCGACGCCACGCAGGAGGAGGTGGACGCGTACGTGGGCGACGTGACGGAGACGCTGCGTGCCGCGCACGAGCGCCTGCGGTCGGCCATCGGCCAGGAGCCGGCGGCCGCCGCCGTGCCGGCCGAGGTGACCGCCGTCACGACGACGGGCGATGCCGTCGTGACGGCGGTGCCGGCAGGCCGTTTGCGCGCGCTCAACGAGCAGCTCCTGACGGTGCCGGAGTCGTTCGTCGTCAACGCGAAGCTCGCCAGGCAGCTCGAACGCCGGCGGGCGACGATCGTCGAGGGAGGGATCGACTGGGGCCAGGCCGAGGCGCTCGCGTTCGGCTCACTGCTCGAGGAGGGCATTCCCGTGCGGCTCTCCGGTCAGGACGCCGAGCGCGGCACGTTCGCGCACCGGCATCTCATGTTCCACGACCCTGCCACGGGCGAGACCTACGCGCCCATCCAGCACCTGCCCGGCGCCACCGCCTCCTTCGAGGTCTACAACTCCCCGCTCTCCGAGTACGCCCCGCTCGGCTTCGAGTACGGCTACTCCGTCGCCGCACCCGATGCGCTCGTGCTGTGGGAGGCGCAGTTCGGCGACTTCGTCAACGGCGCCCAGATCGTGATCGACCAGTTCCTCGTCGCGGGCCGCTCGAAGTGGGGCCAGACCTCCCGCCTGACGCTGCTCCTGCCCCACGGCTACGAGGGCAACGGCCCCGAGCATTCGAGCGCGCGCCTCGAGCGGTTCCTGCAGCAGGGTGCCCAGGACAACATCCGTATCGCCAACTGCACGACGGCGGCCCAGTTCTTCCACCTGTTGCGCCGGCAGGCGCTCGACGCCACCGCGCGGCCGCTCGTCGTGATGACGCCGAAGGGATTGCTGCGCCTCAAGCAGGCCTCGTCGACGCTGCCGGAGCTCTCGGAGGGAGCGTTCCAGCAGGTGATCGACGACGTCTCCGTCGTCGACCGTGCTGCCGTGCGGCGGCTCGTGCTCTGCAGCGGCAAGGTCTACTACGACATCGTCGGCCATGAGGAGCGCCCCCGCGCCGTCTCGACCGCCGTCGCCCGCGTGGAGCAGCTGTACCCGTTCCCGGTCGAGGCCCTCGCCGCGCTCGTGGCGTCGTACCCGGCCCTGACGGAGATCGTGTGGGCGCAGGAGGAGCCGCAGAACATGGGGGCGTGGCGGTCGATCCGCCATCGTCTCGAGGACGCGGCCCGCTCGAGCTCGTCGCTCAGCGCTGTCTCCTACGTCGGCCGTCCCTGGCGCGCGGCGCCGAGCGAGGGCTATCCGACCGCCCACCAGCGCGAGCAGGACCGCATCGTGCGTGCGGCGCTCGCCGGCGCCCCCGCCTGACGGCTACGGCTTCTTGCGGGCGCGCGTCTTCGCGACCGCCGCGAGGGCGGCGGCCGCCGCGGGGCCGTGCCTGCGCGCGGCGTCGAGAAGCTGGCGCCGCTGCTTGGCCGGCAGCCTCCGCCAGGCCTTGTAGAGCAGGAAGCCCGCCGAGACCGGGTTCGTGGGAAGGCGTGGCATGAGCAGATGGTGACACATGCCCGCCGCTGCGCGCGGCGAAACGGTTCGCTTGCAGGCACATCGTGGTCGGCTAGACTCTTCACCTGGCGTTCTGCAGCCCTGTCCCCGACCCGGGAGGCCATATGCCGGTCGAAACCCACTCGTACTTCGCAAGCGTGATCCAGGACCACCTGGAGCTCAAGAGGCGCAATGCCGATCTCGACGGCAACATGCCGCTCGACCGGTACCAGATCGAGGATCCGTTCGAGAACCATCCGCTGTTCAAGTCCGAGGAGCAGGCGCGCCTCGAGGAGACGCTCGACGGCGAGCCCGCCGCGGAGCTTCGCTCGGCAGCGCTGCCCTGGCCGGGCCAGGAGTTGACGAAGGACGCCGTTTCCCTCGAGGGCCCGGCGCTGGACGAGGATCTGTGGGGGCGGTCTCCCCGCGATTTCGACTGGGGCGAGTGAGCGTCCTCTGACGGACGCTCGGACTGCACGCCAGGCATGTGCCTGGCGTGCGCCTCGCAGGTGCAGCAGCGATGCGCGGCTGCGACGGGGATCGGTCGGGTAGGCTCGCGCGGTGACTCCCGACGAGCGCTTGCGGCGCTACGCCGAGTTGGCCGTCCGCGTCGGCGCCGACGTGCAGCCGGGCCAGGAGGTCGTCGTGGGGTGCCAGGTCGAACACGCCGGCAACGCCCGCGCCGTCTTCCGCGAGGCGTACCGGGCGGGCGCGAAGCGGGTCACCGTGCGCTACGTCGATCAGCATCTGCGGCGCGCCGCCATCGAGCTCGGGCCCGCGGAGATGCTCGGCAAGACGCCCGCCTTCATGCTCGAGTGGATCCGCTCGTGGCGCGAGGAGCGGCCTGCGCTGATCCAGCTCACGGGCGATGCCGAGCCGGACGTCGATGGGCTCGACGGCGACGGCCGCGCAACGCCGATCATGCGCGACGACGTCTGGGTGCTCTCCTGAGCGCGAGCGGCTGCTGCCTTCCCGTCAGGCGACTCTGCGGGCGAGCGAGCCGTCGAAGGTCTCGGCAAGACGCCTGAACGGCCCGTCCGTGGCGAGCAGCTCGGCCTCGCTGCCGCGCTGGGCGATGCGCCCCTTCTCGATCACGAGGATCTCGTCGGCCCGCCGCACCGTCGCCAGGCGATGGGCGATGATGATCGACGTGCGCCCGCGCAGGAGCGTGTCGAACGCCCGCTCGATGAGGATCTCGCTCGGCCGGTCGATGTTCGAGGTCGCCTCGTCGAGAATGAGGATGCGCGGGTCGGCGAGCAGCGCGCGGGCGATCGAGATCAGCTGCCGCTCGCCCGCCGACAGGCCGGCGCCCCCCTCGCGTACGACGTGCTGGAGGCCCTCCTCGAAGCGCGCCGCGACACGGTCGACGCCGATCGCTCGCGCGGCCGCCTCGACCTCCTCGTCGCGCGCCTCGGGGCGGCCGAAGCGGATGTTGTCGGCGATCGTGCCGCTGAACAGGAACGGGTCCTGCAGCACGACGCCGAGCTGGCGCCGGTAGGAGCGAAGCTGCACGTCGCGCAGGTCGGTGCCGTCGACGCGGACGGCGCCCTCGAGGGGGTCGTAGAAGCGGGCGATCAGCTTCGCCATCGTCGACTTGCCGCCGCCCGACTCGCCGACGAGCGCGATGCAGCCGCCCTCGGGCACCTCGATCGAGATGTCGTGGACGACCGGTTCCTCGCCGTAGGCGAAGACGACGCCGTCGAGCTGGACGCGGCCGCCGATGCGGCCGATCGGCCGTGCGCCGGGCCGGTCGCCGATCTCCTGGTCGGCGTCGAGGACGGTGGAGATCTTGCCCATCGCCGCGCTCGCCGCCTGCACCTGGCCGTACAGCTCCGACAGCTCCTGCAGCGGCTGGAACACGAGCTGCAGCATGCCGACGGCCGCGATCAGCGTCCCGATCCTGAGCGAGCCGCCGTCGATCAGCTTCGCTCCCGCGAAGAGGACGAACACCGTTGCGGTGACTCCGAGGAACTCGATCGCCGGGAAGAAGAACGACGACAGCTTCTGCGCATGGAGGTTGGAGACGCGGTTCGCCTCGTTGAGCTCGGCGAACTCGCTCTGGAATGCGCGCTCGCGGTTGAACGCCTGCACGACCGCCATGCCCGACACCGACTCGGCGAGCTGCGCGGTGACGGCGGCGATTCGCGTGCGCACGTCGGAGAACGCGATGTGCGACGTTCGCTGGAACCATCGCGTCACGAGGATCCCGGGAGGAAGCACGAGCAGCGCCACGAGGCCGAGGCGCCAGTCGAGCAGGAACAGCCCGCCGACCGCGGCGACGAGCGTGAGCGAGTTGACGACGAGCGTCGTCAGGCCCTGGTTGAGCACATCGGAGAGCGCGTCCACGTCGGACGTGAGTCGCGCGATGATCCAGCCGGCCTTCTGCTGCGAGAAGTAGCGCAGCGACAGAGACGTCAGATGGTCGAAGAGGTCGCGGCGAAGGTCGAGCACGGCGCGCTGCCCCATGCCGGCGAGCATGATCCAGGTGGTCGTGCCGAGCGCCCAGGCGGCGACGCCGACGGCGATGTACGCAGCGACGTCGAGGCGCAGCCGCGCGGGATCGGAGGCGCGGATGCCGTTGTCGATCGCGTCGCCGACGATCGTCCAGCCGGCGACCGGCGCCGCGGCCGAGACGGCGGCGAGCAGCATGATCAGCGCCAGCCGCCGCCGCCGGCCCGCCGTGTAGGGCCAGAGGCGCGAGAGCCCGCTTCGTCTCGCCTCAGGCTGCAAGGGCTTCGTCTCCGAACAGTTCGGCGAACGCGCCGCCGGCGCGGATCAGGTCCTGCGGCAGGCCGCTCTCGACGATGCGCCCGTCACGCAGCACGAGCGCACGGTCGGCGACGAGCACCGTCGACAGCCGCTGGCCCGCGA
This sequence comes from Gaiella occulta, assembly GCF_003351045.1. Classification (GTDB taxonomy): domain Bacteria; phylum Actinomycetota; class Thermoleophilia; order Gaiellales; family Gaiellaceae; genus Gaiella; species Gaiella occulta. The sequence goes on from NZ_QQZY01000003.1 coordinate 92,773, forward strand.
TGAGGACGGTGCGGCCGGCGACGGCGGAACGCAGGTTGGCGACGAGGTGGCGCTCGGTCTCCGTATCGACGGCCGACATCGGGTCGTCGAGCACGATCACGCGGGCGCCGGCGATGAGCGCGCGCGCGAGGGCGACGCGCTGGCGCTGGCCTCCGGAGAGGTTGACCCCGCGCTCGCCGATGAGCGTGTCGTACCCGTCGGGCAGCCCGTCGACGAAGGCGGCCACGCCCGCCGCCTCGCACGCGGCGAGCACCTCCTCCCAGTCGGCGTCGGGCCGGGCGGCGAGCAGGTTGTCGCGCAGCGGCACCGAGAACAGCACCGCCTTCTGGGTCACGAGCGCGACCGAGCGCCGCAGTCCCGCCAGGGCCAGATCGCGGCTGTCGACGCCGCCGAGCAGCACGCGTCCGGCGCTCGGGTCGTAGAAGCGGGGGACGAGATTGAGGAGTGACGTCTTGCCGGCCCCGGTGGCGCCGCACACGGCCACGATCTCGCCCGGCTCGATCTCGAGGTCGACGCCCGACAGCACCTCGGAGCCGGTGCCGTAGCGAAAGCGCACGCCCTCCATCCGCACGGCGAGCGGGCCGTCCGGGAGCGCCGCCGGGTCGGGGCGCTCGGCGAGCGGCTCGATGCCGTCGAGCCAGGCGAAGCCCCGCGACGCGGCCGCGGTGGCGCGCTGGCCGAGGTTGATGATCCAGCCGAGCGCCTCGAGCGGCCACACGAGCTGTAGCAGCAGCGTGATGAAGAGCGTGAACTGGCCGATCGTCAGCGTCCCGGCGATCGCCTCGCGGCCGCCGAAGTAGAGGACGGCGGCGATCCCGAGCAAGGGCAGGAAGATGAGGCCCGGCAGGAAGCGCGACTCGACGCCCGCCTGCCGCATCGTCTCGGCGCGCACGGCCTCCGCCCGCGTGCCGAAGCGCGCGCGGACGTCGTCCTCGCGACCGAACGCCTGCACCATCTCGATGCCGACGACCGCCTCGTCGGATGCCTCGGTCAGATGGCCCTTGCGTGCCTGCACCGCGCGCGAGATGGGGAACACCTTGTGCGCGAACACGTAGGTGAGGACGGCGATCGGCGGCATCGCGAGCGCCGCGTAGAGCGCGAGCCGCGCGTTCACGCTCGTCAGCACGATCGCGGCGCCGACGAGCATCATCACGCTCTGCAGCGCCTGCACGACGCCCCAGCCGATGAAGTAGCGCACCGGGTAGATGTCGTTCGTCGCCCGCGAGATCACCTCGCCGGTGGCGTGGCGGTCGTAGAAGGCGCGCGGGTAGGTGAGATAGGCGTCGTAGAGCTTCTCGCGCAGCCGCGCCTCGACGGCGATGCCGACGCGCGCAGTCGCATAGCGGCGCGCGAAGTTGAACGCGAAGCGCAGCGCGGCAACGACGAGGATCGCCGCGAGGGTGGGAAGGAGGAGGCGCTTCTCGCCACCGTCGATGGCGCGGTCGATCGTGCGCTGGATCAGGACCGGGATCAGCAGCGAGAGCCCGGTGAACACGAGCGCGCACGCGAGCCCGAGCGCGACCATGCGCCGCTGCTCCCACCACAGCGGGAACAGGTTGCGCAGGGTCGGCCACAGGGCCAGGTCGGGTGGGTCGACGGTGCTCACGTCGGGTGACGGCTCCTTTGCACGGACCGTGGCGGAGAGCTGGGACGGGGGAACGAGCGGCGCCGCCTCGGCCGGGTGCGGGCGGCAGGCCGCCCGGAGCCGGGCTCCGAGGCGGACGGAAGTCAAGACTATCAGCCGCTTCGGGCCTGACGGCGACGCGCAGTCAGTCGTCGCCGGCGAGCTCCGCCGCGAGCAGCGCCAGCGCGAAGCATTGCCATGCGAGGTCGCCGTCGCCGCGCAGCAGCCGCAGCGCCTCGGTCGCGCCGGCAAGCCCCTCGGCCGCAGGCGCGAGCCCGTCGAGGCCTGCGCGCAGCCGGGCGCGGGCTGCGGGCGTGTCGATGTCGTCGGCGAGCGCGGTGACGGCACGGCCGTGGAGCTCGAGCGGCCGGCGTGGGTCGCCGCCCGCTGCGAGCAGCAGCTGGGCGCGCCGCAGCGCCGCGTCGAGCTCGTCGGCGTCGAGGTCGACGGTGCGGCCGGCGAGGAAACAGACGAGCGCCCACTGCTCCTCGGGCTCCGCCTGCTCGACGGAGGCGAGCCAGTCGCGGATGCCGTGCTCGGTCGTCACGGTGCCGGGCGGGAGCCGTCGACCCTGTCGCCGAGCACCGCCGGCCGCAGAGCGCGTTCTTCCGCTGGTTCCACGGAGAACGAGCAGAGGACGAGCTCGGCCGCCAGGGTCGGACGCATCGCGGCACTGTAATCGCGCAGCGCGCCGCCGGACTGCGCGCGCCCCGTGCGGGCGGGCCGCGGCTTCCCTCGCTCGAGGTCAAGCCCGGCGGACGGAGGCCGATACAGGAAGGGATGAGACGCGCTCTCCTCGCCGCGCTCGCCGTCGTCGCCGCCGCGCTCGCGGCACCGGCGCTTGCCGCGCAGCCCCCGGTTCCCGCCGTGCCCGGGCCTCCCGCCGTGCCGGCCGTCTCGTCGTGGGCGGACGCGCAGATCGCGACCGTGACCGCAGCCGGCCTGCTCGGAGGCGACCCCGACCCTGCCGCGTTCCGCCCCACCGATCCTCTCACCCGCGGCGAGCTCTACGACGCGCTCACCGCCCTCGGCAGGCAGGCGAAGGCGCCGGCCGATCCGTCCCTTCCCGTGACGATGCGCGAGCTCGACGCACAGATCGTCGCCGCACTCGGCCTCCTGCCCGCCGCCGGGCGCTTCCGCGTCGCTGCCCGCGACGCGGGCATCGCGCCGACCTCGATGCTCGGCACCGAGACCGTCGCGCGCCTGCTCGGCCTGCGCGTCGACCACCCGGCCGACCAGGACGACCTCGAGCTACTCCCGACGCAGCCGGCGACGCGCGCGGAGGCCGCCTACTCGCTCGCCCGCGTACTGGCGCTGAGCGACGGCCAGACCGCCTGGGTAGACCAGCTCAGTCAGACGTTCGTGCTGCCTCAGCTGAACGACTGGCAGCGCAGCGTGCTCACGAGGGCGCTGCGCTTCGTCGGCTACCCGTACGTGTGGGCGGGGACGTCGGAGAGGCGGCAGAAGCTGTGGAGCGCGACCGCGCCCGGCGGCTGGGTGACGGCCCCGGGCGGCTTCGACTGCTCGGGCTTCGTCTGGCGCGTCTACAAGGCCGAGCCGTTCGCGGGCGCCCCCGTGCTCGCCGGAGTCATCAGGGGCCGCACGACGTACGTGATGAGCGCCGAGGTCGCCCCCGCGCAGCGCATCGCGATGGACGCGCTCGAGCCGGGCGACCTCATCTTCTTCGGCGACAAGGGCCCGCGGTCGACGCCTGCGCAGATCGGCCACATGGGGATCTACGTCGGCGGCGGCTGGTTCGTGCACTCGTCGAGCCGCGGGGTGTCGCTCGATCCGCTGCAGGGCTGGTACGCGAAGCGTTTCGCGTGGGCACGCAGACCCCTGGCCGAGGCAGGCCTCACGGTCTAGCCGTTCGAGGGCGGGGCTCGCCGCCTCTCGCGCTCTAGCCCTCGTCGGCCCAGTAGACGAACGTGACGCGCATGACGCCGTTGCCCATGTCGTCGACGTAGACCTTGCCGTTGCGCGGGTTCGCCTCCGCGAACGGCTTCCCACCCTTGCCCGGGGCGACGGCGCCGACCGTGGTCGAGCCGTCCAGGTGGCTGTAGATGATGCCGAGCTCCTCGTAGTCGTGCGCGTTCGGCGCCGTGCTCGACGGGCTGGTCGAATAGTCCATGCACGTCCCCTGCGAGGAGCCGTCGGTGCTCGTGTGGTCGAGGCCGAGCGTGTGGCCGACCTCCTGGCACATCACGTGGTTCTTCTCGTCGGGGGTGTTGTACTTCGCCAGGTTGAAATAGGTGTCGTTCATCTTTGCGACGCCCTGGCTGATGTGCCCGCTCGACAACCAGATCTGGGCGAGCCCGAGCCAGCCGTTCTTGCCGTAGGCGGCGTTGCAGACCTCGACGCGGCCGAGGGTGGCCCGGCACTTGCGCCCGCTCGTGAGCCCCGGCACGACCGGCGTGTCGAGCACGGTCGACTGCGACCACCCGCTCGAGGTCGTGGCGAGGTAGCTGTCCCAGTTCGCGTCGACGTTGTCGCCGAGCTTGAGCGCAAACGGGTTGGCAGTGCGCGCCCAGTGGTAGCCGCCCCAGGAATGCGTTGCGCCCGCGCTGGCGGCGACGACGCCCACGAGGACCGCGAGCATCGCCACGACACTGCCGATCTTCCTCATCTGTGCTCCTCGCTCGGACCGGGTGTCCCGGTCGTGGTGTGCGCTCCCAGTGTCCGTCATCCCCGTCGATCCGTCAACCGGCTGTCCGCGTCACGTGCCTCGTGCGCGGTGGTCGGCACGCGGTACCCTCACACCACACCTTCAGGAGGCAGACATGACCGAACTAGCACCCTCGCCCGCGGAGAGCGCCGCCGAGGCGAACGGCTCCGCTGTCACCCCGATCCACCACTGGATCGGCGGCGCCGTCGTCGCCGGCGGCTCCGGGCGCACGGGCCCCGTCTTCAACCCCGCGACCGGCCGCCAGTCGGGTGCCGTCGACCTTGCATCGGTCGAGGAGGTCGACCGCGCCGTCCAGGTCGCCAAGCGGGCCTTCGCGTCGTGGCGCGCCGTCTCGCTCGGGCGCCGGGCGGAGCTGATGTTCCGCATCCGCGAGCTCGTGCACGAGAACAAGGAGGAGATCGCCAAGCTGCTCGTCGCCGAGCACGGCAAGGTGCTGTCCGACGCGATGGGCGAGGTGACCCGCGGGCTCGAGGTGATCGAGTTCGCGTGCGGCATCCCGACGCTGCTGAAGGGCGAGTTCTCCGAGCAGGCCTCGAGCGGCATCGACGTGTACTCGATCCGGCAGCCGGTCGGCGTGGTGGCGGGGATCACGCCGTTCAACTTCCCGGCGATGGTGCCGATGTGGATGTGGGCGCCGGCCCTTGCCTGCGGCAACACGTTCGTGCTGAAGCCGTCGGAGAAGGATCCGTCCGCCTCGATGTTCACGGCGCAGCTGCTGCAGGAGGCCGGGCTGCCGGACGGGGTCTTCAACGTCGTGCACGGAGACAAGGTTGCCGTCGACGCGCTCCTCGAGCACCCGGACGTGACGGCGTTGAGCTTCGTCGGCTCGACGCCGATCGCGCGCTACATCTACGAGACGGGCACGAAGCACGGCAAGCGCGTGCAGGCGCTCGGCGGCGCGAAGAACCACATGATCGTGCTGCCGGACGCCGACATCGACATGGCCGCCGACGCGGCGGTGAGCGCGGCGTACGGGTCGGCGGGCGAGCGCTGCATGGCCGTCTCCGTCGTCGTCGCCGTCGGCGACGTCGCCGACCCGCTCGTGGCCGCGATCCAGGAGCGGCTGCCGAAGGTGAAGGTCGGCGACGGCATGGAGCCGGATTCGGAGATGGGGCCGCTCGTGACGCGCGAGCACCGCGACAAGGTCGCCGGCTATCTCGACACGAGCGAGCAGCAGGGCGCGAAGGTTCTCGCGGACGGTCGCCGGACGGCGCCGGAGGGCGACGGCTTCTTCCTCGGCGTGTCGCTGCTCGACGAGGTGACGCCCGAGATGGACGCCTACCGCGACGAGATCTTCGGGCCCGTGCTGTCGGTCGTGCGCTGCGGGAGCTACGAGGAAGCGGTGAAGCTCGTCAACGACAACCCGTACGGCAACGGCACCGCCATCTTCACGCGCGACGGCGGGGTCGCACGGCGCTTCCAGTTCGAGGTGAACGCCGGCATGGTCGGCATCAACGTGCCCATTCCGGTGCCGGTCGCGTACTACTCGTTCGGCGGCTGGAAGGCGTCGCTGTTCGGCGACAGTCACATCTACGGGCCCGAGGGCATCCACTTCTACACGCGCGGCAAGGTCGTCACCTCGCGCTGGCCCGACCCCGCGACGAGCAAGGTCGATCTCGGCTTCCCGCAGACGCGGTAGACGAGTGCATCAGGGGCGCCGGGCACGTGCCCGGCGCCCGTCTCTCGCGGCATTGCGGGCTGGCGTCGCTTCGAGGCCGGCGGGCGGCGGCGAGCTCCGGCGGCCACGGGCCGAGCGGCGGCACAGCCGGGCCTTCGAGAACGCGGTAGGGTGGAGCGTCCACCGTCCCGGGGCATTCGCTCCCTCCCCCGAGGGAATGCCTCTCACCCGATCGTGGGACACGCTGCGACCCGAGGGGGATGTTCGAAGGGCCCGGGTTCCGGGTGCGGAGCGTTCGATGAAACGGCGTCCCAAGCTCGACATGAGGGGGCAGGAGGCGACAGGAATGCTGCGAGCGTGCGAGCACCCCGGCTGCACCACGATCACCCTCGGAGGGACGTGTGTCGCGCACGACTCCGCAGCGGTGGTGCAGGCCGCGCATCCGATCGGCCGCGCCTGCGCCAAGGCGCCCTCGGACCTCGCCGCGCGGTAGGCCGCCGCGGGAGCGCTGCCCCGCTCCGGGTGCGTCCTATCGCCACGTGGTCGTAGAGTGCCCACCGTGAAGGTGACGATGCTCCTCGCCGACTACGCGCAGGTCGCGGACGGCAAGCTCACGGTCGTCGGCGGCGGCTGGTCGCTCACCGGCCCTGCGCCGACGCCGTTCGGGATCGCCATCCTCGTGCACGTGCCGTGGGATCAGGCCAACTGCCGGCACGTGTTGCGGCTCGAGCTGCTCGACGCCGACGGGCAGCCGGTGCTCGTGCCCGCGGAGGACGGCGGGGAGGCGCCGATCGTGTTCTTCGACGACCTCGAGTTCGAGGTCGGCCGGCCCGCGGGCATCAAGCCCGGCACCCCGCTCGAGATGCCGCTCGCCGTCAACTCCGGCCCGCTGCCGCTCGCGCCCGGCGGCCGCTACGAGTGGCGGCTGTCGATCGACGGCGAGGTCGACGACGACTGGCGCCTCGGGTTCAGCGTGCGCGGGGAGGACGAGGCGATGTAGCGAGCGGGCCCTTTACGCGCGCTGCCGGCAGGTCTACTGTCCCGAGCGAGCTCGTCCATATCCGCACAAATGGAGGGATACATGGCCGCGACAGAGACCCACTGGCGTGTCAAGGGGGACTACTTCGAGAACTGCAACTGCGACGTCGTCTGCCCCTGCCTGTTCTCGGCGCAGGAGCCGATGACCTCGACGCCGACGCAGGGGGCGTGTGAGGTGCCGTTTGCCTTCCACGTCGACGAGGGACACTTCGGCGACACCCCGCTCGACGGCCTCAACGTGGTCGCGATGCTGCGCACGCCCGGTCCGATGGGGGAGGGCAACGCGACGGTCGCGCTCTACCTCGACGAGCGCGCAGACGACGCGCAGCGCGACGCGCTGCAGGCGATCTTCGGCGGTAGCGCGGGCGGGCCCATGGGCCTGCTGGCGCCGCTCGTCGGCGAGGTGCTCGGCGTCACGACCGCCCCCATCAGCTACACGCGGGACGGCAACCGCCGCAGCGCCGAGATCCCGGGCGTCGCGCAGCTCGCCGTGCGTGCGGCCCCGAGCATCGTGCCGGGCGAGCCGATCTGGGCGAGCAACGCGCACCCGTTCGCGCCCGGCGCTCTGGCGCTGGCGGTCGGCGAAGAGGGCAGCACGATCGCAGGCCACGGCATGCGCTGGGACAACTCCGGCAAGAACGGCCATTTCGCCCCGATCGACTGGTCGAACGGCTGAGACCGCCGGTGTTGGACGGGCTCGCGCCACGACGTGCTCTCGGCGCGCCGCGCCCCCGCGTCGTCGCGGCGGCGCTCCTCGGCGGCGCGCTTGCCGCCTGGGTCACCGTCGGCCTGCGGATGCGCGGCATGGATGCGGGCCCGGGCAGCGCGCTCGGGTCGATGGGCTGGTATCTCGGCATCTGGGTGACGATGATGGCCGCGATGATGCTGCCGTCGCTCACGCCGATGGTGCTGCTCCATGCCCGCGTCGCGCGCGGCTCTGCCCGCCGGCCGGGCGCCTCGACAGCGGTGTTCGTCGCCGGCTACCTGATCCTCTGGACGGGCTACGGCATCCTCGCCTACGGGCTCGACCGCCTCGTTCGCGCCGCCGACCTGCCGTTCCTCGCGTGGGACAGCGGCGGGCCGCTCGTGGCGGGCGCGGCGATCGCCCTCGCCGGCGTCTACCAACTCACCCCGCTCAAGCGGGTGTGCCTGCGCCACTGTCGCAGTCCGTTCCACGTCGTCCTGCACGGCTGGCGCGAGGGCATGCTCGGCGCGCTGCGGATGGGTGTCCGGCACGGTGCCACCTGCGTCGGCTGCTGCGTCGGGCTGATGCTCGTCCTCTTCGCCGTCGGCGTGATGAGCATCACGTGGATGGCGCTCGTCGCGACGATCGTGTTCGCCGAGAAGGTGCTGCCGGGCGGCGACAGGGTGTCCCGGGCGCTGGCGCTCGTGCTCGTCGCCCTCGGCCTCTGGGTCGCGCTGGCCCCCGGCAGCGTCCCCGGCCTGACAGAGCCCGCGCCGGGGATGCAGATGAGCGGCATGCCGCCGGCGCCGCCTTCCTAGTCGCGTTCGCGGCCCGAGGCCTGGCGGTACTCGTAGACGCTCTCGTCGATCGGGCTCGCGTACTGGCCCGGGTCGGCCGCGATGACGAGAAAGCGCGGCGGCACGCCGTCGAGCGAGCGGTAGGTGTGCTCGACCGAGCAGTCGAAGTTGAGCACGTCGCCCGGCCCGAGCACGAAGGCGTTGCCGTTCACGGTCACCTCGACGGCGCCTTCGAGCACGTAGACGACCTCCTCGCCCGCATGCGCCATTCTCTCGGAACACGGGAAGTGGCCGACGCTCTCGGTCACCTTCATGAGGGCGTCCGCCCCGGTGAGCGCGCGCACGGCGACGGTATCCGCGCTCGGACCGACGACGACCCGCGGTGCCGTCGCCCCGCGCACGAGTCGCGCGAACCCGGTGGACGTCTGCGAGACGAGGGTGGCGACGCCGATGCCGAGGGCGCCCGCGATATCGGTGAGCGTCGACACGCTCGGTCGCGCGAGCCCGCGCTCCACCTGGCTCAGGAAGGCATGCGACAGCCCCGAGCGGTGGCCGAGCTCCTTCAGCGTCAGCCCACGCGCGACTCGCAGTTGGCGAATCCGGCCGCCGAGGACATCGGCGCCGGCCTGTTCGGGTTTCGCCCTGTGACGGCCCACAGACAAACCCCCTTTCCCAGGCCCGACCCTATCGCAGCCGGCGAGGCAGGCGACAGGGTCGCCGGTCGGAGAGCCGTGTCAGCGGCAGGTGCCGCAGGCGCCGTGGAGCACGACCTCGTGCGCGTCGATCGCGTAGCCGAGCCTGCCCGCCACGCGCTCGAGGGCGCGCTCGAGGCCGGCGTCGGAGAACGGCTCGACCTTGCCGCAGTCGTCGCATACGAGATGGTGGTGGTGGCCGTCCGCGTGTGCAGGCTCGAAGCGCGTGATGCCGTCGCCGACGTCGACGCGCTGCGCCAGGCGCAGCTCGACGAGCTGATCGAGCACGCGGTAGACGCTGGCGATGCCGACCCTGGCGCCGCCGGCGCGGATCCCGTCGAAGATCTCCTGCGCCGACCGGCAGCACTGCTGGGCGCCGAGATGCTCGACGACGCTGCGCCGCGCGCCGCCGTTGCGCAGCCCCACCTGGCGGAGCACGTCGAGGGCGTACCCGCTCCACCCGGTCGGCATCTCGGAAGGTGTCGTCGCCACCGTGTGAATGATAGCCATTCTCATAGACGTGCTACGCTCGTCGTCGATGACGAGAATCGTTCTCATGCTCGCGGCGCTCGCAGGCACGGTCGTGCTCGCAGGTTGCGGCGGCGCCGGTCGCTCCGGCACGACCGTCGTCGCCGCCTTCTACCCGCTCGCGTTCGCGGCCTCCGAGATCGGCGGCGGCGCCGTGCACGTGCGCAACCTCACTCCCGCAGGCGCCGAGCCGCACGATCGCGAGCTGACACCCGGGGACGTGAGGGACGTACGCGACGCGGACGTCGTCTTCTACCTCGGCGGCGGCTTCATGCCCGCTCTCGAGCAGGCGCTCGAGAGCCGCGCCGACCCGTCCGTCGACCTTCTCGCCCTCCCGGGTCTCGCGCCGTTCCGGGGAGCGGGGGGCGGCGCCGCGCTCGACCCGCACGTCTGGCTCGATCCGCTGCGCTATCGCACGATGGCCCGCGCGATCGGCGGCAGTCTCGGCCGCAGGCAGCGCGCGGCCGCGTTCGCGCGCAGGCTCGACGACCTCGATGCCGCCTTCCGGGCAGGGCTGCGCACGTGCGCCCGCCGGCAGATCGTGACGAGCCACGCGGCCTTCGGCTACCTCGCGCGGCGCTACCGCCTCGAACAGGTGCCGCTCGAAGGCCTGTCGCCCGAGTCCGAGCCGTCGGCGCAGGCGCTCGAGCGCCTCGTGCGAACCGTCGAGCGCAGCGGCTCGACGACGGTGTTCTTCGAGCCGCTCGTCTCGCCGAAGCTCGCGCAGACGGTGGCGCGCGCGGCCGGTGTGCGCACCGCCGTGCTCGATCCGCTCGAAGGGCTCGCGCCGGACGAGGTAGCGGCGGGAAAGGACTACTTCTCCGTCATGCGCGAGAATCTCGCCGCGTTGCGCAAGGCGCTCGGATGTCGCTAGCGGTCGAGCTCGACCACGTCTCGTTCGCCTACCGCCCGGGCGTTCACGTGCTCGAGGACGTGACCCTGTCGGTGGCGCGCGGCGAGTTCGTCGCCGTCGCGGGGCCGAACGGCGGCGGCAAGACGTCGCTGCTGCGACTCGTGCTCGGGCTCGAGCGGCCGTCGACCGGCTCGGTGCGCGTCTTCGGCGAGGCGCCGGGGCGCGCGGTGCGACGGCACCGCATCGGCTACCTCCCGCAGCGCTCGCGTCCCAGCGGCGAGGCACCCGTGACGGTGCGCGAGATCGTGTCCGCCGGCCGGCTCGCGGCGGCAGGCATATGGGGGCCGCTGCGCCGCGCCGACCGGGAGATCGTCGCCCGCTCGATCGAGCGCGTCGGGCTCGGCGGCCGCGCCGACGCGCCGCTGCGGACGCTGTCGGGCGGGATGCAGCAGCGGGCGCTGATCGCGAAGGCGCTCGCGGTGGAGCCCGCGCTGCTCGCCCTCGACGAGCCCACCACCGGCGTCGACGCCGAGTCGCAGGAGTCGCTCGGCGCGCTCCTCGACGAGCTGCGCAACGAGCTCGGCGTCACGATCCTCTACGTCTCGCACGAGTTCGGCGCCGTCGAGCGCGTCGTCGGGCGGATCGTGCTCGTGCGCGGCGGCGTCGTCTTCGACGGCCCTCCCGGCGAGCTCCCCGGCGTGTGGCACGACCCCTCGCACGTCCATGCTTGATCTCGAGTTCATGCGGCTGGCGTTCGCGATCGGCGCGGTCGTGGGCCTGCTCGCGCCGGCCGTCGGCTTCTTCCTCGTCGAGCGGCGCGCCTCGCTCGTCGGCGACGGACTCGGCCACGTCGCGTTCGCCGGGGTCGCGGCCGGGTACCTCCTCGGCGTCTCGCCGGTCGTCACGGCGCTTGCCGCAGCGGTGCTCGGGGCGCTCGCGATCGAGTGGCTGCGCACGCGCGGCGGCGCCGCCGGCGACCAGGCGCTCGCGGTCGTCTTCTACACCGGCATCGCCGCCGGGGTCGTGCTCGTGTCGAGCGCGGGAGCGTTGAACGTGAACCTGTTCCAGTATCTGTTCGGCTCCATCCTCACCGTCACGCGCGCCGATCTGTGGACGGTGCTCGTGCTCGGTGCCGGCGCGCTCGCCGCGGTCGCTCTCCTCTACCGCGGGCTCGTCGCCTCGGTGCTCGACGAGGAGGGGAGCCGTGTCGCCGGCGTGCCCGTCACCCGCCTCAACGTCGTCGTCGCGGTGCTCGCCGCGCTCACCGTCGCCGTCTCGATGCGCATCGTCGGCATCCTCCTCGTCGCGGCGCTGATGGTGCTGCCCGTGATCGCCGCCAACCGCGTCGCCTGGAGCCTGCGCTCCACGCTCGCCCTCGCGATGGCGATCGGTGTCGGCTCCGTGCTCGCCGGACTCACGATCGCCTACTACGCGGACCTTCCGCCCGGCGGAACGATCGTGCTCGTCGCGGCGGGCGCCTTCCTCGCGTGCGCAGGCGGGAACGCCGTCGCGCGCCGCGTGGGATGATCGGCCGGCAGTGACCGCCGTGACGCTGACCGGCCACGCCCTCGGCCTCGACGACGTCGTTCGCGTCGCCCGCGGCGGGGCGCGCGTGGATCTCGATCCGGCCGCGATCGATCGCATGCGCGCGGCGCGCGCGGTTGCCGAGCGCGCCGTCTGCGACGGCCGCGCGGCCTACGGCGTCACCACCGGGGTCGGGGTGCGCAAGGCGTTCGCCGTCGAAGCGAGCGGGCACGACCGGCTGCTCGTGCGCCAGCATCTGATCGCGCAGGGGCCGGAGGCGCCACGCGACGTCGTGCGCGCCACGGCGTTGCGGCTCGCGAACGCGCTCGCCGCGGGCACGACCACCGCGCGACCCGAGCTCGCGCTGCTCGTCGTCGAGGCGCTCAACGCCGACCGGCTCCCGCGCGTGCGCCTGCTCGGCTCGGTCGGGCAGGCCGATCTCGCCGCGATGGCCGACCTGGCGGAAGGGCTGCTCGGCGACACCCCGCTCTCCCAGGGAGAAGCGATCGCCCTCATCAACCAGAACGCGTTCTCGACCGGCTCCGGGGCGCTCGCGCTCTACGACGCGCTCTCGCTCGTGGACGCCCTCGACCTCGCCGGGGCGCTCGACTTCGAGGCGCTCGCCGCCAACCGCGACGCCCTCCACCCGGCCGTCGCCGAGGTGCGACCGTACCCGGGCCTGCGCGTCTCGCTCGAGCGTGTCGGCGCCCTTCTCGAGGGCAGCGGCGCGAAGGCGCGCAACCTGCAGGACCCGCTCAGCTTCCGCACGCTGCCGCAGGTCAACGGCGCCGCCCGCGACGCGCTCGCGTTCGTGCGCGCCCAGCTCGAGATCGAGCTCAACGCCGCGCAGTCGAACCCTCTCGTGCTCGTGGCACAGGAGCGGGTGATCTCGGTCGGGAACTTCGAGATCCAGCCGCTCGCAACGGCGCTCGACCTCGCGCGCCTCGCGCTGGCGCCGGCGCTGTCGACGGCGGCGGAGCGGGCGGTGAAGCTGCTGCAAGCGCCGCTGACGGGGCTCACGGAGGGGCTCGGCGCCCGGTCCGGTCTCGCCGAGAGCGCGCTCAGCGAGCTGGGCATCGCGGTGCAGGCATTCGCGTCGGAGGCGCGGCTGCTCGCGCAGCCCGTCTCGTTCGAGCTCGTCTCCACCACGCAGGCCGAGGGCATCGAGGATCGCGCGACGATGGCGCCGCTCGCGTCGCGGCGGCTCGCCGAGATGGTCGAGCTGGGGGCCCGCGTCGTCGCCGTCGAGCTGCTCCTCGCAGCGCAGGCGTGCGATCTCCGCGGCCACCGTCTCGGCGCCGGCAGCGCCCGCCTGCACGCGCGGGTGCGCTCGCTCGTCCCCTTCGTCGGCGAGGGCGACGCGCTGCCCGATCTGGAGCCGCTCGCCGCGCTCGTGCGCTCCGGAGGGCTCGACGGCTGATGGCGTTCGTCGACGTGCACCAGCACCTGCTGCCGCCGTCGTTCCAGGCGGCGCTGCGGCGTCGATCCCTGCCGCCGCGGATCGCGGGGTCGACGCTGCACGTCGGCGAGGGCGCGTTTCCGTTCGACCCGGGGGAGCACGACGTCGAGGCGCGGCTGGCTGCGCTCGACCGCGCCGGCGTCGACGTCGCGGTGGTCTCGCTGCAGCCCACCTTCGGCCACGAGGGGCTCGCCCCGGGCGAGCGGTCCGAGCTCGTGAGCGCCTGGGAGGAGGGGATCGCGGAGATCGTCTCCGCCACGGGCGGGCGCATCGCCGCGCTCGCGGCCGGCGGCCCGGTGCGGCCCGGCTTCGTCGGCACGTGCGTCGGCTCCGACGCGCTCGACGCTCTCGAGGCGCTCGCGCCGGTGCTCGCGTCGCTGCGGGCCCGCAGCGGCTTCCTGTTCGTGCATCCGTCCGGCGGGCCGGTGCCGCCGGGATCGCCCCCGTGGTGGGGCGCGCTCACCCTCTACACGGCGCAGATGCAGGCCGCCTACCTGCGCTGGCTGTCGGGCGGGCAGGAGCGCTGGCCCGACGTCCCGGTCGTGTTCGCGATCCTCGCCGGCGGTGCGCCGTTCCAGCTCGAGCGCCTCGCCTCGCGCGGGCCGCAGGTGCGCTCGGCGCTGCACCGCAACGTCCACTTCGACAGCGCCTCGTACGGCCGCCGTGCGCTCGAGCTCTGCATCGAGACCTTCGGCGTCGAGCAGATCGTCTACGGCAGCGACGTGCCGATCGTCGATCCCGCCCCGACCTTGCGCGCGATAAGGGGTTTCGGCGAATCTGTCGAACGTCTGATCACCTGCGACAATCCGACCAGACTCCTGCCATGACCCACATCGACATCGCCACCTGGCTCGCCGACCGGCTCACCGCCGATGCCGACCTCGACCGCCCCTCCCTCGCGCGCCTGGCCGCCGCGGTCGGCCGGGAGGAGGGCCTGTGGCGCGACCACGTGCGCGTCCGCACCGACGAGCGCCACTACCTGCAGCTCTACCGTGACCCGAACGTCGACGTCTGGCTGATCTGCTGGATGGACGGCCAGGACACGGGCTACCACGACCACGACCGCTCGCAGGGAGCGGTGTACGTGTGCCAGGGGGCACTGTTCGAGGACTTCTTCCAGCGCGGCGAGGACGGCTGGATCCGCGAGCGGACGAACCGCCACGAGACCGGCGGCGCGTTCGACTTCGACTCGACCTACATCCACGGCGTCCGTCACGCGGCGGGCGAGCCTGCCGTGTCGGTGCACTGCTACTCGCCGGCGCTGTGGCGCATGGGCCACTACGAGCCCGACGAGAACGGCGTCATGCGGAGGGTCGCGATGACCTACGCGGACGAGCTGCTCGGCGTCGCCTGACCCCGGCGCAGCGGGACTCCCGCCAGGGCGAAGAAGCGCGCCAGGATCTCCTCGTAGGCGAGCAGCGTCCCGCCGAGCCGGGCGGGCGCAGATCCGTTTGTCCTACCCTCGTGCGTGGTCGGCAAGCTCCGGTGGGTACTGCTCGAGCCACCAGCGTGCGATATCGACACGTCGCATGAAGGCAACACCCGGAGTGCTCCTCGCGTGCTCGATGAAGGCACGCACCACCGCGGCCCGTGCCGCCTGGCCGCTCCAGCGGGCATGCATCGCGACGGTCATCATCGCCGCGCGCCCCTCGTGGACCAGCTCGTCGAGACCGGTCGTGAGCGTGTCGAGAAAGTCGCGCGGGCTCGAGAAGCCCGGGCTCATCAGGAAGCGGCTGTCGTTGTACGTCTTCGAATACGGAACGACGAGGAACGGCTCGCTCCCGCAGCGCGCGTAGTAGGGAATGTCGTCGGCGCAGCCGTCCGAGTCGTAGATGAAGCCGCCCTCCTCGACGAGAAGCTCGCGCGTCGCCTCGCTGGGCCATGACGGGCAGTTCCAGCCGAGCGGCCGCTGCCCGAGCACGCGCTCGTACGTCTCGATCGCGCGGTGCAGATGCTCGCGCTCTTCGTCCCGGGTCATCCCCCACAGCGGGATCCAGCGCCAGCCGTGACCCATGAGATCGTGGCCGTGCTCTCGCATCCAGGCGGGCACTGCCGGGTTGAGCTCGAGCGCGACGGCCGCGGCCGAGACGGTGACCGGGATCCGGGCCGCGTCGAAGATGCGCGCAAGCCGCCAGACACCGGCGCGGCTGCCGTACTCGTAATGCGCCTCGGTGCCGCGGTCGCGCTGCGGCGGTTGCACGCCGGGGTCTGGGTACTCGCCCCAGCCTTCGTTGCGGTTGTCGCCCCAGATGACCGAGGATTCGGAGCCCTCCTCGTAGACGAGCACCATGTTGACCACGACCTTGGCACCGTCCGGCCAAGCGAAGGCCGGCGGGTTCGGCCCGTAGCCGACGAGATCGCGCTCGCGCACCTGGTCGGGGATCAAGCGGCGCTCCGTGCATCTGCGGGGCTCATGGAGCCAACTATAGGATCGACCGATGGTGCTTCGCGTCGACTCCGATCGCATGCGTGCCGACTTCGAAGCTCTCGCGGAGATCGGCGGTACGCCCGAGGGCGGTGTAGCACGTACGACGTTCTCGGATGCTCATTTCGAGGCGCGTGCCTGGTTCTTGGAGCGTGGCCGTGCAGCCGGTCTCGCGACCCGTGTCGACTCGGCCGCGAATCACTCCGTTGTCCTGCCTGCCCGAGACCCGGAGGCGCGCACGCTGATGCTCGGCTCGCACCTCGACTCGGTGCGCCGTGGTGGCCGCTACGACGGCGCGCTCGGCGTTCTCTGCGCGCTCGAGGTGCTGCGCTCCGTGCAGGATGCCGGGCTCGAGCTGCCGCTCGCGCTCGAGGCGGTGGACTTCACCGACGAGGAAGGCACGCTCATCGGGACGCTCGGCAGCTGGGCGCTCACGGGTGAGCTGTCAGCAGAGATCCTCGCCGCCCCGCGTGGCGGTCGCGATCTGCTGCTCGCCGAGCTCGAACGGGTGGGGCTCAGCGAACATGACCTGCTGTCGGCGCGTCGAGATCCGGCGTCGCTGGCAGGCTTTCTCGAACTGCACATCGAGCAAGGGCCGGTGCTCGAGCGGGCCGACACGGCCATCGGGATCGTGACGGGCATCATCGGGTCGAGCTCCTTCCTCATCGTCTTCGAGGGTGACGCACGCCATGCGGGTACGACGCCGATGGACGCCCGCCGGGATGCGGCGCTCGGCGCGGCTGCGTTCGTGCTGGGCGTGCGCGAGACGGTGACGCGCGATTTTCCGGGCTGCGTCGCGACCGTGGGTGACATCGCCATCGAGCCGGGATCGTTCAACGTCGTTCCCGGCAGGGCGCGGCTACGGATGGAGTGTCGCTCCCTCGACGCGGCGGAGCTCGATGCCCTGGAGCACGCGCTTGCCGTCCGCGCCAAGGTCGCTGCCGACCAATGGGGCCTCGAGGTAGACGTGCAGCGTGCCGGCCGCTGGGATCCGGCGCGGACGGACGAGCGCGTGCGTGCAGCGTTCACGGATGCCGCCGGCGCGCTCGGCCTGAGCACGATGGAGCTACCGTCGGGCGCGGGACACGACGCGCAGGCGCTCGCGCGTGTGACGCCGAGCGGCATGGTGTTCGTCCCGTCGCTCGGCGGAGTCAGTCACGACCCGACCGAGCACACCGCCTGGAAGGACTGCGTCAACGGCGCCAACGTCCTCCTCGGTGCGACTGTCGTGCTGGCGCGCTCTCTCCAGAACGGATCGATCATCTAGCCGCGACCCACGACCGCGGCGACGGCGGCGAGCAGGGCGTCGTTCTCCTCGCCGCGGCCGATGCTGATACGGACGAGGTCATGGAGGGGCCGCACGACGACGCCGTGCGTGAGGATGGCGCCGGCGAGGCCCTCGGCGCCGCCGTCGAACCCGGAGGCGTCGACCGAGACGAAGTTGCACTTCGACGCCCACGTACGCAGCCCGAGTGCGCGCAGGGCAGGAAGGAGTCGTTCGCGTTCGCCGACGATCCGGTCGACCTGATGATCGTGGTAGGCGTCGTCCTCGAGCGCGGCGAGCCCGGCGCGCAGCGAGGCGGAGCTGACCGAGCTTCCGGGCACGAGGAAGCGGTCGACGTAGTCGAGCGTCTCGGCGTTGCCGACGGCGTAGCCGATGCGCAGGCCGGCGAGGGAGTACGCCTTCGAGAACGTGCGCGTGAGGACGACGTTGTCGTACTCGTGGGCGAGCCCCGTCAGGTCGATGTTGAGATCGAAGTCGGCGTAGGCGGCGTCGACGAGGAAGGGAATGCCGGTATCGGCGATGCGTCGCACGCCGTCGAGGCTCATCGCGTTGCCGGTGGGGTTGTTGGGCGTGCAGACGACCACGAGCTTGGTAGCGGGTGTGATCGCGGCGAGCATGCGATCGGCGTCGTAGCGCCAACTCTCGTCGTCCGAGTCGAGCGGCACCTCGACGATGCGTGCCTCGAGCGCCTGCAGACGACGGTGGCAGACAGGCCACGACGGGCGCGGGATGACGACCTCGTCCCCGGCGCGGACGAACGTGCGCAGGGTGGCGTCGATCACCTCGGTGGAGCCGGCGGTGACGAGCACCTGGTCGGGCTCGACCCCGTAGCGCCCGGCAAGCGCGCGCCTGAGCGGAGGCACGGGCGGAGGCGAGAGGTTGGCGTCGAGATACGCGCGCTCGAGCGCTGCCCGCACGCGGGGCGATGGAGGCTCGGTGTTCTCGTTCGACGCGAGGCGAACGAGCGTGTCGTCGCCGTCCGAGACGGCGAGGTGGGCGAGATAGGAGGCGTTCGAGGGCAGATCTCGCGCGGCGGGCACGAGATAGCCGGCGAGACCGCGCGAGGAGCGCTTGGTCAACGGCCCAGGAGCTCGGAGAGCTCGACGGTCCTGCCGTCCTCGAGCAGCGAGCGCTCGCACGCGAGCGCCGTCGCCAGGGTGCCCATCGCGTCCCGCGGCGTGCAGAACACCCGGGTCGGATCCCCGGCGCCGACCGCCTCGACGAACCGCGCGATCGCCCGCTCGAAGGGATGGGTCGTCATCCGGGCCTTCACCCGGCGACCGCCGACCTGCCCGGTGACCTGGAACGCCGGATCGAGCTTCAGCCGCAAGGTCGCCTCGGATGCGACGACGTCGAGCGAGTAGGAGCCGGGCTGCCCCGGCCGGGTCCACGCGAGCACGATCGTCCCGACGGCGCCGCTCTCGAACTGCAGCACGAGCGTCGCCGCGTCCTCGATGTCCCCGGCCGCCGTCTCGCGCTGCGCGAGCTTCACGTCCGACGCGGTCGCCTGCACGCGGGCGACGTCGCCGGCGACGGCGCGCATGAGGTCGATCTGGTGGCTGCCGCGCTCGAGGACGTTCCCGCCGCCGCCGCAGCGGTCGAGGAACCAAGGGCGCGCCGCAGTCGGCCCCACGCTGACCCCGTAGAGGAGCGCCACCTGCTGGCCGTCCAGCTCCGCGCGCAGCGTCTCCAGCCCTTCGGTCGCATGCCACTGGTAGCCGATCGCGCACACGGTGCCCGTCTGCTCCCACGTCTCCACGACCGCTCGCGCGTCCTCGAGGGTGCGCGCCACGGGCTTCTCCAGAAAGACCGGCAGCCCGCGCTCCATCGCCGCGACGGCAGCGTCGCGGTGGTGCAGCGGCGGCGTCGCCACCCAGGCTGCGTCCAGCGTCTCCCCGTCGAGCAGCTGCCGCCAGTCCTCGTACACCGCCGCCCCGTCGGGCGCGGCCTTCTCGGCGCGCGCGCGGTCGACGTCGCAGACGGCGACGACCTCGTGGTCGAGCTTGCGCAGCACGAGGATGTGATCCGTCGCTATCCAGCCGGTGCCGATGACCCCGACCCGCAGTGCCTCGCCGCGCATCGGCCTACTCTACGGGGATGCGGGCGGCGGCCGTCACGACGCGGCGCGCGCCATCTCCGTAGGGTACGCAGGATGTCGGCGCGGCTCACCGGAAGAGTCACCGTCGTGACGGGCGGAGCGTCGGGCCTCGGCCGCGCGATCGCCGTCCGCTTCGCGGACGAGGGCGCTCACGTGGTCGTCGGCGACGTGAGGCGCGACCCGGTCGAGGGAGGTGCGGAGATCGCCGAGATCCTCGGCGAACGCGGCCACTTCGTCGAGACGGACGCCTCACGCTGGGACGACGTGGACCGCCTCGTCACGTCGGCGGTCGACCGCTACGGCCGGCTTGACGTGATGGTCTGCAACGCCGGTGTCGCCGGCAGGTGGTCGAAAGGGCTGCTCGAGACGACCGAGGAGGACTGGGACGCGATCATGGCCGTCAACCTGCGCGGCACGTTTCTCGGCACGAAGCGCGCGGTCGGCGAGATGCTCGTCCAGGAGCCGATCGGCGAGGTGCGCGGCCGCGTCGTCATCATCTCGTCCCAGCACGGGATGGTCGGCCCGCCCGGGCACGTCGCCTACGCGGCGAGCAAGGGAGGTGTCGTCAACTTCGTCCACCAGGTCGCAGTCGACTTCGGCCGTCTCGGCGTCCTCGTCAACGCCGTCGCCCCGGGCAAGATCCTCACGGGCAATCCGGCGGGCATGCGTTCCGAGCTGCTCGAGTACTCACATGCCCGTACGCCGTTCCACCGGCTCGGCCGCCCGGAGGACGTGGCGGGGGCCGCGCTCTTCCTCGCCTCCGACGACGCGGGCTACGTGAGCGGCATCAACCTCCTCGTCGACGGCGGCTGGATGGCCTACTGATGAAGATCGTCGACGCGAAGACGTTCGTGGTCGGCAACCCGCCGCCCTCGTACGGCGGCCGCTACTTCGTATTCCTGAAGCTGGTCACGGACGCGGGCGTGGAGGGCGTGGGGGAGGTGTACGCCGCGACGTTCGGCGCTCACACCGTCGCGCGCATGGTCGAGGACGTGTGCGGGCGCCACGTGATCGGCGCCGACCCAGGGCGGATCGAGCAGCTCTGGCGTGACGTCTACTCGCGCGGCTACACGCAGCGGCCCGACGTCTCCCTCGTCGCCGTGCTCAGCGGTATCGAGATGGCGTGCTGGGACATCGTCGGCAAGGAGCTCGACCGCCCCGTGCATGCGCTCCTCGGCGGCAGGGTGCGCGACAGGCTGCGCTCGTACAGCTATCTCTACCCGGCCGACGGCGACACGGCCGACGTGTACCGCGACCCGGACACCGCCGCGCAGCGCGCCGTCGAGTACGTGGAGCAGGGGTTCACAGCGGTCAAGTTCGACCCGCTCGGCGACTACGCGACCTTCGATCCGCGCCAGCCGTCGCTCGAGGCGCTCGAGCGGACGGAGCGCTACGTTCGGCAGGTGCGCGACGCGGTCGGCGACCGCTGTGACCTGCTCGTCGGCACCCACGGGCAGCTCACCTCGTCCGGAGCGATTCGGCTCGCGAAGCGGCTCGAGCCCTACGACCCCCTCTGGCTCGAGGAGCCGACGCCGCCCGAGTCGCCCGAGGAGATGGCGCGGGTCGCGCGCGGCACCTCGATCCCGATCGCGACCGGAGAGCGGCTGACGACGAAGTACGAGTTCGCGCGCGTCCTCGCGACCGGGGCGGCGTCGATCCTGCAGCTCAACCTCGGTCGATCCGGCGGCCTGCTCGAGGGGCGGAAGATCGCCGCGCTCGCCGAGGCCCACTACGCCTCGATCGCGCCGCATCTCTACTGCGGCCCGGTCGTCGGCGCCGCCAACATCCAGCTCAGCCTCTGCGTGCCGAACTTCCTCATGCTGGAGGGGATCCACACGTGGGGCGGCTTCCACGCCGAGATCCTGAAGAAGCCGATCGTGTGGGAGGGTGGCTACGTGCTCCCGCCGGCCGCGCCCGGTCTGGGCGTCGAGCTGGACGAGGAGGTGGCGCTGCGTCATCCGTACGACGAGGATGCCCTCCACCTCGAAATGGTGTCGGGCGAGCCGGAGCCGTGACCCGCGTCGGCTTCGTCGGGGTCGGCCATCTCGGTGCGCATCTGGCGCGCAGCATCCTGCATGCCGGATACCCGCTCGTCGTGCACGATCGCGACCGCGCCGCGGCGCAGCCGCTGGTCGACGCGGGCGCGACCTGGGCCGGCACGCCCCGTGAGACCGCGGCCGCGAGCGACTGCGTCATCACCTGCCTGCCCTCCCAGCGCGCGGTCACGGAGGTGGTATCCGGGCCTGACGGCCTCGTGGAAGGCATGCGCGCGGGGGCCGTCTGGATCGACATGAGCACGAACGACCGCCACGAGCTGCTGCGTCTCGCCGCGCTGCTCGCCGAGCGCGGCGTCGTAACGCTCGAGGCGCCCGTCACCGGTGGCGTGCACAAAGCTGCGGAGGGGGAGATCACGGTGCTCGTCGGCGGCGACGAGGAAGCCCTCCGCGCCCACCAGTCCCTGTTCGACACGGTCGGCGGCGCCGTCTTCCACGTCGGGCCGCTCGGCAGCGCCTCGGTGATCAAGGTGATCACGAACATGCTCGCGTTCGTCCACCTCGTCGCGGCGGGCGAAGCGCTCATGCTCGCCCGGCGCGCGGGACTCGACCTCGCCCAGTGCTACGAGGTGATCAAGGCGAGCTCGGGGAACAGCTTCGTGCACGAGACCGAGAGCCAGCTCATCCTCAACGGCAGCTACGACATCGGCTTCACCATGGACCTGGCGGTGAAGGATCTCGGCTTCGCCCACGAGCTGGGGGACGAGCTCGGCGTCCCCCTCGAGCTCGCCACGCACGTCGAGCGGATCTTCGCCCGTGGCCGCGAGGCCTATGGCGGCCACGCGTGGTCGACGATGATCGTCAAGCTGCTCGAGGACGAGCTGCAGACCGACCTGCGGGCGCCCGGGTTCCCCGCGGCGCTGCAGTAGCTCAGCCCAGATCGGCCGCGGGCAGCGGCTCGACGCCGTGCGACGCGAGGGCAGCCGTCAGCGGCCCTGCCCACGAGCCGTCGTCGAGGAGCACGACCTCGTAGCCGCTGCGCCGGTACTCGGCGACCTGCTCGGCGGTCTGCACGATCCATGCGTCGGCCGTCTCCTGCGACACCTCGGACGGCGGCAGCTGCATGACGCCGTACCCGCGCGCCCGCAGCGTCGCGAGGCTCCCCAGCAGGAGAGCGTCGGCGACGACGGCGACCTTCTCCGATCGCGGGTCGGTCGTCGTCACGGGCCGTCGAGGAGGGCGACGAGGCGGGCGCGCTCCTCCTCCGGGTCGTAGTCGGGGAACCAGTGCCGGATCCCCGTGCGACGCGGCATCGGCAGCCCGCGGTCGGCGAGCTCGGCGGCGAGCTCCTCGAGGAAGATTCCCTCGCCGTCCACGAACTGCGTGTCGTCCGCGCCGATATTCGGCTCGCCGCCCCACGTGCTCGAGGACGGCTGGTACGAGACCCCCATCGTCGGGCTCGAGTCGACGCCGATCATGACGACGTCGTCGCCCGCCGACACGTGCGGCTCCATCGTCGCGGCCACCGTCCGCGCAAGGCGCCGACAGTGGGCGCGGAAAAGGGGCGTATCCGCCTGCTCGCGCACCCACCAGAAGCGCCGCACGCCGCCGAAGGCGAGCTCGGGGCACGGCATCTGGCGGATCACCCAGCCGCGCTCGACGAGCAGGTCGATCACGGGATCCCACATCGCCGGTGTCTTCGCGCCGCCGAGCGTCTTCGCGTTCTGGTTGAGGAGGCAGTGCGCGAGGAACGCGACGTGCGCCATCTCAGCTCCCGAAGTCGAGCAGGACCTTGCCGAGCTTGCCCGGCGCCTGGAGCCGGTCGAACGCAGCCGCGGCCTCCCCCGCCGGGAAGACCCGGTCGACGAGCGGGACGATCCGGCCCGAGGCAAGGTGCGGCACGACCTCGCGGGCGAACGCCTGTACGGCGGCGGCCTTCTCCTCGAGCGGCCGGGCGCGCAGGACGGTGCCCATGACGTGCGCGCGACGGCCCATCAGCTTGCGCAGGTCGAGCGGTGCTTCGGTGCCCGCCCCTGTGCCCACGATCACGACCCGCCCCTTCACAGCGAGGGCGTCCAGGTCGGGGTCGAGGTTCGGCGCGCCGACGAGCTCGAGCACGACGTCGGCGCCGCCTGCGGCGCGGGCGCTCTCGACGAAGTCGGCGGGGGCGACGACGTCCGCGCCGAGAGCGGCGACCCGCGCCCGCAGGTCCTCCTGTCGCACCGTCGCGAGCACGCGCGCTCCCGCAGTCGAGGCGATCTGGACGGCGGCCGTGCCGACGCCGCCGTTGGCGCCGTTGACGGCCAGGAGCTCACCGGGGCGCAGCGCCGCCTGCGACATGACGGCGTCGTGGGCGGTGACGAACACTTCGGGCACGGCCGCGGCGGCGAGGTCGTCGAGCCGGTCGGGCACCGGGGCGACGTGGCGCTCGTGCACGAGCACGCGGTCGGCGAGGCCGCCGCCGCCGACGATGCCGAAGACGCGGTCGCCGAGCGCGAACCGGCGCGCCGTCGGCCCGCACGCGGCCACCGTGCCGGAGACCTCGATGCCCGGCACGTCGGCCGGTGCCCCGGGAGGAGCCGGATAGCGGCCGGCCCGCTGGGCCAGGTCGGCCGGGTTCAGGGCCGCGTAGCGCACCGAGACGAGCACGTCGTCGCCCGTGGGGACGGGATCGTCCCGCTCCTCGAGGGCGACCACCTCGTTGCCGCCCGCCCCTGTGAACACGATGGCTCTCATGCAGTTCCCACAGCGTAGACGGGCGCCCGCAGGGCGGCGAGCGCTGCCGCGGCGGCACCGGCCAGCAGGGCCGCCGCGAGGAAGAGCATCGAGGCGGGGCGGGAGGCCGCCTCGAGGAGGTAGCTCCCAGCGGCGGTGGTCGCCGCGATGACAAGGTACTCGCGGCCGTTCCACACGATCGTCAGGTCGGGGCGCTCGGCCGGCGAGACGCGTGCGAGCGCCCCGCCCACGACGACGGGCCACACGCCGCTGCCGAAGAACGCAGCCGCCACGGTGAACGCCAGGTAGAGCCAGGCCGTGTGTGTCGGTAGGGGTAGCACCAGCTTGCCCGCGGCCATGGCCGCGAGCCCGAGTGCGACGCCCGACTCGGCGCGGCGGAGCGGCACGGCAAGCAGCGCCCCGAGCGAGAAGGCGATCGTATTCGTGCCGATCAGCATCCCTGCGAGGAACGCTCCGCCCCCTCCGGCGAGGACGGTGAGCGGCAGCGCCACTGCGAGGTTCGCGTGCGAGACACCCGCCGCGAGCGCCGAGCAGGCGAGAGCGAGGCGGAGTTGCGTCACGTCACCGCACCCGAGATCAGGGACAGGCGCTGCCGTCACCCGATGCGGCCGGGCGGCCTCCATCCGCGTGGGGCGAGCCTCCCTCGACCCGGTTCCGCGGCGAGGGTGCCGTCCTCGACCACGATCTCGCCGCGGCTGATCGTCGTCACGGGGAAACCGCGCACGCGCATTCCCTCGTACGTCGAGTGGTCGACGTGCGAGTGCAGCGCGGGCGCCGACAGCATCACCTCGCGGTCGGGGTCGAACAGGACGATGTCGGCGTCGAGCCCGGGCAGCAGCCGCCCCTTGGTGGGAAGCCCGAACACGTCGGCGGGACGGGTGCAGCAGACCTCGACCCACCGCTGCAGCGAGAGGAGGCCGGTGCGGACGCCGAGGTCGTGCACGAGCGCGAGGCGGACCTCGATCCCGCTCGTCCCGGGAGGAGGGACGAGCTCACCTGCCGCGTCGCGGACCCGCCGGCGCGGGCCGTGGTCGGTCGAGACCACGTCCAGGGTGCCGTCGGCGAGGGCTCTCCACAGCGCGTCGCGGTGCCCTGCGTCCCGGAGCGGTGGGCTCACCTCGAACGCCGGTCCCGTGACCGGGTCGAGGATCGCCGACTCGTCCAGCACGAGGTAGTGCAGGCATGCCTCGCCGAATGCGGCGTCCCCGTGCCGCCGCGCCCGGCGTAGCTCCTCGACGCTCTCCGCGGCCGTGACGTGGTAGAGGAGGACGCGGGCCCCGGCCAGGCGGGCGAGTGCGAGCGCGCGGTGGCTCGCCTCCGCCTCCATCGAGGCCGGCCGTGCCGCCGCATGCCACTGCGGGCCGGAGCGCCCCAGCTCGAGCTGTTGCCGGACGAGCTCCTCGATCACCGCCTTGTTCTCGGCATGGACGATCGCGAGCCCACCGGCTGCCGCCACGTGCTGCATCCCGCGCAGGATGAGGTCGTCGCTGAGAGCCCACCCCTCGTAGCTCATGAAGAACTTGATCGTGGGGACCCCCGCTTGCACGACTTCGGGGATCTCGTCGATACGTTCGCGGCTCGGCTCGCGCGGGTTGACGTGGAAGCCGTAGTCGACGAGGCACTCGCCTTGCGCCTCGCCCTGCCGCCCCGCGAGCGCGGCGCAGAGGCGAACCCCGGGCTCCACCTGCACCTGGTCGAGGAACGTGGTGACGCCGCCGAACGCGGCGGCGACCGACCCTGTCCGGAACGTGTCGTCGTACGACCACTCGGCTCGCTCGGTGCGGATGTGCACGTGCCCGTCGACGGCGCCCGGGACGACGAGCAGGCCGGTGGCGTCGAGCTCGCGCCGGCCACGGAGTCCGTGCCCGATCGCGGCGATCACCTCGCCGTCGACGGCGACGTCCATGACGGTGTCGATCCCTGGGCCGACGACGTGGCCGTTCCGGATCACGAGGTCGAACACGGTCGGCCTACGCTGCGGCGACGGGACCGGCACCTACGGGCGGCGCGCGCCGAAGCTCGGTAGCCAGCCGGTCAGCTCCGACAGCTCGCGGCCCGCCGCGACGAGGTCGCCGACGATCGCCGGTCGCCGCTCGGGCGACATCCGCGACACGGGGATGCAGGTCGTGAGCGCGGCGATCGTCTGACCGGCGTTGTTGACGACAGGGACCGAGGCGGCGTAGAGACCGATCGCCGTCTCCTCCCAGTTCTCCGCATACCCCTGCTCGCGCACCTCGGCGAGGATGGCGTGGAGCTCGGGCAGTCCGTTCAGCCGCCGTCCGGCGGGTGTCACCAACGGCCCGTTGCCGAAGAGCGCCTGCACGTCCTCCGGCGGCGCCGTCGCCAGCACGACGCGGCCGCTCGCCGAGGCAAAGGCGGGCGTCTTCGAGCCGACGTGCGTGACGAGCCGCACGGGGTGGGACGTCTCGGCGAGGGCGATGAAGAGCGACTCCCGGCCGTCCAGCACTGCGAGCGCGAGCGTCTCGTCGTGGCGTGCGAGGAACTCCGCGGCGACCGTGCGGAAGGCCGTCACGATCGGCAGGTCGGAGGACCGCGAGCCGAGCCGCAACGCGCGGATGCCGAGGTCGTAGCGCCCTTCGGTGTCGCGCACCGCCCAGCCACGGTCGAGGAGGACGGTGCAAATGCGGTGGATCGTGCTCTTGGCGGTGTCGAGCTCCCGTGCCAGCTCGGACATCGGCAGCGGCCCGCGCGCCGCGAGCAGGTCGAGGACGCGCAGCGTCGCCTGGACGCCGCTCGAGGCCGAGCGCGTCCCGACGGCGTCGGCCGGGTCGCTCGAGACAGGGGAGACGACCGTCATGCGCCCGAGAATAGTCCCCTTCGTCGGCGCTGTCGAGAACGCCGGTCCAGATCGAGAACGAATGGGCTTGACCAGACCCCGCCCTACGTGGGATAAAGCGCCCTAGAATGGGACACTGGTCCATCCACAGAACGGTTCGCGGCCTGTCTCGCGCCGCAACTTCCGTGCGCAGATCACGTCGCAAGCAGGTGCGGGTCAAG
The DNA here is from genome assembly GCF_003351045.1 of Gaiella occulta. Classification (GTDB taxonomy): domain Bacteria; phylum Actinomycetota; class Thermoleophilia; order Gaiellales; family Gaiellaceae; genus Gaiella; species Gaiella occulta. The sequence continues at coordinate 119,833 of NZ_QQZY01000003.1, forward strand.
ATTCCACGATGAAGGGAGGGAGTTGCATGGATCGCGAGGAGATGAGGCGTCTCGACGCCTATCGGTTCTCCCAGGCTGGCCCCCTGGAGAACGATCTGATCGACGAGTTCGCCGAGGGCGGCATGGACCGCCAGGAGTTCATCAAGCGGGCGACGGTGCTCGGCCTGTCCGTCGGCGTGATCGGGTCGGCGCTTGCCGCCCTCGATGCGCCGCTGGCGTTCGCTGCCCCCGCCGCCGCGAAGGCGGGCGGCCGCCTGCGTGTGGGCATCATTCCGCCGCCCACGAAGGACGTGGAGCCGTACACACTCGCCGACCAGGGTGGCCTCGAGACGGCCGGCATCGCCGGAGAGTTCCTCACGCGGGCAACGCAGACGCTCACACTCCAGCCCGAGCTCGCGCTCAGCTGGAAGCCGAACGCGAATGCGACGGTGTGGACGTTCAAGCTGCGACCGAACGTGAAGTTCCAGACCGGTGAGGCGTTCGGCGCCGACGATGTCGTCGCTACCTACAACCGCCTCGTCGGGCCGGACTCGGGAGCTCTCTCGGCGTTCAAGGGGGTGCTCTCCACCGGTGGCGTCAAGGCGATCGACAACCTCACGGTGCAGTTCACGCTCGACGCTCCGACGGCGAGCTTCCCGTACCTCACAAGCTCGACGACCTACCAGGCGATCATCCTTCCAAAGGACTACAAGGTCGGCAGCTACACGAAGATCTCGCCCGTCACGGGGGCGTTCCGGCTCACCTCGTACACGCCGGGTGTCGGGGCGAAGTACGACCGCAATCCCGGCTGGTGGGGCGGGAAGTCCCCGCTCGACGGCGTCGACGCCACGTACTACAGCGACGACGCGGCTGTCATCTCGGCATTGCTCGGAAACCAGATCGACCTGGTCGGACAGGTGCAGTTCGCGACCGGTCGCGCCCTCTTCAACAACCCGAACGTACAGATCTTCTCGACGCGAGGAGCCACGCATCGACAGGTGCCGATGCGGGTGAACCTGAACAACCCGCTCAAGGATCGTCGCGTACGGCAGGCGATCGCACTGACGCTCGACCGGCCGGGGATCGTCAAGACGCTCTTCAACGGCTTCGCCGACATCGGCAACGACTCGCCGTTCGCGCCGGTGTATCCGTCGACGAATCGGAAGGTGCCGCAGAGGGTCAAGAATCTCGCCAAGGCAAAGGCGCTGCTCGCCGCCGCCGGCTATCCACGTGGGTTCAAGATCACGCTCACCACGGAGAAGGTGGGCGAGATCCCGCAGCTCGCACAGATCATCCAGCGGTCCGTGAAGGCGATCGGGATCGACATGAAGATCGTCCTGCTGACGGCGACGCAGTACTTCGACGGTACCCAGGATGGACCGCCCACCGGATACGGGAACACTCCGTGGCTGAACACCCCGATGAACATCACCGACTGGGGCCATCGCTCGGTGCCGAACGTGTTCCTCACAGCCGCGATCAAGTCGCGTGGCGTGTGGAACGCCGCCCAGTACAAGAACCCGAAGCTCGATCGCGTGATCGACAGGTTCCTCGGTGCGATCGCGGCCTCGGACCAGCGGAAGTTCGCGGGCCAGATCCAGGACACGCTGCTGCGTGACACACCTGTGATCTTCCCGTACTTCTACAACTACCTCGCCGCCGGCTCGAAGAAGGTGAAGGGATACAAGGCCGACGCGCTCGGCCAGGTCTACCTGAGCCGGACGTCGCTGGCGTAGACCTCCTGTCGCCGCCGGGGCATGCACGCCCCGGCGGCGACTCTTTCATCGTCTCGTCCCGAGGAGTCAGACCCCATCGCCCGGTTCCTGCTCAAGCGGCTCGGCCTTGCGCTCGCCACGCTCTTCCTGCTCAGCGTGATCGTGTTCGCGGCGGCGCAGTTGCTGCCCGGTGACGTGGGTCGCAATGTGCTCGGGCCCTTCGCGAGCCAGCAGCAGGTCGACCGGCTGAACCACGAGCTTGGAGTCGACCGGCCGATCGTCGTGCAGTACGGTGACTGGATCAGCCGTTTCGTCCGTGGTGACCTCGGCGACTCACTCCAGTACAAGGAGCCCGTCTGGGGCCTGCTCGGTCCGGCGCTCGGCAACTCGCTCAAGCTTGCCGCCGTCGCCTTCGTGCTTCTCGTCCCGCTCAGCATCCTCGGTGGAGTCGTTGCCGCCTTACGCCGCGGGCGGCTGGTCGACCGCATGATCACGATTACGGGGCTCTCGCTCACGTCCATTCCCGAGTTCGTGACCGCGATCGTGCTCATCCTCATGATCGGCATCTGGCTGAAGTGGCTGCCGGTCACGGCGACCGCGCCGGAGGGCGCGAATATCGTGACGCAGGTGAAGTACCTGCTGCTTCCGAGCCTCGCGCTCGTCGCCGTGTTGTTCGGGTACGTCGCCCGCATCACGCGCGCGAGCGTGATCGAGGCTGTCGACGCCGACTACACGCGTACCGCGTACCTGAAGGGGCTCGACGGGAGGCACGTCATGACCCGGCACGTGCTGCGGAACTCGCTCTTGCCGACGATCGCGGTCGTGGCGACCCAGGTCGGGTACCTGATCGGCGGCCTGCTGGTGATCGAGAAGCTGTTCAACTACAACGGCATCGGCCAGCGCATCTACGTCGCAGCGCAGAACAAGGACTTCGTGATGCTGCAGGACGGCGTCCTCATCGTTGGCATCGTCTACCTCGTCGCGACGCTTCTCGCCGACATCCTCTACTCGCTGCTCAATCCGCGCATTCGCTTCGGCGGCGTCGAGTGAGTGGGCCGATCGGGGACATCGGGCCGGTGCCGTCTGAGATCCACGTCCCCCCGTCGGCCGGACGCTCCCACGAAGCACGCCAGGCTCGCCGCGAGACGCTCGGCCAGCTTGTGCGCTCGAAGACCTTCGTCGTCGGTATGGCGATCGTCGGATTCTGGGTGTTCTGGGCGATCGCCGGCTCCCGCTTGACGCCGCACGACCCGCTCGCACAGGGCGAGGAGATCCTCGTCAGGCCCGGCAGCTCCGGTCACTGGCTCGGCACCGACCAGCTCGGCCGCGACGTGCTCTCGCGTGTGCTAGCCGGCGCGACGGACGTGATGAAGGTGGCGCCGCTCGCCACCCTGCTCGGCATCGTCGGCGGCACGATCGTCGGGCTCGTCACCGGCTACTTCCGCGGCGTCGTCGACGACGTCGTGAGCCGGATCATCGATGCGGTGCTCGCGCTCCCGTTGATCGTGATCGCCGTCACCGCGCTCGTCGCGCTCGGCAGCTCGAACTGGACGCTGATCGTCGTCATCGGCGTCGTGTTCACGCCGATCGTCGGGCGCACCGTGCGCGCGTCCGTGCTCGGCGAGCGCGAGCTCGACTATGTCGCCGCCGCGCGCCTGCGCGGGGAGCGCGCGCCGTACGTGATGTTCACCGAGATCCTTCCGAACGTGATGGGCCCGATTATCGTCGAGGCGACCGTCCGCCTCGGGTATGCGATCTTCGCGGTCGCCGGCCTGACCTTCCTCGGCTTCGGCGTGCAGCCGCCCTCGCCCGACTGGTCGCTGCAGATCAGTGACAACTACACGCTGCTCGCATCGGGCCAGTACTGGTGGACGGTGCTGTTTCCTTCGCTCGCGATCGCCACGCTGATCGTCGGCGTCAACCTCATCGCCGACGGACTGCAGCAGGTGGTCGACCGGTGACCGAGCTGGCCACCCACGTCGAACACGCTCCGCTCGCGCTCGAGCTCGAGGGCCTCGACGTCGTCTACAACGTGCGCGGGCGCGACCGGCAGGTCCTGCGCGGCGTCTCGCTCGAGGTGAAGCGCGGCGAGGCGTACGGACTCGTGGGCGAGTCCGGCTGCGGCAAGTCGACCGCAGCGCTCGCCATCGTCAACTACCTGCCCCGGAACGGGCGGGTGCGCTCGGGCCGCCTGCGCATCGACGGCCGCGACGCGCTCTCCCTCACCGAGGCGCAACTGCGCAAGCTGCGCTCCGAGTCCGTCTCGATGGTGTACCAGAATCCCGGCACCGCCTTGAACCCCTCGATCCGCATCGGCAAGCAGGTCGCCGAGGTGTTCCGCATCCGGGGCAACGGCCGTGACGAGGCGACCGACCTCGCCAGGCATGCCCTCGAGCGGGTGCAGATCGCCGATCCCGGATCGGTGATGGGCCGCTACCCGCACCAGCTCTCGGGCGGCATGCAGCAGCGCGTCGTGATCGCGATGGCCCTCGCGACCGAGCCCGCGCTTCTCATCCTCGACGAGCCCACGACCGGTCTCGACGCGACGGTCGAGGCGGAGGTGCTCGACCTCGTGGCGCGCCTCCAGGCCGAGCTGCGTACGTCGGTGCTCTTCATCAGCCACAACCTCGGGATCATCCGCAAGATGTGCGACCGCGTCGGCGTGCTCTACGCCGGCCGCCTGGTCGAGGAGGGCGACACCGAGACGGTGCTGCGCGATCCACGGCACCCGTACACCGTAGGCCTGCTGCGCTGCGTGCCGCGCGGCGGTGTGCGCAAGGATCACGGCAGGCTCGACACGATCCCCGGCTTCATGCCGAACGTCGGCGAGGAGCTCCCCGGGTGCGTCTTCGTCGGTCGCTGCACGCTCGCCGAGGAGCGCTGCCACATGGAGGAGCCGCCGGTGCAGCTCACCACGGACGCTCACATGAGCCGCTGCTTCTTCAGCGACCGCGCGCAGTCGCTGCCCCGCGAGTCGGCGGCCGAGCTCGCGCTGCCTGCGGTTGACCGAGGCGCTGCGCCGCTGCTGCAGTTCGACGACCTCGGCAAGGTGTTCCGGCAGGCGGGCCACGACGTGCACGCCCTCGTCGGCGTCTCGGCCGCCATCTGGCCGGGAGAGACGCTCGGCCTCGTCGGCGAGTCCGGAAGCGGCAAGACGACGCTCGCGCGCACGCTGCTCGGCATCCTGCAGCCGACCTCGGGGGCCGTCCTGCTCGAGGGCCGCGAGCTCGGAGGCGCGCTCGGCAAGCGCACCGGTGACGATCTGCGCTCGCTGCAGATCGTGTTCCAGAACCCCGATTCGGCCCTCAACCGCCGCCACCAGGTGCGCCGCATCCTGCGCCGCGCGCTGAAGAAGCTCGCGGGGATCACCGGCGGAGCGGCCGAGGAGAGGATGCTCGAGCTCATGCGCTCCGTCCGGCTGGCGGAGCGCTACGTGAGTGCGCGCCCGAGCTCGCTCTCCGGCGGCCTCAAGCAGCGGCTTGCAATCGCGCGCGCGTTCGCGGGCGACCCGAAGCTCGTGGTCTGCGACGAGCCGACCTCTGCGCTCGACGTGTCCGTCCAGGCGGCGATCCTGAACCTGCTCGTCGAGCTGCAGGCGCAGCAGGGCGTGTCGTACCTCTTCATCTCGCACGACCTCGGCGTCGTCCGCTACATCTCCGACCGCATCGCCGTGCTCTACCTCGGTCGGCTGATGGAGCTCGGCCCGTCGGAGGCGGTCTTCTCCGGGCCGCACCACCCCTACACGGAGGCCCTCCTGTCCGCCGTTCCCACGGTCGACGGCGCGGAGCGCGAACGCATCCGGCTCGAAGGCGACATCCCGAGCGCAGCCTCCCCGCCCACCGGCTGCGTCTTCCACACGCGCTGCCCGCGCCGGCTCGGGGCGATCTGCGACGAGGTCGAGCCCCCGCTCGTCGAGGTCGAGGAGGGTCACCTGATGCGCTGCCACATCTCGCTCGAGGAGCTCCGTTCCCTGCAGGCTGCGGGCGCGCCGCCGGCGCGCCGGGAGGTGAAGGTATGAAGATCCGCGCTGCCGTGCTCGAGCGCACGGGCGGCCCCCACGCCGTGCAGGAGCTCGACCTCGCGCCGCCGGGCGCGGGCGAGGTGCTCGTGCGCCTCGGCGCCTCCGGCGTCTGCCATTCCGACTACAACGCGATCGACGGCACCGCCGAGACCCGCTGTCCCGCGGTCCTCGGCCACGAGGGCGCCGGCGTCGTCGAGGCGGTTGGCGACGGGGTCGTGCGCGTCCGCGTGGGCGACCACGTGGCGTTGTCGTGGGCGCCGTGGTGCGGGACGTGCAGCGAGTGCACGCGCGATCTCCCATGGCTCTGCTCGACCGCCTGGCCCGCGATGGGCACGGGCGGCCTCATGGACGGCACGACGCGCCTGTCGCGCGACGGCGAGCCCGTATACCACTATTCGTTCCTCTCGACCTTCGCAGAGGCGTGTGTGGTGCCGGAGAAATGCTGCGTGCCGATCGCGAAGGACATCCCGTTCGACGTCGCAGGGCTCGTCGGCTGCGCCGTGACGACGGGCGTCGGGTCGGTGTGGCGGACGGCGGGCGTGCAACCGGGCGACCGGGTCGCGGTGATCGGCTGCGGCGGTGTCGGGCTGTCGGCGCTGATGGCGGCCGTCGCGGTCGGCGCCGAGCCCGTCGTCGCCGTCGACGCCGCACCTCCGAAGCTCGAGGTCGCGCGCTCGTTCGGTGCCGCCGCGGGGGTGCTGTGGGCCGGGAGCGCCGAGGCGACGGCCGAGGCCGTGCGCGAGGCCTCGGGCGGCGGCGTCGACTACGCGATCGAGGCCACCGGGCGCTCGGAGGCGATGCTCGCGGCCTACCTGTCGCTGCGGCCGCGCGGCGCGGCCGTGCTCATCGGGATTCCGCGCGCAGACGCCGTGTTGCCGCTGCCGGCGCTCACGATCCCGCGCAGCGAGCGCCGCGTGCTCGGCTCGATCTACGGCTCGTCGAAGCCGGAGCGCGACTTCCCGCTCACCCTCGACCTGTACCGCTCGGGGCGGTTGCCTCTCGACCGGCTCGTGTCGCACCGGCTGCCGCTCGACGAGGTCGAGCAGGCATTCGCGCTCATGAAGACGGGCGATGCGCTCCGCGTCGTCCTCGACCTCACGACCTGACAAGGAGCAAGATGGATCTGCACGAACTCGACGGCCGCGTCGGCGAAGGCTGGGGCGGAGCGGCGCCGAACGGCAGCCACGTGAACGTCGTCCTCGCCCGGCGCGGCAGCCCCACGGCGGCCGCGGCGGTCGGCATGCTCGCGCACCCCTCGCCCGGCCATACGCCGGTGCTGTGCTGCGTGGGGCCGACCCCGCAGGAGTACGAGCCGATCTGGCCGCCGACGCTGATGATGAACAAGGCGACCGCGCTCGAGGAGGGCCACCAGACGATCACATGGGGCGCGGCGCAGCTCGGGATCGGGCAGGGCGTGCTCGACGCCGTCGCCGACGGGCTGATCGAGGCGTCCGGCGACCTGATCGTGCTCGTCGCCGTCTGGGTCGATCCGCACGCGCACGACGAGACAGCCGTGCGCGAGTCCAACCGCACGGCCGTGCGCAAGGCGCTTGCGACCTGTGTCCACGGACGCGACCCGCACGCCGCCGCACGGCTCGTGGCCGAGCGCGACTCGCTCACGAGCCCGTTCTACAGCGGCAGCTGATGCGCATCACCGCCGTCGAGGCCAGGCGCTACCGCGTGCCCTTCGACCCTCCGTTCCGCGCTGCCTGGGATCCCGTCCCGCGCCTGCACCAGGACGCGACGCTCGTCGGCGTGCACACCGACGACGGCTTCACGGGCTGGGCGAGCGGCGGTCATCTGCCCGACCACGAGCAGCTCGAGGCGTTCCTCGTCGGGCTCGACCCGTTCCGCACCGAGCTCGTGCGCGATCTCGAGGAGACGGTCGACTTCCACGGCGGACGGCCGTGGACGGTCGAAGCCGCCGTCTGGGACGTGCTCGGCAAGGCGACCGGGCAACCGGTGTGGAAGCTGCTCGGCGGCCGCTCGGAGAGGCTGCTCGCGTATGCGTCGAGTGGCGAGCTCGTCGAGCCGGCCGAGCGTGCCGCACGCTGCGTCTCCCTCCGCGACGCCGGCGTCAAGGCGGTCAAGATCCGCTTCCACCACCCCGACTGGCGCGACGACGTGGCCGTCGTGAAGGCGGTGCGCGAGGCGGTCGGGCGCGAGCTGCAGATCTTGGTCGACGCGAACCAGGGCTGGCGCATGCCCGGCGACCTCGAGCCCCGCTGGGACGTCGCCACGGCGGCACAGGTCGCGCGCGCGCTCGAGCCGCTCGGCGTCTACTGGCTCGAAGAGCCGCTCGCCACCGACGACCTGGACGGGTACGCCGCCCTGCGGCGGCTCACGACGCTCCGGCTCGCCGCCGGCGAGATGGTGCGCTCGGCGCAGGAGGCGCGCGATCTGCTGCTCCGCGGACACATCGACGTGCTGCAGGCCGACGTGGTGCTGTCGCTCGGCATCGGCGGCTGCCGCCGCGTCGCGGCTCTCGCCGACCTGTCGGGACGCGCCTGGTCTCCGCACACCTGGTCGAACGGCTACGGCCTGCTCGTGAACCTGCACGCGGCGCTCGCGTTCTCGACGGTTCCCTACGTGGAGGTGCCGTACGACCCGCCTGCGTGGTCGGCAGAGCGCCGCGACTGGCTGCTGCCGGCGCCGATCGCGATCGGCGCCGACGGCACGATCGCGCCGCCTGCCGGTCCCGGCCTCGGCGTCGAACCCGATCTCGACCGGCTCGAAGAATGGAGGATCGACTGATGCGCATACGTGCCGCGGTGCTGCACCGCCCGGGGCAGCCGCTTTCCGTCGAGGAGGTGGAGCTCGACGGGCCGAAGGCCGGCGAGGTGCTCGTGCGCGTGGCGGCGGCGGGCGTCTGCCACTCCGATGTGCACCTCGCGGACGGTGCGCTCGGCGAGGGCCGCTGGCCGATGGTGCTGGGCCACGAGGGCGCCGGCATCGTCGAGGCGGTCGGCGACGGCGTCACGCATGTCGCGCCCGGCGATCCGGTCGGCTTCTCGTTCGTTCCGTCGTGCCGTGCCTGTCCGGCGTGCCTGGCCGGGCGCTTCAACATGTGCGCGCCCGCGGGCGAGAACGGTGCGCGCGGCACGTTGATGGACGGCACCTCGCGGCTGCACCTTGCGGACGGCACCGTCCTGCAGCACGGGCTCATGACAGCGTGCTTCGCCGAGCACACGGTCGTCGACGCACACGGCGCGGTGCCGCTGCCGCGCGAGCTGCCGCTGTGGCAGGCGGCGCTGCTCGGGTGCGGCGTCATGACGGGCTTCGGTGCCGTGCGCAACGTCGGTCGCGTCGGCCCGGGCGACAGCGTCTGCGTGATCGGGTGCGGCGGCGTCGGCCTGCAGGTCGTGGCCGCGGCCGCGCTTGCCGGGGCCGATCCCATCATCGCCGTCGACCGCGATCCCGCCAAGCTCGAGATCGCGCGCCGTCGGGGGGCGACGCACACCGTCGACGCCTCGAGGGAGGAGCCGCTTGAGCGTGTGCGCGAGCAGAGTGGAGGTGGGGTCGACCATGCGTTCGAGGTCGTCGGCCGGCCCGAGACGATGCGGATGGCGTGGGAGGTGTTGCGGCCTGCGGCGACTGCGGTCGTCGTCGGGCTCGCGCCCGCGGGCGTCGAGGTGTCGCTGCCTGCGATCGACTTCCTCTCCGACAAGGGCATTCGCGGCTCGTACTACGGCTCCGGCGACCCGGCCGCCGACTTGCCGCAGCTCGCGCAGCTCGCCGTGAGCGGCGCCCTCGACCTCGCCGAGGTGGTCACGCACGTGACCGGCCTCGACGGCGTCAACGACGCGCTCGAACGCCTGCGCCGTGGTGAGGGCGCGCGTACCGTCCTCGTGCTGGACGCCGGTCTCGCCGGCGCCCCCGAGCCTCGCTAGTGCGCCGTCTGCAAACGCAGCAAGCATCGGGTGCGGCGTCTCGCAACAAGGCTTTCCGGTGGAATGTTGCGAGACGCCGCACCCGACGAGGAGCCGATGACGACGACACGGCGTGTGCCGCCGCCCGCCGCCCGAGTCCGGATCCGACGCCGGAGGGAGAGCGCAGGCGCGCCTTCGGTTGATCACGGTTGCTCATGCGCTCGCCGCCGGACGGCCGCTTGAATGGGGCACGTGCCGCCCATCGGCTTCCGGCTCCTGGCGCTCGCCTCGGCGCTCTCCGCCTGGGCTCTCGTCGCGGTCGGCGACGTCGTGCGGGTGACCGAGTCCGGGCTCGGCTGCCCGGACTGGCCGCTCTGCGAGGGAGGCGTCGTTCCCGGCGAGCGCCGGGCCCCGGTGATCGAGTACAGCCACCGCGCGACGGCCGCCGTCGTCGCCATCCTCGTCGTCGCGACCGCGTTGCGGGCCCTGCGCCGTCGCGGCCCCCTGCTCGCCGGCGTGCTGCCGGCGGCGGCAGCGGCGGCACAGGTGCCGATCGGCATCGCCCTCGTGCTCACCTCCGACAGATCGGACGCCCACAGCGCGCTCGAGATGCTGCACGTCGCAGGGGCGGGGGCCGTGTGGGCGTCGCTCGTCGGCCTCGCGACGGCCGTGGGGCGGGCGCCGCTGCGTGGAGCCCGCGCGGGATCGCAGGCGCGCCCGGCGCCCGCAGCCCTCTCCTGAGAGCAGGCGCGGCTCAGCCGTCGGGCTCGTACGCGCAGGCGGGATCCTCCGCGAGCGCGTCGCCGGCGGCGGCGAAGGCACGGGCACGTGAGCCGCCGCACAGCGTCCGGTACTCGCAGCGCCCGCACTTGCCGTGGAAGCGCGCGGCACGGATGTCCTGCAGCAGCGGATGGTCGCGGTAGATGCCCGCCACGTCGTCGCGCTTGACGTTCCCGAGCGCGATGGGCAGGAATCCGGCGGGGTACACGTCTCCGGTCGCCGACACGAAGAGGATGCCGCGACCGTCGCGCGTTCCCTTCGTCTGCGCCTTCGACGGCGATGTCGGCGGACCGAGCTCGTCGACGAGCTCGGCCTGCAGCCGCTCGTAGAGAGGGCCGCGGCGCTGGCCGGGGCGCTCCGTCTCCCGCCAGGCGACGACGCGACGGAACATCGGCCCTTCCACCGTCCGCACGACGAACCCGTAGCGGGAGGCGTCGTAGAGGAACTGGCATACATCCTCGTTCTCGGCCGGGCCGAGCGCGCCCAGGGCCGTGCCGCGTCCCACCGGCACGAGGAAGAACACCTCCCAGATCGACGCTCCGGCGTCGCGCACGATGCGCGCGATGCGGGGCAACTCGTGGACGTTGTCGTGCGTGACGGCCGTGTTGACCTGGATCACGAACCGATGCGCGCGGAGACGGCACAGGGCGGACAGCGTCTCCGCGAAGTGGCCGTCGACCCGGCGCATCCCCTCGTGCGTCGCCGCGCTCGCGCCGTCCAGGCTCACCGAGACGGCCTTGACGCCCAGCGTCCGACAGGCGGCGAGCCGCTCGTCGGTGAGCAGCGGCGTCACGCTGGGGGCGAGAGCGACGGGGACGCCGACCTCTCGCGCATGGGCGATGAGCGTGGGCAGGTCGGGGCGCATGAGCGCGTCTCCGCCGGTGATGACGAGAACCGGCGCCGGCCGGCCGAAGGCGGTGAGCGAGTCGAGGAAGCGCGTCGCCTCGCTCGGCGTCAGCTCCCCGGGAACCGGAAGCGGCTGCGCCTCGGCGCGGCAGTGCCGGCAGGCGAGCAGGCACGCTCGCGTCGATTCCCAGAAGACGAGGATGGGCCGACGGTCGAGATCGATGCGCGAGCGGGCGCCGGGCGCGGATGCAGGAGAGGCCACCCTCGTAAACGTCATCGCGCGGGCGCTGCCGCGCATCCGCGCGGACGACGATCCGCGCTGCGGTAAAGCCGCAGACGGAGCGCGAGGGGCGCGTCTACGCCACGAGGGCGACGGCGTCGGCGCCCGCCTCGTGGCAGTCGCGGCAGCGCGCCTCGTACTGCTCGGCGGCGCCGACGACGACGGTATCGCCGGAGTAGGGGGCGGGACGGCCGTCGACGAGGCGCTGCGTCGTCGTCGCGGTGCCGCCGCAGCGGTGGCAGACGGCTTGCAGCTTGTCGACGAACTCCGCGTGGGCGAGCAGCTCGGGCATGACGCCGAACGGCAGGCGGCGGAAGTCCTGGTCGAGGCCCGAGATGATGACGCGGAGGCCGCGGTCGGCGAGGTCGAGCGCGGCCGCGACGATCGACTCGTCGAAGAACTGCACCTCGTCGATGCCGACGACGTCGTACGCGGCCGCCCGTGCGGTGAGCTCGGGGACGCTCTCGACGGCGGCCGCGCGCATGCTTGCGCCCGCGTGGGAGACGACGTCCGTGGCGTCGTAGCGGTCATCGATGCGGGGCTTGAAGATGACGACGCGCTGGCCGGCGATCTCGGCGCGGCGGAGCCGTCTGATCATCTCCTCGCTCTTGCCGGAGAACATCGGCCCGCAGATCACCTCGAGCCAGCCGCCGCGCTGTGGGGGGATGCGGATCACGGTCTCGCGATCGTAGATCCGGCGTCGGCCGGACAGCGCGGCGACGCGATCTTCGCTAGGGTGCACGGGCCTGCGCAAGCGGCTCTTGCCCTGAGAGGGTAGGGGTCTGCGCCTGCGAGCCCCTGCTACACTGCGGGACCGCTCGGCGGCGTAGCTCAGCTGGTTAGAGCAGCGGAATCATAATCCGCGTGTCGTAGGTTCGAGTCCTACCGCCGCTACCTCGCACGCCCTTTCCCACCCACACTGACGAGAAGAAGAGATGGCCACCGGAGTCCGAGTCGCGATCACGCTCGCCTGCACGGAGTGCAAGCGGCGCAACTACCAGACACAGAAGTCGAAGCGGAACTCACCCGACCGGGTCGAGTTCAAGAAGTACTGCCGCTGGTGCGGCTCCCACACGATCCACCGGGAGACGCGCTAGGTGTCAGGCGAGACCCGCAGGCAGCGACGCGACGCGCGCCGCGCGGCCGGCGAGCAGCCCGCGGCGCCGCGTGGCGGGGTACCGGCCCCCGCGCGGGCCGGCGCGGACGCCTCGTCGGGCTCGGTCGCGCCGCTCGAGCGCGCACGGCGCGGCGGCTTCTTGCGCGAGTCGTGGGCCGAGCTGCGCAAGGTCGACTGGCCGACCCGCCCGCAGGTGATCCAGGGCACGGTCGTCGTGCTCGTCGCCTGCGCGATCGTGGGCGCCTACCTCTGGGGTGCGGATCAGGTGCTGCGCCCCTTCGTCCGCGACGTTCTCCTGGGTCAGTGAGGCCGAGATGTTCCACTGGTACGTGATCAACACCTATTCCGGGCACGAGAACAAGGTCAAGGCCAATCTCGAGCACCGCATCGTCTCGATGAACCAGCAGCCGCGCTTCCGGCGCGTGGTCGTCCCGACGGAGCAGGTGATCGAGACGAAGGACGGCCAGAAGGTGCAGGTCGAGAAGCGCGTGCTGCCGGGATACGTGCTCGTGAACATGGATCTCAGCGACGAGGCGTGGACGGTGGTGAAGGGCACCCCCGGCGTGACCGGCTTCGTCGGCGCCGGTGCCAAGCCCGTGCCGCTCTCGCAGGGCGAGGTCGACCGCATCCTGCATACGGCCGGCTCGGCCGGCGTGCCCGCCGCCAAGTCGCAGGCGCAGTTCTCTCTCGGCGAGTCGGTGAAGGTGACGTCCGGCCCGCTCTCCGACTTCGACGGCGAGATCGTCGACGTCAACCCCGACGCGCAGAAGCTGAAGGTGCTCGTGGACATCTTCGAGCGCCAGGTTCCGGTCGAGCTCGGCTTCGACCAGGTGAAGAAGATCGACTAGAGACGGAGGGCGAGGCATGCCTCGCCCGCTGGTACGGCACGCGATAGAACCATCGACAAGACGGGAGGAGGGGCGAGCAGCCCCGTCGGCACTCACGCATATGGCAAAGAAAGTCCTCACACTCATCAAGCTCCAGATCCCGGGCGGCCAGGCCAACCCGGCGCCTCCGGTCGGTCCGGCGCTGGGCCAGCACGGGGTCAACATCGTGGAGTTCACGAAGGCGTTCAACGCCCAGACGGCGCACGAGAACGGCCGCATCATCCCGGTCGAGATCACGGTCTACGAGGACCGCTCGTTCTCGTTCATCACCAAGACTCCGCCCGCGGCGGTGCTGATCAAGGAAGCCCTGAACATCCAGTCGGGCTCCGCCGAGCCGAACCGCACCAAGGTCGGCAAGCTCACGCAGGCCCAGCTGCGCTCGATCGCGGAGACGAAGATGCCCGACCTGAACGCGAACGACGTCGAGCAGGCGATGAAGGTGATCGCCGGCACGGCACGTTCGATGGGCGTGGAGGTGGTGGAAGCGTGAGCGGCCACGGGAAGCGGTACGAGGCGGCGCGCGCGAGGATCGACCGCGAGGCGCTGTACTCGCCCGCGGAGGCGATCAGGCTCCTCAAGGAGATCGAGGGCGCACGCTTCGACGAGAGCGTCGAGGCGCACTTCCGCCTCGGGCTCAACGTTCGTCACGCCGACGAGCAGCTGCGCGGCACGCTGATGCTGCCGCACGGCACCGGCCGCGTCACGCGCGTCGCGGTCTTCGCCGAGGGCGACAAGGCGCGCGAGGCCGAGGAGGCGGGCGCCGACATCGTCGGCTCGGCCGACCTCGCGGCGAGGGTCGAGGGCGGCTTCGTCGACTTCGACGTCGCGATCGCGACGCCCGACCAGATGGGCAACGTCGGCAAGCTCGGGCGCGTGCTCGGCCCCCGCGGCCTGATGCCGAACCCCAAGACCGGCACCGTCACGTTCGACGTCGCCAAGGCGGTGCAGGATGCGAAGGCGGGCAAGCTCGAGTACCGCACCGACCGCGGCGCGAACGTGCACGTGACGATCGGCAAGCGGAGCTTCGACGAGAGGGCGCTGCTCGAGAACTACGCCACGCTCGTCGAGGAGATCGTGCGCGCCAAGCCCGCCGCCTCGAAGGGTCGCTACATCAAGGCCATCACCCTGACGACGACGATGGGCCCGGGCCTGCACGTCGACCCGACGCGCACGCGCGGCATTCTCGAGGACCTCGAGCAGGAGGCCGTTCCGGCATGAGTGAGCCGGCGCGGCGGGCCTCGGCCCGCCGCGCCGGACGTTGTTCGACCCACAAGCCCGTCGCCGAAGACCGCCGGCAGCCCTCGAACGAGGGCGGAAGCCCGGCCGAGGTGGCCTCGCAGCGTTGACCGGCACATCGCCGCTCCTCCTTCGAGCCCGCCTCCGCGGGCTCGAAGCGTGAGAGAGGAGGTGGAGGATGCACAAAGCTGACAAGCAGCAGGTGGTGGAGGAGCTGACCGAGCGACTGCGCTCGGCGGACGCGCTCATCGTGGCCGACTACCGCGGCCTGACGAACAGCCAGCTGTCGCGGCTTCGCACCGAGCTCGTCGAGCACGGCGCGAAGCTGACGGTGGTGAAGAACACGCTGACGCGGCGTGCCGCCGAGGCCGCGGGCGCCGACGCGTTGCTCGCCATGCTCGAAGGCCCGACCGCGATCGCGTTCGTCGAGGCCGAGGGCAACCCCGTCGGGGTCGCCAAGGCGCTCAGCGACGCCGCCAGGGAGACGAAGATCCTGACGCTCCGCGGCGGCGTGCTGGCCGGCAAGACGATCAGCAACGCCGACGTCGAGAGCCTTGCCAAGCTGCCGCCGCTCGAGGTGCTGCAGGCCCAGCTCGTGGGCGTGATCGTGGCGCCGCTGACCCAGCTCGTGGCGCTTCTCGACGCGCCGTTGCGGAACCTCGTCGGGCTCATCGACGCACGTATCGAGCAGCTCGGCGGTTCCGCCGCGGCGGAGGCGCCGGGAGGAGACGACGCGGAGGAGCCGGCCGAGGAGCAGGCGGCGGGTGCCGAAGATGCGGACATGGATCGGGCGGAGTCCGCGCAGGCGGAATCCCCTGCCGAGAACATCGAACCTGAGACGAACGAGGAGGAGTAGGAAACATGGCTACGGACACCGCGAAGGTGCTCGAGACGCTCGGCAAGATGACCGTGCTCGAGCTCGTGGAGCTGAAGAACGCGATCGAGGAGGAGTGGGGCGTGACCGCCGCCGCTCCGGTCGCGGTCGCTGCGGCCGCCCCGGCGGGCGGCGGCGGCGACGGTGCGGCGGAGGAGGAGAAGGACTCCTTCGACGTCGTCCTCACGGGAGCGGGCGACAAGAAGATCCAGGTGATCAAGGTCGTGCGCGCGATCACCGGACTCGGTCTGAAGGAGGCGAAGGATCTCGTCGACGGTGCCCCGAACGCGGTCAAGGAGGGCGTCACCAAGGACGAGGCCGAGAAGATGAAGGCGGAGCTCGAGGAGGCAGGCGCGTCCGTCGAGTTGAAGTAGCCGGCAGCGGTGCGCCGCGGGGCGATCGGGCGGCCCGATCGCCCCGCGGCGCACGCAGGCCGGACACGTCCGGCCGAAACTGGTATAGTCGCCGTGGATGCTTGCCGACACCGCCCCAAGCGGTTGCGGCGAAGCATGCGCGTCCGCTATTCTTCGAGGTTCCGCCCCGAGCTTCTGCTCCTCCGACTCCGCACGCCGTTAAGGGAGGCTGTCGCATCTTGAGCAGCACTGCTGTCGCGCCCCGCGCGCGCAAGACCTTTTCACGCCTGAAGCACGTCCTCGACCTCCCCAACCTGATCGACATCCAGAAGGCCTCGTTCGAGTGGTTCCTGAACGAAGGCTTGCGCGAGACGATCGACGACATCTCGCCGATCGAGGACTACACCGGTACGCTCGCCGTCGAGTTCGCCGACTACGAGTTCGGCGAGCCGGCGCACTCGATCAACGAGTGCCGGGAGAAGGACCTCACCTACCAGGCGCCGCTCTCGATGACCGTCCGCTTCGTGAACACGGAGACGGGCGAGATCCGCGAGCAGCGGGTGTTCATGGGCGACTTCCCGATGATGACCGAGTGGGGGACGTTCATCATCAACGGCACCGAGCGCGTCATCGTGACGCAGCTCGTGCGCTCGCCCGGCGCCTACCTGATGGAGCCGAAGGACGCCACCAAGCAGGTGTTCACGGCGAACCTGATGCCGTCCCGCGGCTCGTGGCTCGAGCTCGAGATCGACAAGAAGGGCGTCGCCTACGCGCGCATCGACCGCAAGCGCAAGCTGCCGATCACCACGCTGCTGCGTGCGCTGCCGGCCGAGGACCCGACGACCGGCTTCCGGCTCGACACGAGCTCGAACGAGAAGATCCTCGAGCTCTTCGACGGCTCGGTGTACATCCGCAACACCCTCGAGAAGGACCCCTCGACGCGCGAGGAAGAGGCTCTCATCGAGGTGTTCAAGAAGCAGCGCCCGGGCGAGCCGCCGACGCTCGACAACGCGCGGAACCTGCTGCGCGCGCTGTTCTTCGACCCGAAGCGCTACGACCTGACGAAGGTCGGCCGCTACAAGCTGAACCAGCGGCTCGGCGTCGGCGTCCCCGAGGACACGCGGGTGCTGACGACGGAGGACATCCTCGCACTCGTGCGCAAGCTCGTCAGCATGCCGGCGAACCTGGGCGTGCCGGAGGACTCGAAGGACTTCGCCGCCGACGCGATCTCGCTCAGCCGCGACCCGATCCGCGCGGAGCTCGACGAGTACGAGCACTTCGGCAACCGCCGTCTGCGCACCACCGGCGAGCTCATCCAGGAGGCGTTCCGCGTCGGCCTGTACCGGATGGAGCGCGTCGTCCGCGAGCGCATGACCACGGAGGACGTGGACACGATCACGCCGCAGACGATCATCAACATCCGCCCGGTCGTGGCGGCGCTGAAGGAGTTCTTCGGCTCGTCGCAGCTGTCGCAGTTCATGGACCAGACGAACACGCTCGCCGGCCTCACCCATCGCCGGCGCCTGTCGGCGCTCGGCGCCGGTGGCCTCACCCGCGAGCGCGCGCCGATCGAGGTGCGCGACGTGCACCCGACCCACTACGGCCGCATGTGCCCGATCGAGACGCCGGAGGGCCCGAACATCGGCCTCATCGGCTCGCTCGCGTCGATGGCGACCGTGTCCGAGTTCGGCTTCATCCAGACGCCATACCGCGTCGTCAAGGGCGGCAAGGTGACCGACGAGATCGTGTACCTGGACGCCTCGGAGGAAGCGCAGTTCACGATCGCGCAGGCATCCGAGCAGGTCGACGAGAAGACGGGCAAGTTCGCGAACGAGCAGGTGCTGTGCCGCTCCCGCGAGGGCGAGGCGGTGATGGTCGCGCCGAAGGACGTCCAGTACATGGACGTGTCGGCGTCGCAGATCGTCTCGGTCGCGACGGCGCTGATCCCGTTCCTCGAGCACAACGACGCGAACCGCGCGCTCATGGGCGCGAACATGCAGCGACAGGCCGTGCCGCTGATGATCCCGCAGGCGCCGCTCGTGGGCACGGGCGTCGAGTACCGCGCCGCCGTCGACACGGGCGACGTCGTCCTCTCGCGCGGCGACGGCACGGTGATCGACGTCGACGCGGAGCACATCGTCGTCGAGGGCGCGGGCACGCGTGAGGAGTACGCCCTCACCAAGTTCATGCGCTCCAACCAGGGCACGCTCATCCACCAGAAGCCGGTCGTCAGGCTCGGCGAGAAGGTGCGGAAGGGCACCGTGCTCGCGGACGGCTCCTCGACGGACGGCGGCGAGCTCGCGCTCGGCGCGAACCTGCTCGTCGCGTTCATGCCGTGGGAGGGCTACAACTTCGAGGACGCGATCGTGCTCTCCGAGCGGCTCGTCAAGGACGACGTGCTCAGCTCGATCCACATCCACGAGTACGAGATCGACGCCCGCTCGACGAAGCTCGGCGACGAGGAGATCACGCGCGACATCCCCAACCGCTCGGAGGAGTCGCTCGCGAACCTCGACGAGCGCGGAGTCGTGCGCATCGGCGCCGAGGTCGGCTCCGGCGACCTCCTCGTCGGCAAGGTGACGCCGAAGGGCGAGACCGAGCTGACGGCCGAGGAGAAGCTGATCCGCGCGATCTTCAAGGAGAAGGCGCGCGAGGTGCGCGACACCTCTCTGAAGGTGCCGCACGGCGAAGGCGGCAAGGTGATCGGCGTGAAGACGTTCTCGCGCGACAACGGCGACGATCTGCCGCCGGGCGTGAACGAGCTCGTGCGCGTGTTCGTGGCGAAGAAGCGCAAGATCTCGGAGGGCGACAAGCTCGCCGGCCGGCACGGCAACAAGGGCGTGATCTCGAAGATCGTGCCCGAGGAGGACATGCCGTTCCTCGAGGACGGGCGTCCCGTGGACGTCGTGCTCAACCCGCTCGGCGTGCCGAGCCGCATGAACATCGGCCAGATCCTCGAGACGCACCTCGGCTGGGCGGCCGCCCACGGCGTGTTCGTCGACAGCGACGAGCGCACCGGCGTCAACCCGCGCGCTCCGATCAACGCGCCGAAGCCACATCCGGTCGCCACGCCCGTGTTCGACGGCGCCACGGAGGCCGACGTGGACGATGCTCTCGTGCGCTGGGCCGAGACGACGGACCTGCCGATCAAGATGAACGTCGACCGCTCCCGCCCGGCCGGCCGCAAGGCCTCGGGCAAGGTGCGGCTCTACAACGGCAAGACCGGCGAGCCGTTCGAGCAGAAGGTCACCGTCGGCTACATGTACATCCTCAAGCTGCTCCACCTCGTGGACGACAAGATCCACGCCCGCAGCACCGGCCCGTACTCGCTCGTCACGCAGCAGCCCCTGGGCGGCAAGGCGCAGTTCGGCGGCCAGCGCTTCGGCGAGATGGAGGTGTGGGCGCTCGAGGCGTACGGCGCCGCCTACACCTTGCAGGAGATGCTCACGATCAAGTCCGACGACACGATCGGCCGTGTCAAGGCGTACGAGGCGATCGTCAAGGGCGAGAACATCGCCGAGCCGTCGATCCCCGAGTCGTTCAAGGTGCTGCTCAAGGAGATGCAGTCCCTGGCGCTCGACGTGCACGTCCAGTCGGACGACGGCCGCGAGGTCGAAGTCCGCGAGGAGGACGACGAGCTGCTCCGCGCCGCGGAGGAGCTCGGCATCGACCTGTCGCCCGCGGCGGTGCGCGCCGCCGGCGAGCTCTCGGCCCAGGAGGTCGAGGAGGGCGCCGCCGCAGCGGACGAGGGAGGCGACGAGGTCGTCGCCGCCGACGAGACGCTCGACGGGGTCGAAGCCCCGGACATCGCGGAGCTGGAAGTCGGCCTCGCGGATGCCGAGCTGGACGACTAGTCATTTGCCTGCGCGAATGACCAACGAAATTCAGTACACCGCGGACATATCGAGGAGCCCGGAACACATGCAGATTCTCACCAGTGATTTCGCCGGAGGTGAAATCACTTGATCGACATCAACGAATTCGACGCGATCCGCATCGGGCTCGCGTCCAGCAAGCAGATCCGCGACTGGTCGTCGGGCGAGGTCACGAAGCCGGAGACGATCAACTACCGCACGCTCAAGCCCGAGCGCGACGGCCTCTTCTGCGAGCGCATCTTCGGTCCGACGAAGGACTGGGAGTGCTACTGCGGCAAGTACAAGCGCGTCCGCTACAAGGGCATCATCTGCGAGCGCTGCGGCGTCGAGGTGACGCGGCAGAAGGTGCGGCGCGAGCGCATGGGCCACATCGACCTGGCCGCGCCCGTGTCGCACATCTGGTTCTTCAAGGGCGTGCCCAGCCGCATCGGCTACCTGCTCGACATCGCCCCGCGCGAGCTCGAGAAGGTGCTGTACTTCGCCGCCTCGATCGTCACCGCGGTCGACAACGAGAAGCGCGCCGCCGACCTGGCCGACCTGGAGGACAAGGTTCGCGCCGAGTCGGAGCAGATCTACGTCGACCGCGACGAGCAGCTCGCCGCGATCGAGGATCGTCTCGCCCGCCGCCGCGACTACTTCGCGAGCGGCAAGGAGCGCAACTTCGACGAGGACGACGAGTTCTGGGCCCGCGGCCTCAACAACTGGGCCGAGGACCAGATGCTGCCGACGCTGGAGGAGACGCGCGCGCTTGCGGGCGGCATCTTCCCCCAGCTCGCGAAGACCCTGTCGACCGAGGACGGCAAGAAGATCCGCGAGCTCGTACGCCAGACGGCGACCCGCGAGGATCGCAAGCTCTCGCCGCGCGAGATCGAGTCGGTCGCGACCGCCGCGCAGGAGATCCACGAGGCGCTCGACCCGCTGCGCGCGGAGCTCGAGACGGCGACCGGGTCGAAGAAGGGCGCCATCACCAAGCACCTGCACAGGCTGATCGACGCGCTCACGTCGGGCGCCGAGCTGGCCGGCGAGGACGCCGCGCTCGTCGCGTCCGTCGACGCCAAGAACCTCGACAAGGCACGCGAGGTCGGTAACGGCCTGCTCGCGGACGTGCTCGCGCAGGCGCAGGCCGGCCAGAGCGCGGAGGAGGTGCGCGAGCTCGCGTACGACCTCTGCCTGCTGCCCGGCGCCAGGAAGGACGACCTCGACGTGGTCGGCCAGTGGGCGCTCAAGGTGCGCGAGATGGTGCAGGACATGGACTCGCGCCGCGACGACTCGCGCGAGGCCGCCGTCGAGGGCGTGCGCCGGCTCGAGGAGACGTGGAAGCTGTTCCGCGAGCTGGAGCCGAAGCTCGTCGTCAACGACGAGCAGCTGTTCCGCGAGCTCAAGGACAGGTTCGGCTCGCCGTACGGGTTCGGCCAGTACTTCCGGGGCGGGATGGGCGCCGAGGCGATCCGCGACCTGCTCCGCGACCTCGACCTCGTCGAGGAGTCCCGCGCCCTGCGCGAGACGATCAAGACGTCGAAGGGCCAGAAGCAGCAGCGCGCGATCAAGCGGCTGAAGGTCGTCGAGGCGTTCATCAAGTCCGAGAACAAGCCGGAGTGGATGATCCTCGAGGCCGTGCCGGTGATCCCGCCGGAGCTGCGCCCGATGGTGCAGCTCGACGGCGGCCGCTTCGCCACGTCCGACCTGAACGACCTCTACCGCCGCGTCATCAACCGCAACAACCGGCTCAAGCGGCTGCTCGACCTCGGCGCGCCCGAGATCATCGTCAACAACGAGAAGCGCATGCTGCAGGAGGCCGTCGACGCGCTGTTCGACAACGGCCGCCGCGGCCGCGCGGTCACCGGCCCGGGCAACCGGCCGCTGAAGTCGCTGTCCGACATGCTCAAGGGCAAGCAGGGCCGGTTCCGTCAGAACCTGCTCGGCAAGCGCGTCGACTACTCGGGCCGATCTGTCATCGTCGCCGGCCCGAATCTCAAGCTGCACCAGTGCGGCCTGCCGAAGCTGATGGCGCTCGAGCTGTTCAAGCCCTTCATCATGAGCAGGCTCGTCGAGCGCAAGGCCGTGCAGAACATCAAGGCGGCAAAGAAGCACGTCGAGTCGATGTCCCCGGACGTCTGGGACGTGCTCGAGGAGGTCATCGCCGAGCACCCGGTGCTGCTCAACCGCGCACCGACGCTGCACCGGCTCGGCATCCAGGCGTTCGAGCCGATCCTCGTCGAGGGCAAGGCGATCCAGGTGCACCCGCTCGTCTGCCATGCCTTCAACGCGGACTTCGACGGCGACCAGATGGCCGTGCACCTGCCGCTCTCCGCGGAGGCGCAGGCCGAGGCGCGCATCCTGATGCTGTCGGCGAACAACATCCTCTCACCGGCGCACGGGCGTCCGCTCGCGACGCCGACGCAGGAGATGGTGCTCGGGTCGTACGTGCTCACCTACTGCGAGCACGACCTGGCGGCGTCGACGGCCGCGGAGATCGCGAAGAAGCTCGGCAAGGACGGTCTCAAGCGGTTCCGCGGCGAGGACGAGGTGCAGTTCGCGGTCGAGGCGGGCCAGATCCGGCTGCAGGAGCCGATCGAGTTCCGCTGGCAGGGCGAGCTCGTGCTCACCACGCCGGGGCGTGCGATCTTCAACATCGAGATCCAGCGGTCGCTCCAGGCCGCTGTCCACCGCGGCGGCGCGGAGGGGCACAGGTTCATCAACCGCGCCCTCTCGAAGCGCGATCTCGATGCGTTCATCGCCGAGCTCGTGAACAGCTACGGGGCGCACACCGTCGCCACCGTGCTCGACACGATCAAGGCGCTCGCCTTCCGCTACGCGACCCAGGCCGGCATCACGGTCTCGAAGAACGACGTCGTGATCCCGCCCGAGAAGGAGGCCATCCTCGCGCAGTACGAGGCCGAGGTGGGCAAGGTCGAGCGGGAGTACGAGCGCGGCTTGATGACCGAGGACGAGCGCCACGAGCGCATCGTGGCGATCTGGACCGAGGCCACGGACAGGGTCGCGGACGCGATGAAGGAGACGCTCCACGAGACGAACCCCATCTTCATGATGGCCAACTCGGGCGCGCGCGGCTCCTTCAACCAGATCCGCCAGCTGGCCGGCATGCGCGGGTTGATGGCCAATCCGAAAGGCGAGATCATCGAGCGCCCGATCAAGGCCAACTTCATGGAAGGGCTGTCGGTGCTCGAGTACTTCATCTCGACGCACGGCGCGCGCAAGGGCCTCGCGGACACGGCGCTGCGCACCGCGGACTCGGGCTACCTGACCCGCCGTCTCGTCGACGTGTCGCAGGACGTCATCATCCGCGACCTCGACTGCGGCACGAGCGACTACGTGGAGCTGCCGGCGATGCTCGACGGCCAGCTCAACAGGAGCGTCGCCGGACGCGTGCTCGCGGTCGACGTGCACAAGCCGCTCAAGGACGGCAAGCCCGGCAAGACGGTGCTGGCCGCGGCCGGGACGGAGCTCACGCTGCCGCTCCTGCAGGAGTTGCTCGCGGGCCTCGAAGAGCATGCCGAGGGCTACCACGTGCCGGTGCGCTCGGTGCTGAAGTGCCGCAGCGAGCTCGGCGTCTGCCGGGCATGCTACGGCACCTTCCTCGCCACGGGAGACATCTGCGAGGTCGGGGACGCGGTGGGGATCATCGCCGCGCAGTCGATCGGCGAGCCCGGCACCCAGCTGACGATGCGCACGTTCCACACCGGCGGCGTCGCCGGCGCGGACATCACGCACGGTCTGCCGCGCGTCGTCGAGATCTTCGAGGCGCGCAACCCCAAGGGCGCGGCCACGCTCGCCGAGGTGGCGGGCAAGGTGGAGATCGAGGAGGCCGACCGCACGATCAAGGTGTCGGTCGTCCCGTCGAGCCTCGACGAGAACGGCGAGCCGATCCCGGCGAAGGAGTATTCGTTCCCGCGGCGTACCCGCTTCCTCGTCGGCAACGGCCAGCTGGTCGAGGCCGGCGATCCCCTCAACGAGGGCTCGATCGCCCCGGCGGAGCTGCTGGCGCTCAAGGGCTCGACTGCGACGGAGCTGTACCTCGTGGGCGAGGTGCAGAAGGTCTACAAGTCGCAGGGCGTGGACATCCACGACAAGCACATCGAGCTGATCGTCCGGCAGATGCTGAAGAAGGTGCGCGTCGAGAGCGCGGGCGACACGGCGCTGCTGCCGGGACAGCTCGTCGACAAGGTCGTGCTGGGCCGTGCCAACGAGGATGCCGCGAAGGCGAAGAAGGAGCGGGCGAGCTTCGAGCCGCTCATCCTCGGGATCACGAAGGCGTCGCTCGCGACCGAGTCGTTCCTCTCGGCGGCATCGTTCCAGGAGACGACGAAGGTGCTCACCGACGCCGCGATCGAGGGCAAGATCGATCGCCTGCTCGGGCTCAAGGAGAACGTCATCATCGGCAAGCTGATCCCGGCCGCGACCGGTCTGAAGAAGTACCGGAACATCGAGATCGAGCCGGCGGAGCCGTTGCCGTCCTCGATGTTCGCCGCAGAGGCGCAGGAGCTGCTGGCGGCGCTCGAGGAGATCGGTGACGTCGACATCGACCTGACCTCGCTCGGGCTGGGCTTCGACGAGGACATCCCCGTCGAGGACGCGCCGCCGGAGCCGACCGAGGAGACGTAATGCGACGGGGCGCCGAGACCCGGTCTCGGCGCCCCCAAGCCGTCGCCTGTCGGGACTGTGACGGCGTCGCCATCGCGGCTACGGCGCCGTCCTGCCCTCGGCTGCGGTGCCCCGGCCGCGCTCCTTCGCGCGCTTGAGCGCGGCCTGCGCGCGCGCGAGCAGCGAGACCGCGTCGTCGTCGGGGCCGAGCTCGGCCATGCCGGCGGAGATCGACAGAGCGCGAGGTCGGCGGTCGCTCCTCCGGCCGAGCGCAGCCTGCATGCGGGCGAACTGGGCCTCGGCCTCGATGCGCCCGCCGTCAGGGAGGATGGCGCCGAACTCGCCGCCACCGATGCGGCAGACGATGTCGCCGCGGCGGGCGCCGTGCGCGATCGTGGCGCCGAGCGCGCGGACGGCGTCGTCGCCGGCCAGATGGCCATGCTCCTCGTTCAGCGCGCGGAGCCCGTCGATGTCGACAACGAGCACCGTCACGGCGCTCCCCGAGCGGTGGGCGCGCGCGACCTCGCGCGCGAGCGCATCGTGGAAGGCGGTGCGGCTGCCGAGCCGTGTCAGCGGGTCGATCGCCTCGTGGCGACCCGCGGCGCGACGGCGCCGTGCGTTGTCGATCGCGGGTGCGGCGCCGGCGGCGATCGCCTCGAGAGCCGCGAAGCCCTCGCTGCCGAGGGGCGTTCCGTCGCCGCGTCCGAACACGGTGACGAACCCGAGCGGCCCTTCGGGGCCTGCGAGCGGCACGGCGATCGCGGTGCGCAGGGGATCGGCCGGCTCGCTGCCCGGGCGATAGTGGTAGGAGAGCGCCACGGCGCGCACAGGGGCACCGTCCGGCGCAACGCCGACGACATGTCCGCTGCCGGGTGGCACGTCGATGCCCGAGGCGGCGAGGAGCGGCTCGCCGTCCGGCGGCTGCACCCGGACGATGCTCGCTGCCGCTCCCGGGAGCGCCGCCGCCGCGTCGGCCACGCGGGCCAGCACCTCGTCCAGGTCGAGCGACCCGCCGAGCGCCTCGACGGCCCGGGCGCGGCGCGCCTCCTCACGCAAGCGATCGAGCGCATCGGCCAGCTCGCAAGCCAGCGCGTCCATCTGCTCCCTCATGTGGAGAAGCGCGCAGGTGACGCGCTGCTCGGACACCCTGCGGGTACGCCTACCCGAGGCCGCGGCGAGGCCGAGCGCGCCGAGGGCTGCGATCGCGGCCAGCGCTACGAGTGCTGTGAGGATGATCGCACCGTCCTTCCTGCGCGCACGGTAGCGGGATGTCGCGGGCGCGGCCGGGCTACTGCCCGAGCCGTGCCTCCAGGCAGTCGATCTGCAGCTGGTCGCGGCCCTGTTGCTTCGCCCGCTGCTCCGCCTCCGCCGACCGCCGGTCGACGTCCGCGGCCGTGTCCGCGTCGCGCAGGTCGGAGAGGCCGGCGGAGAACGTGATCGTGCCGACGTAGGGGAACTCCGTCCCCGCGACGACGGCACGGAGGCGGTTGTAGGCCAGCACGCCCTGCTGGCAGCTCGTCTCCGGCAGCACGATCGCGAACTCCTCGCCGCCCCGTCTACAGGCGATGTCCGCGGCGCGTACCGCGGTGCGCAGGCACTCGGCGAACGTCATCAGCACCGCGTCGCCCGCCGGAAGGCCGTAGTCGTTGTTGACGCGGCTGAACAGATCGAGGTCGATGATCATCAGCGCGAGCGGGCGGCCGGTGCGGCGGGCGACGAGGATCTCGCGCTCGAGCGCGCGGTCGTAGCCGCGCCGGTTGAGCAGCCCCGTGAGCTCGTCGGTGACGGCGAGCCGCTCGACGGCGCGGTGGCGGAGCGCGTTCGCCACGGCGGGCGTCGCGCGCCGAGCGACGGCGGTGAGCGTCTCCACCGCGTCCGCGCCGAACGCCGCCTCGATGCTGGAGTACACCGTGAGCAGGCCGAGCTCGCGGTCGGCCTGCAGCGGCACCGAGAGCGCCGACCGGATCGCGTCCGGCCCGGTGCCCTCGTAGTCGAATGCGATCGTGGCCGACCGGAACGCTCGGCCGTCCGGCGGGCCCCCGACGGGACGGCCCCTGTCGTTCACGGCCGCGCCTCTCGACTCGCGCAGGCGCTCACCGTCCTCGGCCACGACCTCGATCTCGCTGCCGTCGACCGCGCGCACCGCGCCCGTCGCGGCGAGCGTCCGCCGCAGCACCTCGCCGACGTCGATCGTGGAGCCGATCGCATCGCCGAGCCCGGCGTCGAGATCGGCGGACCGGCGCGTCGATTGCTCGATGCGCTCGACGAGCGTGTCGAGGCGCTCGCCGAGCATGCCGAGCTCGTCGTGCAGGTGGGCACCGCAACGCCGGCGCCGCCGAACGGCGCCGATCAGCGTGGCGAGAACGCCGAGCACCATGACGGCCGCGAGGGCCGATACGACTACCGCAGTCGCGATCCCTGTTCCCCTTCCCCGTCCCCTTCCTCGACCCACTGTATTCGGACGGACAGCTGTTGTATATGCCCGGGTCGCGATCCCCCTGCTGTTGCGGCGGCGGCTCGGGTTTCGCTACACTTCGCGACCCGGACGGCGGGGAGCAGAGCCCTGCCGCCCTTACCTGTGTGACGAAAGACCTTCGACCAGAGCGTTAGGAGCAGCGTGCCCACCGTCAACCAGCTCGTCCGCAAAGGACGGAAGGCCCCCGTGGCCAAGACGAAGACTCCCGCGCTCCGCGGCGCGCCGCAGAAGCGCGGCGTCTGCACGCGCGTCTATACGACGACACCCAAGAAGCCGAACTCGGCGCTGCGGAAGGTCGCGCGCGTGCGGCTCACGAACGGCATGGAGGTAGGCGCCTACATCCCCGGCGAGGGTCACAACCTGCAGGAGCACTCGGTGGTGCTGATCCGCGGCGGCCGCGTCAAGGACCTTCCGGGCTTCCGCTACAAGGTGATCCGCGGCGGGCTCGACACCTCGGGTGTCTCCGACCGCCGCCAGGGCCGCTCCAAGTACGGCGCGAAGAGGGGCAGCTGATGCCCCGCCGCGCAGAGATCCAGCCGCGCCAGGTCGAGCCCGATCCGGTGTACGGGTCCGTGCTCGTGACGCAGGTGATCAACCGCGTCATGCTGGACGGCAAGAAGTCCATCGCCGAGAAGATCGTCTACGACGCCCTGGCGCTCGTCTCCGAGAAGACCGGCAAGCCGGCGCTCGAGGTGCTCGAGGGCGCCGTCAAGACCGTGACGCCCGTGCTCGAAGTGCGTTCGCGCCGTGTCGGCGGGGCGAACTACCAGGTGCCCGTCGAGGTGCCGCAGCGGCGCGCCCGCACGCTCGCGATCCGCTGGATCGTGCAGTTCGCGCGCGACCGCCGCGAGAAGCACATGGGCGACAAGCTCGCGGGCGAGCTGATGGACGCGCTGAACCAGCAGGGCGGGGCGTACAAGAAGAAGGACGACATCTACCGGATGGCGCAGGCCAACAAGGCCTTCGCCCACTACCGCTGGTAAGGGAAGCATGAGCACCACGGCAACACGCATCGCGCTCGACCGCGTCCGCAACATCGGCATCATGGCCCACATCGACGCCGGCAAGACGACGACGACGGAGCGCATCCTCTACTACACAGGCCGCACCCACAAGCTGGGCGAGGTGCACGAAGGCGCCGCGACGATGGACTGGATGGCGCAGGAGCAGGAGCGCGGGATCACGATCACGTCTGCGGCGACGACCGCGGAGTGGCGCGACCACCGGATCAACATTATCGATACGCCCGGGCACGTGGACTTTACCGTCGAGGTGGAGCGCTCCCTGCGCGTGCTCGACGGCGCCGTCGCCGTCTTCGACTCGGTCGCCGGGGTGCAGCCGCAGTCCGAGACCGTGTGGCGCCAGGCCGACCGCTACGGCGTGCCGCGCATCGCCTTCATCAACAAGATGGACCGCACGGGCGCGAACTTCGCGAACGCGGTGCAGTCGATGCGCGAGCGCCTCGGCGCCAATCCGGTCAGCGTACAGCTGCCGATCGGCGAGGAGGACAAGCACGTCGGCGTCATCGACCTCGTCGAGATGCGGTCGATCGTCTACGAGGACGACCTCGGCGAGAAGTTCAGCGTCGGCGAGATCCCGGCCGCATACGCCGAGGCGGCGCACGCGGCACACCATGCGCTCATCGACGCCGTCGCCGAGTTCGACGACGAGCTGATGGAGACCTATCTCGGCGACGAGGACGCGGTCACGCCGGACATGATCCGGCGCGCGCTGCGCGCGGGTACGCTCGCCGATGCGATCACGCCCGTGCTGCTCGGCTCCGCCTTCAAGAACAAGGGCGTGCAGCCGCTGCTCGACGCGGTCGTCGACTACCTGCCGAGCCCGCTCGACGTTCCCGCCGTGACGGGGATCGACCCGCGCACGGAGGCGGAAGTGTCCCGGCCCGCCTCCATGGAAGCGCCGTTCGCGGCACTCGTGTTCAAGGTCATGTCGGACCCGTTCGTCGGCAAGCTCACCTACTTCCGCGTCTACTCCGGCCAGATCGCGTCGGGCGACCGCGTGCTCAACACCACGAACGGCAAGACGGAGCGGATCAGCCGCATTCTCCAGATGCACGCAAACCACCGCGAGGAGCGCGACGAGATCGTCGCCGGCGAGATCGCGGCGGCAGTCGGGCTCAAGCAGTCGACGACCGGCGATACGCTCGCGACCCCGAAGGACCCCATCGTGCTCGAGTCGATGACCTTCCCGGATCCGGTCATCTCCGTCGCCATCGAGCCGAAGACGAAGGGCGACCAGGACAAGCTCTCGCAGGGGCTGCAGCGCCTCGCCGAGGAAGATCCCACGTTCCGCGTCACATCCGACGAGGAGACGGGCCAGACGCTCATCGCCGGCATGGGCGAGTTGCACCTCGAGATCATCGTCGACCGGCTCATGCGCGAGTTCAAGGTCGACGCGAACGTCGGCCGCCCGCAGGTGGCCTACCGCGAGACCGCATCCAGGCCCGCCGAGCGGGTGCAGGGCAAGTTCGTGCGCCAGACGGGCGGCTCGGGCCAGTACGGCGACGTCGTCATCAACCTGCTCCCGCAGGAGCCCGGCGCCGGCTACGAGTTCGTCGACAAGGTCGTCGGAGGCAAGATCCCCAAGGAGTACATCAAGCCCGTGGACGAGGGCATCCAGGAGGCGATGAACGCGGGCATCCTCGCCGGCTACCCCGTCGTCGACGTCAAGGTGGAGCTCGTCGAGGGCTCCTACCACGAGGTCGACTCGAGCGAGCGCGCCTTCAAGATCGCGGGCTCGATGGCCTTCAAGGAGGCGATGAAGCGGGCGAAGCCGAAGCTGCTCGAGCCCATCATGGCCGTGGAGGTCGTCACCCCCGACGACTACCTCGGCGACGTGATGGGTAACCTCAACAGCCGCCGCGGGCGCGTCGAGCAGCTCGAGCCGCTCGGCAACTCGCAGTCGATCAAGGCGAGCGTGCCGCTCTCGGAGATGTTCGGCTATGCCACCGACCTGCGCTCGATGTCACAGGGGCGGGCGACGTTCACGATGCAGTTCGATCGGTACGAGGAAGTACCCCAGTCCATCGCGAGCGAGATCATCGACTCGCAGTCAGGCTCGTAAGAAGGAGACCGGAGGAGAGCATGGGAAAGCAGAAGTTCGAGCGGTCGAAGCCGCACGTCAACGTCGGCACGATCGGCCACATCGACCACGGCAAGACGACGCTGACGGCCGCGATCACGAAGGTGCTCGCCGAGTCGGGCACCGGCACCGCCGTGCGTGACTTCAGCTCGATCGACGCCGCTCCCGAGGAGCGTCAGCGCGGCATCACGATCAACACCGCGCACGTGGAGTACGAGACGGAGGCCCGGCACTACGCGCACGTCGACTGCCCGGGTCACGCCGACTACATCAAGAACATGATCACGGGTGCTGCCCAGATGGACGGGGCGATCCTCGTGGTCTCCGCCGCCGACGGCCCGATGCCGCAGACCCGCGAGCACATCCTCCTCGCCCGCCAGGTCGAGGTGCCCGCCATGGTCGTCGCGCTCAACAAGGCCGACATGGTGGACGACCCCGAGCTGCTCGAGCTCGTCGAGATGGAGGTGCGCGAGCTCCTCTCCAAGTACGACTTCCCGGGCGACGACATCCCGGTCGTGCAGGTCTCGGCGCTGAAGGCGCTCGAGGGCGACCCCGAGTGGACGCCGAAGATCCTCGAGCTGATGGCCGCCGTCGACTCCTACATCCCCGAGCCGACGCGCGACACCGACAAGCCGTTCCTGATGCCGATCGAGGACGTGTTCACGATCACCGGGCGCGGCACCGTCGTCACCGGGCGCATCGAGCAGGGCCAGCTCACCGTCGGCGAGGAGGTCGAGATCGTCGGCATCCACGAGAAGACGCAGAAGACGGTCGTGACCGGCCTCGAGATGTTCCAGAAGGTGCTCGACTTCGCGCAGGCCGGCGACAACGCAGGCGCGTTGCTCCGCGGCATCAAGCGCGAGGAGGTCGAGCGCGGCCAGGTGCTCGCGAAGCCCGGCTCGATCACGCCGCACACGCACTTCAAGGCGGAGGTGTACGTGCTGTCCAAGGACGAGGGCGGCCGTCACACGCCGTTCTTCAACGGCTACCGGCCGCAGTTCTACTTCCGCACGACGGACGTGACCGGCTCGATCAAGCTGCCGGAGGGCCAGGAGATGGTGATGCCGGGCGACAACACGCAGATGGAGATCGAGCTGATCCAGCCGATCGCCATGGACGCGGGTCTCCGCTTCGCCGTCCGCGAGGGTGGCCGCACGGTCGGCGCCGGCGTCGTCACCGAGATCATCAAGTAGCGCGGCGCCGAGAACAGAACAGAAAGAGAAGAGACGAGATCAATGGCGCAACAGAAGATCCGCATCCGGCTCAAGGGCTACGACCACCAGCAGCTGGACCGGTCCGCCTCGCAGATCGTGGAGACGGCCCAGCGCACCGGTGCGACGATCACCGGCCCCGTGCCGCTGCCAACCGAGAAGAACGTCTACTGCGTGATCCGAAGCCCGTTCAAGGACAAGGACTCGCGGGAGCATTTCGAGGTGCGCACGCACAAGCGGTTGATCGACATCCACAGCCCGACGCCGAAGACGGTGGACTCGCTGATGCGCCTCGATCTCCCTGCCGGCATCGACATCGAAATCAAGCTGTGACCGATTCGATCTCGATAGGGAGAGCCAGGATGGACGACATCTCCGTTGATCATCCCGATCTCGCAGCCGACCGGAGCGTGCGATCGTGAAGGGCATCCTCGGTCGCAAAGTCGGGATGACGCAGATCTTCGATCCCGAGACCGGGGCGGTCACCCCGGTCACGGTGATCCATGCCGGCCCGTGCCCGGTGGTGCAGGTGAAGACCGCCGCCGCCGACGGGTACGACGCCGTGCAGCTCGCCTTCGACGCGGTCGTCGAGCGCAAGCTGACGAAGGGCGAGCTCGGGCACCTCGAGAAGGCGGGTGTCTCGCCCCATCGCCACCTCGTCGAGTTCCGCGGGCCGAGCGAGCTCGCGGTCGGCGAAGCGGTCACCGTCGAGGCGTTCCAGCCCGGCGAGGAGGTCAAGGTCGCGGGCACGTCGATCGGCAAGGGCTTCGCCGGCACGATCAAGCGACACAACTTCAAGCGTGGCCCGGTCTCGCACGGCTCGCACAACATCCGCAAGCCCGGCTCGATCGGCGCCTCCGCGACCCCGTCCCGCGTCTTCCGCGGGCAGAAGATGGCGGGGCGCATGGGCGGAGGGCGTGTCACGCAGCTCGGGCTCGTCGTCCACGCCGTGGACGCCGAGCGCAATCTCCTGCTCGTGAAGGGCTCGGTTCCGGGCCCGAAGAGCGGGATCGTCGAGATCAGGGGGGCCGACTAGTGGCCGTCGTCAAGGCCCAGGTGATCGGCGGCGCCGCCGCCAGGGACGTCGCGCTCGAGCCGGCCGTGTTCGGCGCCGAGCTGAAGAGGCACCTCGTGCACGAGACCGTGCGCGCCGAGCTGAACGCGCACCGTGCCGGCACGCGCGCGACCAAGAGCCGCGGGCTCGTGTCGGGCGGCCGCTCCAAGCCGTGGCGCCAGAAGGGCACCGGCCGCGCCCGCCAGGGCACGATCCGCGCACCGCAGTTCACCGGCGGCGGCGTGGCGTTCCCGCCCGGGATGCGCAGCTTCGACGTGAAGGTGAACCGGAAGGCCAGGCGCGCCGCGCTGTGCGGTGCGCTCAGCAACCATGTCTCCAACGGCACCTTCGCCCTGGTGGACGGCACCGCCTTCGATGCCCCTTCGAGCCGCCAGGCGGCGAAGCTGGTCGCCGACTGGGGCAAGAGCCTGCCGCTGCTGCTCGTCGCCCGCGAGGACGAGGTCGCGCTGATCAAGTCGTTCCGCAACCTGGATCGCGTGCTGGTGACGGTGCCGGCCGAGCTCGAAGTCGCGCCGGTCGTGTGGGCGCGCTCGCTGCTCGTCAGCGAGGCCGCGCTGTCGCTCGTCGAGGGGAGGGTCGGCCGGTGAACGCCGCCGACATCCTCATCGCCCCGGTGGTGTCCGAGAAGAGCTACGCGGGCCTCGCCGACCGCAAGTACACGTTCAAGGTGCACCAGCGCGCCCACAAGACGCAGGTGCGCCATGCCGTCGAGGAGCTGTTCGGCGTCAAGGTCGACAG
This sequence comes from Gaiella occulta, assembly GCF_003351045.1. Lineage (GTDB taxonomy): Bacteria > Actinomycetota > Thermoleophilia > Gaiellales > Gaiellaceae > Gaiella > Gaiella occulta. The sequence goes on from NZ_QQZY01000003.1 coordinate 152,869, forward strand.
CGTCAACATCGTCAAGGTGCAGGCGAAGCCGAAGCGCCGCGGCGCCTTCAAGGGCACGCGTCCCGGCTGGAAGAAGGCCATCGTGCAGCTGCGCGAGGGAGAGAAGATCGAGATCTTCGAGGGGGCTCAGGTCTAGAGATGGCAGTCAGGAAGTTCAAGCCGACGAGCCCCGGACGCCGCTTCATGGCGGTCTCCTCTTTCGAGGAGATCACCAGGAAGGCGCCCGAGAAGTCGCTCACGGAGCCGCTGAAGAAGACGGGCGGCCGCAACAACAACGGCCGCATCACGACCCGGCATCAGGGCGGCGGCCACAAGCGCCGCTACCGCGTCGTCGACTTCAAGCGCGTGAAGGACGGCGTGCCGGCGAAGGTCGCGGCGATCGAGTACGACCCCAACCGGTCGGCGCGCATCGCGCTGCTCCACTATGCCGACGGCGCCAAGGCCTACATCATCGCGCCGCAGGGGCTCAGGGTCGGCGCCTCGGTCGAGTCGGGCCCGGCAGCCGACATCAAGGTCGGCAACGCGCTGCCCCTGGAGAACATCCCGACCGGGACGCTCGTCCACAACGTCGAGCTGAAGCCCGGGCAGGGCGCCAAGATGGCCCGCTCGGCAGGCTCCGGCGTGCAGCTCGTCGCCAAGGACCAGGGCTACGGGGTGCTCCGGCTTCCCTCCGGGGAGATGCGCCGCGTGCTCCTCACCTGCCGTGCCACTGTCGGCCAGGTCGGCAACTCCGACCACGCCAACGAGTCGAGCGGCAAGGCCGGGCGTAGCCGCTGGCTTGGCAAGCGCCCCGCCGTCCGCGGCTCGGCGATGAACCCGGTCGACCATCCGCACGGCGGCGGCGAAGGCAAGTCGAAGGGCGGCCGCCATCCGGTCACCCCGTGGGGCGTGCCGACGCTCGGCAAGCGCACCCGCCGCAAGCACAAGGAATCCGACACGTTGATCGTCCGCGGCCGTCGCCGTGGCAAGGAGAGGCGCTAGTCCATGAGTAGATCGTCGAAGAAGGGGCCTTTCGTCGAGGAGCGGCTGATGAGCCGCATCGAGGCGATGAACGCCGTCAACGAGAAGCGGATGATCCGCACCTGGTCGCGCACCTCGACGGTCTTCCCCGAGATGGTCGGCCACACGATCGCCGTGCACGACGGGCGCAAGCACGTGCCGGTGTTCGTCAGCGAGCAGATGGTCGGGCACAAGCTCGGGGAGTTCGCTCCCACGCGCTCGTTCCGCGGGCACGCCGGCGACAACAAGACCCAGGTGAAGAAGCGCTGATGGCCGACACCGCTCTCATGCACTCCCGCGCGGAGGCGAAGTACGTGCGCCTGTCCGCCCGCAAGGCGCGCGTCGTGCTCGACCACATCCGCGGCCGCAGCGTGCCGGAGGCGCGCACGATCCTGGCGTTCACGCCGCGCGCCGCGGCCGTGGACATCGAGAAGGTGCTGCGCTCGGCCGTCGCGAACGCCGAGTCGATCCATGCGCTCGACGGCGACGAGCTCGTCGTCCTCGCCGCCTACGCGGACGAGGGCCCGACGCTGAAGCGCTGGCGCGCCCGCGCCCGTGGTCGCGTCAACCGCATCCGCAAGCGCACGTGCCATATCACCGTCGTCGTGAGCGAGAACCCGAAGGCCGTCCAGGGGCCGAAGCGGAAGGACGAGATGCCCGCCGCGAAGGACGCCCCGGCTCCCGAGGCTCCCGCCGCCGAGCAGAAGCCGAAGCGCAAGGCACCGGCGAAGAAGAGAGAGGTGGCTGCCTGATGGGTCAGAAAGTGCATCCCGGCGGCCTTCGCGTCGGTGTCATCCACGACTGGAAGTCGAACTGGTACACCGGCAAGAAGGAGTTTGCCGACTACATCCTCGAGGACGTCCGCATCCGCGAGCACATCACCGGCAAGCTCTCGCACGCCGGCCTGTCCGACATCCTGATCCGCAAGGACAAGCAGCGGATCACGGTCGACATCTACACCGCGCGCCCGGGCATCGTGATCGGCAAGTCCGGTGTCGAGGTGGACGCGCTGCGCAAGGAGCTCCACGCCATCACCGGCAAGTCGGTGCACATCAACATCAACGAGATCAAGCGGCCCGAGCTCGACGCGCAACTCGTCGCGCAGTCGATCGCCGAGCAGCTGCAGAACCGCGTCAGCTTTCGCCGCGCGATGAAGCGCAGCCTCGCCTCCGCGATGCGGTCGGGCGCGCAGGGCATCAAGATCCAGTGCGGGGGTCGCCTCGGCGGCGGCGAGATGAGCCGCTCGGAGCGCTATACCGAGGGTCGTATCCCGCTGCACACGATCCGCGCCGACATCGACTACGGCTTCGCCGAGGCCAAGACGACCTACGGCCGCATCGGCGTCAAGGTCTGGGTCAACAAGGGCGAGATCATGCCCGAGGGCTACGAGGGCACGTCGACAGGGAAGGAGACGCGCCTCGGCGACCAGGACCAGGCGCGCCGCAAGCGCGGCGGCTCGGCCGAGGGCCTCGGCGCCTCGCGCGAGGGCGGTCGCGGGCGGGGGCAGGATCGCGAAGGCCTCGGGCTCGTGCAGAAGCGCCGCCGCGGCCCCGGCGGGGGCCAGGGAGGCGGCGGCCGTCCCGGCGGCGGCGCCGGCGGACGCCCGGGCGGCAGCCGCGGCCGCGGCCCGCGCCCCGAGGGACAGCAGGGCGGCGGCCGCCCGCCGCAGAGCGCGCCGAAGCCGCAGCAGGCGCCCGAGCCGAAGGCGCCCGACGCGACGGAGGCCCCTGCGCCCGAGAGCACTCCCGGGGGGAGTGAGAGCTGATGCTGCTGCCGCGCAGGACAAAGCACCGCAAGCAGTTCCGCGGCCGCCGCGACGGCTTCTCACGCGGCCAGACGACCGTGCAGTTCGGCGACTACGGGCTCAAGGCGCTCGAGGACGGATGGATCACCAACCGCCAGATCGAGGCCGCCCGTATCGCGATGACGCGCAAGATCCGCCGCGGCGGCAAGGTGTGGATCAACGTCTTCCCGGACAAGCCGTTCACGAAGAAGCCGGCCGAGACGCGCATGGGCTCCGGCAAGGGATCGCCCGAGGGCTGGGTCGCCGTCGTCAAGCCGGGCCGCGTCATGTTCGAGCTCGCCGGTGTGCCGGAGCCGCTCGCCAAGGAGGCGCTGCGCCTTGCCGGCCAGAAGCTCCCGGTGAAGGTGAAGTTCGTGAAGCGGGAGGCTGATCTCTTTGAGAGCTAGGCAGTTGCACGACATGACCGACGAGGAGCTGGAGCAGAAGATGGCGGAGACTCGCCAGGAGCTGTTCAACCTCCGCTTCCAGTCGGCGACGGGCGCGCTCGAGAACAGCGCACGGCTGCGCTCGGCGAAGCGAGAGATCGCCCGCATCCTGACCGTCAAGACCGAGCGGGAACGACTGGGGAAGATCTGAGATGGCTGAAGAGAAGGACGAGATGACAGAGGAGACCCCGGTCGAGGAGACCGCGGAGCAGACGGAGGCCGTCGTCGACGAGCCGGTCGCGGCGGCAGCCGCGGCGGAGGAGCCGGTGCCGGCCGCCGAGCCCGTGGCGGAAGCCGTGGAGGAGGCGCCCGCCGGGGAGCCTGCCGCCGAGACCGCCGTGCCCGCGGCTGATGCGGTCGCGGCCGTGCCGGCACCGCAATCGGGACCGAAGCCGAAGAAGAAGCGGCTGCCGCGCGCCCTGCGCCCGCAGAGGACGAGGCCGACTCGCCCCGTCGCGACCGAGCGCAAGCCGATCGTGCGACTCGAGAAGCCGGAGCACGAGCGCGGCCGCAAGCAGGAGCGCCAGGGCACCGTCGTCTCCGACGCGATGGACAAGACGATCGTCGTCGAGGTCGACGTGATCAAGTCCCACCCGAAGTACAAGAAGGTGGTGCGCCGTTCGGTCAAGTTCCATGCGCACGACGAGGGCAACAGCGCCAAGGTCGGTGACGTCGTCCGGATCGTCGAGACCCGCCCGCTGTCCGCCACCAAGCGCTGGCGGCTCGTCGAGATCGTCGAGGTGGCGAAGTGACGACCCACGCCACCCGCGCCTCGTCCACCCGCGGCCACGCCGCTCCGGGGTGTGAGCGCCGATGATCCAGCAGGAATCACGCCTCAAGGTCGCCGACAACACCGGCGCCCGCGAGCTCCTCTGCATCCGCGTGATGGGAGGGTCGCATCGCCGCTATGCGCGCGTCGGCGACATCATCGTTGCTACCGTGAAGGCCGCAACGCCGCAGGGCACGGTCAAGAAGGGCGACGTGGTGAAGGCCGTCGTCGTCCGGACGAAGAAGCCCTACGGTCGCGACGACGGCACGCTGATCGGGTTCGACGAGAACGCCGCCGTCATCATCGACAACCAGAACAACCCGCGGGGAACGCGCATCTTCGGGCCCGTCGCCCGCGAGCTGCGCGAGAAGAACTTCATGAAGATCGTCAGCCTCGCTCCCGAGGTCCTCTAGAGATGGCAGCCACGATGAAGATCAAGAAGGGCGACATGGTGCAGGTGCTTGCCGGCAAGGACCGCGGCAAGCAGGGCCGTGTGCTCGAGGCGCGCCCGACCGACGGCAGCGTGATCGTGGAGAATCTCAACCTCGTCAAGCGGCACACCAAGCCGAAGCCGATCCGCGACGCGTCCCGCATGGGCGGCACGCAGATCATCCCCGGCGGCATCGTCGAGAAGGCATCCCCGCTCGACGTTAGCAACGTGATGCTCGTCTGTCCCACGTGCAAGCAGGCGACGCGGGTGGGCGTGAAGGTCAAGGAGATAAAGGGAGAGACGGTGCGCGTGCGGTTCTGCAAGCGCTGCAACGAGGAGATCGACCGCTGATGTCCGCGACCGAGACCTATCTGCCGCGCCTCAAGCAGCGCTACGAGAGCGAGATCAAGCCGGCGCTCCTGGAGGAGCTCGGCCTCGACTCCGTCATGCGCGTGCCGAAGGTGACGAAGATCACCCTGAACATGGGCGTCGGCGACGCGAAGACCGACGCCAAGGCGCTCGACGCCGCGATGGACGAGCTGTCCACGATCGCGGGCCAGCGCGCGCAGGTGCGCCGCGCCCGCAAGTCGATCGCGAGCTTCAAGCTGCGCGAGGGCATGGCCGTCGGCACGCGCGTCACGCTGCGGGGCGCCCGCATGTACGAGTTCCTCGACCGGCTCGTGTCGATCGCGCTGCCGCGCATCCGCGACTTCCGCGGTCTCAACCCCGATTCGTTCGACGGGCGCGGCAACTACTCGCTCGGCATCAAGGAGCAGATCATCTTCCCGGAGATCGACTACGACAGCGTGCAGTCGATCCGGGGCCTCGACGTCGCGATCACCACGTCGGCGGAGACGGACGACCACGCGCGCGCGCTCCTGCGCGCTCTGGGGTTGCCCTTCGCCGGCGAGAGAAGGGATTCGTAAGTGCCCCTCCGAGCAACCGCATTCCTGCCTCCGGCGGCTGCGAAGCGGCGCCGTGCGTCGTCCTCAGTCCCGCCCATATCCGAGGGTATGGGCGCTCCCTGCGTCCGAGCCTGGCTCGCTTCTCGCGCGCCAGACGCGGGGCACGATCACTCGAAGGAGCACTGACATGGCCAAGACATCCCTCCGCGTCAAGCAGAAGCGGACGCCGAAGTACAAGACGCAGGCGTACTCGCGCTGCAACCGGTGCGGCCGCCCGCGTTCCGTGTACAAGAAGTTCAAGCTGTGCCGGATCTGCCTGCGCGAGCTCGCCCACCAGGGCGCGATCCCGGGCATGACCAAATCGTCTTGGTAAACAGAGAAGATTCAATATATGAAATCTGATTATCTATATCAACTTGATCTTTCAGGGAAATATTTTCCTCATGAATTGTGTGGAAGGCCATTCCTCGCATCTAGCATTTTTCTGGAGGAAAAATGCTGACTGACCCTATAGCCGACATGCTCACTCGCATCCGCAACGCCAACAAGGCGATGCACGACAGCGCCCAGATGCCGACCTCGCGGATGAAGGAGGAGATCGCGCGCCTCCTCAAGGACGAGGGCTACATCAAGGACTTCCGCGTCGTCGAGGGAGCGCCCTTCCCGACGCTCGTGATCGAGCTCAAGTTCGGCCGCAACCGCGAGCGCGTGATCACCGACCTCAAGCGCGTGTCCAAGCCGGGCCGCCGCGTGTATGCCCGCAAGGACCGCCTGCCGCGCGTGCTCGGCGGTCTCGGCACCGCCATCCTGTCCACCTCGACCGGCGTGATCACCGGCCGTCAGGCTGCCGAGCGCGGCGTCGGCGGCGAAGTGCTCGCGTTCATCTGGTAGCGCCGTGAGCCGTATCGGACGCAGACCCATCGAGATTCCCGCGGGCGTCACCGTCGAGATCTCGCCGGGCGGCACCGTCAAGGTCGCCGGCCCGCTCGGCGAGCTCGAGCAGCAGGTGCCCGCGCGGATGCAGATCGCCCAGGAGGACGGCGTGCTGCACGTGACACGTCCCACCGACCGCGGCGACGACCGTGCGCTGCACGGGCTCACGCGCACCCTCGTCGCCAACATGGTCGAGGGCGTCACGAAGGGCTTCGAGAAGCATCTCGACATCCAGGGGGTCGGCTACCGCGCGCAGCTCAAGGGCAACGATCTCGAGCTCGCCGTCGGCTACTCGCACGCGGTCACGGTGCAGCCGCGCCCCGGCGTCACCTTCGAGGTGCCGGCGCCCACCCAGATCGTCGTCAAGGGCACCGACAAGCAGATGGTGGGGCAGACCGCGGCGGAGATCCGCAAGGTGCGGCCGCCGGAGCCGTACAAGGGCAAGGGCATTCGCTACCGCGACGAGCAGGTTCGCAGAAAGGTGGGTAAGCGCGCATGAGCACGCTCTCGACGCGCGACGCGCGCCTGCGCCGCCATCGCCGCATCCGCGGCAAGGTCGCCGGTACCGCCGGGCGGCCGCGGCTCGCCGTGTTCCGCTCGAACAAGGGCATCTTCGCCCAGCTGATCGACGACGAGAACGGACGGACGCTTGCCGCCGCGAGCTGGCTGCAGCTGAAGTCGTTCTCCGGCAGCAAGACCGAGCAGGCTGCCGAGGTGGGCAAGCAGCTCGCCGCGGCCGCGAAGGCCGCGGGGGTCACCACCTGCGTCTTCGATCGGGGCGGCTACCTCTACCACGGACGCGTGAAGGCGCTGGCTGACGGCGCCCGCGAAGGAGGACTGGAGTTTTGAGCACCTTCGAGGTCGCTGAGAGCAGGGAGCTGAAGGAGCGCGTGATCGAGATAAACCGCGTCGCCAAGGTGGTCAAGGGCGGCCGGCGCTTCTCCTTCACGGCGCTCGTCGTGATCGGCGACGAGGTCGACCGCGTCGGCGTCGGCTACGGGAAGGCGCGCGAGGTTCCGCTCGCCATCTCCAAGGCAGTCGACGACGCGAAGAAGAATCTCTTCTCCGTGCCCAAGCACGGCAGCACGATCACGCATGAGATTCTCGGCGAGTTCGACGCGGCGCGCGTCTTCTTGCGCCCGGCGAGCGAGGGCACCGGCGTCATCGCCGGCGGCGGCGTGCGCGCGGTGCTCGAGCTCGCAGGCATCCGCGACGTGCTCGCGAAGAGCCTCGGCACGACGAACCCGATCAACATGGCCAAGGCCACCGTGGACGGGCTCAAGAAGCTCCGCCGTCCCGAGGACATCGCGCGCCAGCGCGGCAAGACGATCCGCGAGGTGCTGCCGCTGCCGCGCGACTACGACGCGACGGCGGCGGCGAAGGCCGGAGAGGCGGTCGCATGAGCACCGTCAAGGTCACCCAGGTGCGGAGCACGATCGGCCAGAGCAAGGCGCACGAGGGCACGATCCGCGCCCTCGGGCTCGGCAAGATCGGCCGCTCGGCCGAGCACCGCCGCTCCCCGGAGCTGGAGGGTCAGCTGCGCCACGTCGCCCACCTCGTCCGGGTCGAAGGGAAGGACTCCTAAGTGGCCGAAGAGCTCAATCTCCACTCGCTCCAGCCCGCGCAGCCCCGCAAGGATCGCAAGCGGGTCGGCCGCGGCATGGGCTCCGGCAAGGGGCGCTACTCCGGTCGCGGCATCAAGGGACAGAAGTCGCGCTCCGGGTCGCACATGATGCCCGCCGGCTTCGAGGGCGGCCAGATGCCGATCGACATGCGGCTGCCGAAGCTGCGCGGCAACACGTCCGCCGACGCGATGCCGATCGGGCCGTTCCGCACGTCGACCCAGCCGGTCAACCTCCGCGATCTCGAGGCCCGGTTCGACGCCGGTGCCGAGGTGACGCCGGAGTCGCTCGTCAGCGCCGGCCTGATCAAGAACACGAAGACCGACGTCAAGATCCTCGGCTCCGGCGACCTCACGAAGACGCTCGCGGTCACCGCGCACGGGTTCTCGAAGGCGGCGCGGGAGAAGATCGAGGCGGCCGGCGGCACCGTCACCTGGCTCCGCGGCGATCCCGGCGAGAAGGCGACCGGGAAGGCGCGCTCGGAGCCGGCCGCAACCTCGGCCGAGCCCGAGACCGAACCGTCGGGTCCCTCGGCCGACGAGGGCGCCGAGTAGCTGCGTGCTGAGCTGGCTCGGCAACGCGTGGCGGGTCCCCGAGCTCAGACGCCGGGTCCTGTTCACCGCGCTCGTGCTCGGCGTCTACCGGCTCGGATCGTGGCTGCCCGCGCCGGGTGTCGACGCCGCGCAGATCGACAGCTACTTCAACGGCCAGGGCGGCAGCATCCTCGGCCTTCTCAACCTCTTCTCGGGCGGCGCGCTGTCGCAGTTCTCGCTCTTCGCGCTCGGGATCATGCCGTACGTCACGGCGTCGATCATCCTGCAGCTGATGACCGTGGTGATCCCGCGCCTCGGGGAGCTGCAGAAGGAGGGCGAGGCGGGCTACGCCAAGATCAACCAGTACACCCGCTACCTCACCGTCGTGCTCGCGGCGGCGCAGGCTCTCGGCTACTCGGTGCTGTTCCAGCGCCAGGATGCGCTGCAGGGCAACGCGGGGCGCATCACCCTGATCGTCGTCACCCTCACCACCGGCACCGTGCTGCTGATGTGGCTCGGCGAGCAGATCACGAAGCGCGGCATCGGCAACGGCATCTCGATCCTCATCTTCGCGTCGATCCTGACGAGCCTGCCGCTCGGCGTCAGCGCATGGTGGAACGGCGGTCCGATGGAGCGCATCTTCTTCCCGCTCATCGCGCTCGCCATCGTCGCCTCGGTCGTGTTCGTGCAGGAGGGCCAGCGGCGCATCCCGATCCAGTACGCGAAGCGCCAGGTGGGACGGCGCATGACGAGCGGCGGCTCGACCTACCTGCCCCTGCGCGTGAACATGGCCGGCGTGATCCCGGTCATCTTCGCGGCCGCGCTCCTTGCCTTCCCGGCCACGATCGCCCAGTACTTCCCGGGCTCGCAGCAGTTCGTGAACGATCACTTCCAGCCGGGCAACCTCACCTACCTGCTCGTCGAGGCCGGCCTCATCATCGTGTTCACCTACTTCTACACGGCGGTGCAGTTCAACCCGGTCGAGCAGGCCGACAACCTGCGCAAGTACGGCGGCTACGTTCCCGGCATCCGGCCCGGCCCGCCGACGGCGCAGTACCTCGACCGCGTCCTCACCCGGCTCACGTTCCCGGGGGCGCTGTTCCTCGCCGCCGTGGCGGTGGCGCCGAGCGTCTTCATCCGCTACGGCGGTTTCTCGCAGGCGAATGCGCGCGCCCTCGGCGGCACCTCCGTGCTGATCGCCGTCGGCGTCGCGCTCGACACGATGCGCCAGATGGAGAGCCAGATGATGATGCGGAACTACGAAGGCTTCCTCAAGTAGGGGCGAGGCGCTGCCTCGCCCGCTACATCACTCGCGATGAACGTTCTCGTCCTCGGCCCGCAGGGCTCCGGCAAGGGCACGCAGGCGAAGCGGATCTCCGCCGCCTACGGCGTGCCGCACGTCTCCACCGGCGACATGTTCCGCGCAGCCGTCGCCGACGGAACGGAGCTCGGGCGTCGCGTCGCCCCGATTCTCGCCGCTGGCGAGCTCGTTCCGGATGAGCTGACGATCGCGCTCATCCGCGAGCGGCTGGCGCGGGACGACGCCCGCGACGGCTTCGTGCTCGACGGCTTTCCCCGCAACCTCGCGCAGGCGACCTCGCTCGATGCGATGCTGGACGGGATCGGGCGCACGCTCGACGCGGTGCTGTTCTTCGACCTCGACGACGACGTCGCCACCGAGCGCATGCTCGGGCGCGCTCGCGACGAGGGGCGCGAGGACGACGCGCCCGACGTGATCGCGCGCCGCCTCGCCATCTACCACGAGCAGACCGAGCCGGTCGTCGAGCACTACCGGAGTGCCGGCACGCTCGTCCCGCTCCACGCCGAGCGCACCGTGGACGAGGTGTTCGCCGAGATCAGCGCCGCGCTCGCGCAGGTGGCCCGGTGATCATCCGCAAGGGCCCGGAGGAGCTCGAGCGCATCGCCCGTGCGGGCGACCTCGTCGCGGCCACGATCGCCCACGTCGCCGAGCACATCGCCCCCGGCATCACCACGGGCGCGCTCGACGAGATCGCGGGCGCCTTTCTCGCCTCGCGGGGCGGCGTCTCGGCCTCCAGGGGCTACAAGGGCTATCCGGCGGAGATATGCATCTCGCCGAACGACATGGTCGTGCACGGCATCCCCGGCTCCTACACGGTAGCCGCGGGCGACCTGCTCACGATCGACGTCGGTGCGTCGCTCGACGGCGCCATCGCCGACAGCGCCTACACCTTCGCGGTGGGTGACGTCACGCCCACGGCCAGACGCCTGCTCGACGTCTGCCAGCAGGCCCTCGCCGCCGGCATCGCGCAGGCGCGGCCCGGCAACCGCGTCGGCGACATCTCGAACGCGGTGCAGCAGGTCGTCGAGGGCGCCGGCTTCTCCGTCGTGCGCAGCCTCGTCGGCCACGGTGTCGGTCGCTACTACCACGAGGACCCGCACGTTCCCAACTTCGGGCAGCCCGGCCGTGGGCCGAAGCTCTCCGAGGGCATGACGATCGCGATCGAGCCGATGATCACGGCCGGCGGCCCGGACGTGTACCTGCACGACGACGGCTGGTCGATCTCGACGCAGGACGGCTCGCTCGCGGCCCATTTCGAGCACACGGTCGCGGTCGGCGCCGCCGGGCCGCGCATCCTCACTCCCCGCGTCGGACGCGCCAGGGAGATCGCGAGTTTGCTACAGTGAGCGGCCCGCGGCGGAGCCGTTTCGCTCTGCCATGGGTCCTGATTTACGAGAGTTCCGCGTTCGGCGCGGCAATCGCGCGAGGGAAGGGTGGCAGTCAAGGAAGAGAAGATCGAGGTCGAAGGCGAGGTCGTCGAGTCGCTCCCGAGCACGATGTTCCGGGTCGAGCTGGACACGGGCCACAGCGTGCTCGCCACGATCTCGGGGAAGATGCGCAAGCACTACATCCGCATCCTCCCCGGCGATCGGGTCAAGGTCGAGCTCTCCCCGTACGACCTCACGCGCGGCCGCATCACCTTCCGACTTCGCTAGCCCCTGACATCCGCCAGCCCCGAGGATTCCACTGATGAAAGTTCGCCCGTCCGTCAAGCCCATGTGTGAGCGCTGCCGCGTGATCAAGCGGCACGGCCGCACGATGGTCATCTGCGTCAACCCCCGGCACAAGCAAAGGCAGGGCTAAGCGAGTGGCACGCATCGCCGGCGTCAACCTTCCGAACCAGAAGCGGCTCGAGATCGGGCTCACCTACATCTACGGGATCGGCCAGTCCACCGCGCAGACGATCTGCAAGGCGCTGGAGCTCGATCCCGACCAGAAGATCAAGGACCTCACCGACGACGAGGTCACGAAGCTCCGCACCTACATCGACGCGAACGTCGAGGTCGAGGGCGACCTCCGCCGGGAGCGCTCGCAGGCGATCAAGCGCCTCTCGGAGATCGGCTGCTACCGCGGCCTGCGGCACCGGCGCGGCCTGCCCGTCAACGGGCAGCGCACGAAGACGAATGCGCGCACTCGCAAGGGCCCGAAGAAGACCGTCGGACGCGGGAAGAAGGGGAAGTAGATGGCACCTCCGCGCAAAGCAGCGGCCGCACGAGGCCGCACGCGTCGCCGCGTCAAGAAGAACATCGCGATCGGCCAGGCGCACATCAAGACGTCGTTCAACAACACGATCGTGTCCCTCACCGACCGCGAGGGCAACGTGATCGCATGGGAGTCGGCCGGATCGGCCGGCTTCAAGGGCTCGCGCAAGTCCACCCCGTTCGCCGCGCAGGTCACGGCCGACAACTGTGCGCGCAAGGGCATGGAGCACGGCCTGCAGAAGGTCGAGGTGTTCGTCAAGGGCCCGGGCTCGGGCCGCGAGACGGCGATCCGCTCGCTGCAGGCCGCCGGCCTCGAGATCCTCGGCGTCAAGGACGTGTCGCCGCAGGCGCACAACGGCGTCCGGCAGAAGAAGCGGAGGCGGGTTTGATGGTTTCTCGGGTCCCACGTTCTTCGTCGCTGGAAGGTGCGCAGCACCTTCCAGCGCTGAACGGCGTCCGGCAGAAGAAGAGGAGGCGAGCCTGATGGCCCGCGATCTCGGACCCAAGTGCCGTGTCTGCCGCCGCGAGGGCATCAAGCTGTTCCTCAAGGGCGAGCGCTGTCTGACCGAGAAGTGCGCCATCGAGCGGCGCTCGTACCCGCCGGGAGAGCACGGTCGCGGGCGTATCAAGCAGAGCGAGTACCTGCTGCAGCTGCGCGAGAAGCAGAAGGCGCGCCGGTACTACGGGTTGCTCGAGAAGCAGTTCCGCAACACCTACGAGAAGGCGACCCGCGGGACCGGCGCACCGGGCGAGAACCTGTTGCGGATGCTCGAGGCGCGGCTCGACAACGTCGTCTACCGCCTCGGCTTCGCCGGCTCGCGCGCACAGGCCCGCCAGCTCGTGCGTCACGGCCACTTCCAGGTCAACGGCCGCCGCGTCAACATCCCGAGCTTCGGGGTGCGCCCCAACGACGTGATCACGCTCAAGCAAGGCAGCGCCGCCGCACCCCTCGTGCGCGACGCGACCGATCTGACAGCGTCGGTGTCGCCCTGGCTGCAGGCCGACCACGAGGGCCTCACCGGCAAGGTGCTGCGGTGGCCCGAGCGCGCCGAGATCGACACGCCCGTCCAGGAATCACTGATCGTCGAGCTCTACTCCAAGTAGGCCGCGAGAGAAGACGAAAGGAACGATTTGGCAACCCGCACCAGCCTGATGGACTTCCAGATTCCGCGCATCGTGCGCGAGGAGAGCGACGACCGTCGCGGCGTGTTCGCGATCGAGCCGCTCGATCGGGGCTTCGGCTACACGTTCGGCAACTCCCTGCGCCGCGTGCTTCTCTCGTCGCTCGAGGGCGCCGCCGTCACGGCCGTCAAGATCGAGGGCGTCGCGCACGAGTTCACGACGCTTCCCGGCGTCCGCGAGGACGTCACCGACATCATCCTCAACCTCAAGGGCCTCATCTGCCGCCTCCACGGCGAGTCCCCGGAGATCGAGGTGCACGTGTCCAAGAAGGGCCCCGGCACGGTCACCGCCGCCGACATCGAGGCACCCGCCGACCTCGAGATCCTCAACCCGGAGCTCGAGATCGCCCAGCTCGCCGACAAGGGCAAGCTCGAGATGACGCTCACGATCGGCCGCGGCCGCGGCTACGTCCCGGCCGAGATGAACCGCGGGCCCGAGACCACCATCGGCGTGATCCCGATCGACTCGATCTTCTCGCCGGTGCGCCGCGTCGCCTACGAGGTCGACGCTGCACGCGTCGGGCAGCGCACCGACTACGACAAGCTGACGCTCGACGTCACCACCGACGGCTCGATCGAGCCCAAGGACGCGATCGCCCAGGCTGCCGAGATCCTCATCCGCCAGCTCGCGATCTTCACCGACCTCGAGCGGATCGAGGGCTTCGGCGAGGCAGCCGTCGAGGCTGCCGCCGACGCTGCGGCGTCGCACGGCATGGAGAACTTCCCGATCGAGGAGCTCGAGCTGGGCGTGCGCTCGTACAACTGCCTCAAGCGTGTCGGTATCGAGACGATCGGAGATCTCACCTCGAAGTCGGAGGCCGAGCTGGCCGCGATCCCGAACTTCGGCCGCAAGTCGGTCGAGGAGGTGCGCGAGACGCTCGCCGCACACGGCCTCACGCTCAAGGGCGAGGATCTCACCTCGTCATGAGGCACGGCAACGCGGGCAAGAAGCTCGGGCGGGACTCCGCCCATCGCAAGGCGCTGTATTCGAACCTCGCGGGCGCGCTGATCCAGCACGGCCGCATCGAGACGACCGAGGCGAAGGCGAAGGCGGTGAAGCCGCTCGCAGAGAAGATGATCACGCTCGGCAAGCGCGGCGATCTGCACGCGCGCAGGCTCGCGCTCGCGGAGCTCCGCTCCAACGACGTCGTGCACCTCCTCTTCGCCGAGGTGGCGCCGCGCTTCGCAGAGCGTGCCGGCGGCTACACGCGGATCGTCAAGATCGGCCCTCGGCAGGGCGACGCCGCCCCGATGGTGCTGCTCGAGCTCGTCGACTTCGAGCCGGCAGGCGCCGCCGCCTAGCAGCCTGGGGCGCGGACGGGGGTGATCGCGGAGGGCGCCGAGGCGCCCTCCCGGCTTTGCGAGGCCGGGAGAGCCCGGCTCGGCTTGCGCAGGCGCGCGCCGGCGCTTCACGACGGCCTCGCGCCCGTAGGCTTGCGCCATGCTCACGCTGATCGCCCTGCTGCTCGCGCTCCTCGTCCTGCCTGCGCCGTGGGGAGCCGCCCTCGTCGCCGTGGCCGCGCTCGCAGACGTCGCGGAGACGGTCGTGCTGGTCCGCTGGTCGAGGCGCCGTCGCGCCGCGGTCGGGCTCGAGACGCTCGCCGGACGTACGGCGACCGTCGTCACCACGCTCGCGCCGCACGGGCAGGTGCGCGTGGACGGCGAGCTCTGGGCCGCCCGCTGCACCGCCGCCGGCGCGGTGGCCCGGCCCGGCGACCGCGTGCGCATCATCCGTGTCGAAGGGCTCGATCTCGTGGTGGAGCCCTTGTGACATTCTGTTACAAGCGATGACGACGCTCCGCCTGACGATCGAGTACGACGGAACGGGCTTTCACGGCTGGGCGCGGCAGCCGGGACAGAGGACCGTCGAGGGCGCGCTGCGGGACGCGCTCGGGCGCACCTTCCCTCGCTGGAGCGATCTCGCCGTGGCGGGACGCACGGACGCGGGCGTGCACGCGACCGGGCAGGTCGCGTCTGTCGTCGTCGCGGGAGGCCCGCCGCCCGAACGCGCCGCCGAGGCGCTCAATGCCGGCCTGCCGCCCGACGTGGCGGTGCTGCGCTGCGAAGCCGTTGCGCACACGTTCCACGCCCGCTTCTCCGCGCGCGCCCGCTCCTACCGCTACGTGGTGCTCAACCGCCCGCAGCGCTCGGCGCTCGAGGCCCGGCGCTCGCTGTGGTGGCCGCGTCCCGTCGACGAGGAGGAGCTACGCGCCTGCGCCGCGCTCGTCCCCGGCGAGCACGACTTCACGGCCTTCACTCCCACGGACACCCAGCACCGGGTGTTCCTGCGGAACGTCGCCGCCGCGGGCTGGGAGCGGCGAGGCGATCACCTCCACTTCACCATCACCGCCGACGCGTTTCTGCGCCACATGGTGCGCACGCTCGTCGGGTCGATGCTCGAGCTGCCCGCGGAGCGCTTCGCGCCCCTGCTCGAGGGCCGCCACCGCTCCGAGGCGGGAGCGACGGCGCCGCCCTGGGGCCTGTACCTCGAGCACGTCTGCTACTGACGGCGTGACGGGGAAGTCGCCGCCTTCCTCGACGACTCGTTCCCGTCACAGCGCCGGCGGCTCTCGCCCCGCGCCCGTGACGGCCGGCTCGGGGCGGCAGCCTCCATACAATCGCCCTGTGCGCCGCCCCGTCATCCTCTTCGACCTCGACGGCACCCTGATCGACTCGGGGCCGATCATCATCGCGTCGATGCGCCACGCCTCCGTGACCGTGCTCGGCCGTGAGCCCGACGAGGAGAAGGTGCGTGCCGCGATCGGCGGCCCCGGGCTCGCCGCGCAGATGCGCGAGCTCGACCCGGCGCGTGTGGACGATCTCGTCGCCGCCTACCGCGCGCACAACATGCCGCTGCATGCCACCCTCGAGGCCTTCCCCGGCATCCCGGAGCTGCTGCTCGAGCTGCGCGCCCGCGGCCACCGGCTCGGCATCGTGACGGCGAAGCGCGTCGACACCGTGGAGCTCGCTTTCGAGCGGCTGCCCGTGCTGCGCGAGACGACCGAGGTCGTCGTCGGCCACAACGACACGGCGCGCCACAAGCCCGATCCGGATCCGGTGCTGGAAGCGCTCGCCCGCATGGGGGTCGCGCCGCAACAGGCGGTCTACGTCGGCGACTCGCCGTTCGACATCCGTGCCGGCCGTGCTGCCGGCACGCTCGCGGTCGCCGTCGGCTGGGGAGGGATCCATCCCGACGCGCGCCTGCTCGCCGAGGAGCCGGACGCGCTCGTGCACGCGCCGCAGGAGCTCCTCGAGCTTGTCTGACGTCGGACAGCGCATCGCAGAGCTGCGGCGGCTCGTCGAGCACCACGCCTACCGCTACTACGTCCTCGACGATCCCGAGATCTCCGACGCCGGCTACGACGCGCTCTACGACGAGCTGCAGGAGCTCGAGCGGACCCACCCGGAGCTCGTCACCCCCGACTCGCCGACGCAGCGCGTCGGCGGGTCGCCCGCGGAGGGCTTCCGCAAGGTCGAGCATCTCTCGCCGATGGGGTCGCTGGAGAAGGTGACGACCCGCGAGGCGCTCGAGCGATGGGGTGAGGACGTTCGCAAGCGGCTCGGCACGGACGAGCCCGTCGCCTACGTGATCGAGCCGAAGATCGACGGCTCGGCCGTCTCGCTCGTCTACGAGCACGGCGTCTTCGTTCGCGGAGCCACACGGGGCGACGGCTACCGCGGGGAGGACGTGACCGCCAATCTGAGGACGATCGAGGCGCTGCCGCTGCGCATGCGGCTCCCACCGGGGGAAGCGGCCCCCCCGCTGCTCGAGGTGCGGGGCGAGGTCTACTTCCCGCTCTCGGGCTTTGCCCGCTTCGTCGACGCGCAGGTCGCCGCCGGCAGGAAGGCGCCGCCGAACCCGCGCAACGCGGCCGCCGGCTCGCTGCGACAGCTCGACCCGGCGGTGACGGCGGAGCGGCCGCTGTCGCTCTGGGTGTTCGGCGCCGGCGTACGCGACGGCGCCGGCCCCGACACCCAGTTCGAGATGCTCGGGTGGCTGCGCGAGCGGGGCTTCCGCACGAACCCGCACGCCGAGCGGCTCGACACGATCGAGGAGGTCGCGGCGGCGTGCGAGGCGTGGGAGAGCCGGCGCTCCGAGCTCGACTACGAGATCGACGGCATCGTCGTCAAGGTCGACTCCCTCGAGCAGCAGCGCCGGCTCGGCGCTCTGCACGAGCGGCCGCGCTGGGCGCGAGCCTACAAGTGGGCGCCGTCCACGGCCGTGACGACGCTGCGGCGCATCCACGTCCGCGTCGGGCGCACGGGTGCGTTGAACCCGTGGGCCGAGCTGGAGCCCGTGCAGGTCGGCGGCGTCACCGTCTCGAGCGCCACCCTCCACAACGAAGAGGACATCAACCGCAAGGGCATCCGCGAGGGTGACCTCGTCATCGTGCAGCGTGCCGGCGACGTCATCCCCCAGGTCGTCGGCCCTGCCGGCGCGCACCGCCCCGGCACCGTCGACTGGAAGATGCCCACCCGCTGCCCGCTGTGCGGCGCCGAGGTGGTGAAGCCCGAGGGCGAGGTCAAGCATCGCTGCCCCAACCGTGCCTGCCCGTCGCGTGGCCTCGAGACGCTCATCCACTGGGTCAGCGCGGCGATGGACATCGAGGGCGTCGGCGAGCAGTTCGTGCGCAAGCTCTGGGACGAGGGGCTGCTGCGCTCGATGCCCGACCTCTACCGCCTCGGCGGCGACCAGCTGCTCGAGATCGAAGGCTACGGCGAGATCTCCGCCAGGCGGGCGCTGGAGGCGATCGAGCGCTCGAAGCAGCAGCCGTTCTCCCGCGTCCTCTTCGGCCTCAACCTGCCGAAGGTCGGCTGGGTGCTCGCGCGCAACCTGGCCCGGCACTTCGGGGACGTCGACGCGTTGATGGCGGCAAGCCAGGAGGATCTCGAGCAGGTCGAGGGGATCGGGCCCGAGCGCGCCGAGCTGATCGCCGCGTGGTTCGCCGACGACGAGAATCGCGCCCTCGTCGAAGAGCTGCGCGCGCTCGGGCTGCAGATGGCGCAAGGCGAGTCCGAGGCTCCCGTCGACGGCCCGCTCAGCGGACGCCAGTACGTCATCACCGGCACGCTCGTGGGCTTCAGCCGCGAGGAGGCGAAGGCCGCGCTCGAGGCGCGCGGCGCCAGGGTCACCGACTCCGTCTCGAAGAAGACCACCGGCGTCATCGTGGGGGAGAGCCCCGGCTCCAAGGTGGCGAAGGCGCGGCAGGCCGGGGTGCCACTGCTGACGGAGGCGGATCTCCGGGATCTTCTCGGCTAGCCGGCTGCGGCGAGGGCCGTCACGAACCGATCCTGCGCCGCCCACGCGACGGGCAGCTTCTCGTTCGAAGCCGGGGTCACGGGCACCGTCTCGTTGTGGGCGAAGACCACGGTTCCCGTCGCGGCCGCGAGCGAGAGCGCGATGTCCGTGAGGACGAGGGCGGCACGGCCGCCGCGCGCGGACGTCAACCGTAGATGGTGATCGTGACGGTGCGGCGCCCCCACGCGCGCGCGCGGGCGGTGCTCGGCATCCAGAGGTCGATGATCGCTCCCTTGATCGCCGTGCCGACGTCGGCGGCGACCGCCGGGCCGTATCCCGGCACGAACACCCGCGTGCCCAGCGGGATCACGGTCGGATCGACCGCGATCACCCCGATCCCGACCGGGATCCCGCTCGCCGTCCTGCCCGGGAGATGGTAGGCGACCGCGTCGACGACGAGCGTGCGGGTGCCGCCCGGCGGCTGCGGCGCGGGAATAGGGTCGGGTGGCTGCGGCGATGTCGTCGTCGTGTCGACCGCCGTCGCCGGCTCCGCCCTGGCCGCCGCGGCCGCGGCCGCGGCCGCGAGCTTCGCCGAGGCACGCTGCGCCGCGCGCGCTCTCTCCTCGAGCGCGGCGATCTGGACATTCGTGAGGGCGCGTCGGCGCCTCAGTCCGGCCACCGTCGAGGCCCGCCGTGCGACCGCGTCCTCGAGCTGCCGCGCCGCCGCCCGCGCGTCGCGCCGCGCGCGCTCGAGGTCGCCTCGCCGCTTCGCGAGGCGCGTGCTCAGCACGCGCAGGGTCGCGGCCCGGGACTGCGCCTCCCGCCCGAGACGGGCGCTCTGGGAGGCTGCGCGACTCAGGCTCTCGATTCCGGTCACCGCCTCGTCGAGGGAGCTCGCGCCGAGGATGACGGCGATCGGGTCGGCGTCGCCCTGCACGTAGAGATCGCGGAGGAGCGAGGCCAGACGCTGCCGCGAGGCGGCGAGTGAGCGCCGGACGATGCCCGTGCGGCGCCTGGCGTCGGCCTCGGCGGCGGCGAGGGCCGCCGAGCGCGCCTCCAGCGCGGCGAGCGCCGCGCGCGAGCGTGCGAGGGACGACTCCGCCGCGTAGAGCTGCAGCAGCGCAGCCTGCTCCGCGCGCTGCAGCGCTGCACCCCTGGCGCGGAGCGCGGGCACCGTGTCCGCACCGCCGGAGGGCGGCGACAGCCCGATGATCAGCGCTCCGGCGGCAACGGCCGCGACGAGCGGCGCACGCCTTCCGGATCGACGTTCCACAGGGGCGGGACCGTAGCACACCACGCTGCGCCGCTCGGGGACAAAAGTCCGATGAGCAGGGATTTTCTGCTGTCACCGGTTGCAACCGTCCTTGCTCGCTGCTACGGTTTTGCTCCCGTGACGGGTAACGCCGCCACCGACGGTCCCGGCGACGGTCGAACGAGGGGCATGAACAGCTCGAGAACGCGACAGGCTCCGGCCGCCCTGCTCGCCGTCGCCGCGCTCGTCGCGGCCCTGCTCGCGGTCGCCCCGTCGGCGGCCGCGGATCCGTCGCTGCGATCCAAGCGCGCCCAGGCGCAGGCCGTGCTCGCCCGGATCACGGCGTCGAACGCGCAGCTCGAGCACGTGATCGAGTCGTACAACCTCGCGAACGTCCAGCTCGGCCGGATCGAAGCCGATCTCCAGTCGAACGCGCGGCACCTTGCCGTCGCGCGGGAGAGCCTCGGCGCCGCGCAGGCGCACGTCGCGCGGCGCCTGCGCTCCCTGTACATCAACGGCGACAGCGGCGGCGCCGTCGAGATCCTGCTCGGGGCGGAGAGCCTCGACGACCTGCTCACCCGCATCGACATGGTGCAGCGGGTCGGAGATCTCGACGCGAAGGTGCTCGCCGACGTGCGGACGTTCCGCAGGGAAGTGGAGAGCCGCAGGGCGCTGTTGCAGAAGGCGCGCGTGACGCAGGCCCGCGTCGTCGCCGAGCGGGTGAGCCGCAAGCGCGTGATCGAGGGCGCGCTCGCGCAGCAGCGGCGCATGCTCGCCGGCCTCGAGAAGGAGATCGAGCAGATCAGGGCGGCCGAAGCGCGCAGGCAGGCTGCTCTCGCCGCGCAGGCGCGCGCGCGGCTCGCCGCCCGGCAGGCCGCCGCCACGCTGGCGGCCCGGGCCCAGCAGCTCGAGCCCGCCGACGCAGGCTTGCCGGCACTCGATGCGGGCAGTCCGGACGGCGCCGGCGGCACCTCGGCCCGAGCCATCGCCCCTCCGCCCCCACCGGCTCGCTACGGCGGCGTCGTCGCCATCGCGATGCAGTACCTCGGCGTCCCCTACCTCTGGGGTGGGGCGAGCCCGAGCGGCTTCGACTGCTCGGGGCTCGTGCAGTTCGTCTTCAACCAGGTGGGCGTGTCGCTTCCCCACCATGCTGCGTCCATCTACGGCTACGGCACGCCCGTGGCGCAGTCGGACCTCCAGCCCGGCGACCTCGTATTCTACAACGGCCTCGGCCACATGGGCATCTACATCGGCGGCGGCCAGTACATCAACGCGCCCCAGACCGGAGACGTGGTCAAGATCTCCAGCATCTACCGCAGCGGCTGGGTCGGCGCGCGCCGCCTGTAGCCAGGACGGAGCCGTAGTCGCGGGGGCGGCCTCGCGGAGACTATCCCTCGTAGAGCTCGTCGACCGCGGCGGCGAAATGCTGCATGACGACGCGGCGCTTCAGCTTGAGGGTCGGGGTGATCTCGTCCCGCTCCATCGAGAAGTCGCGCGGGAGGATCGTGAAGCGCTTGATCTGCTCGAACCGCGACCGCTCCCGGTTGACCCCGTCCACGATGCCCTGGACGAGCGCCCGCACGCGCTCGTCGGCCGCCAGGGAGGCGACGTCGCCGTCGATCCCCTGCCGGCGGGCCCACTTGGCGATCTCGGCCTCGTCCAAGGTGATGAGCGCCGCAGGGTACGGCTTGCGGTCGCCGACGACGAGCGCCTGCGACACGAACGGCGACGCCTTGAGGTCGTTCTCGAGGTTCTGCGGTGCGATGTTCTTGCCGCCGGCGGTGACGATGATGTCCTTCTTGCGGTCGGTGATGCGCACGAAGCCGTCCGCGTCGATCTCGGCGATGTCGCCCGATCGCAGCCAGCCGTCGTCGCCGAGCACCGCGGCCGTCGCCTCGGGATCCTTGAAGTAGCCCGCGAACACCGTCTCGCTGCGGATCAGCAGCTCGCCGTCCTCGGCGAGCCGCAGCTCGAACCCCGGCAGCGCCGGGCCGACGGTGCCGAAGCGCCACCGCTCCGGCGTGTTCGTCGTCGCCGCCGTCGTGCACTCCGTCAGCCCGTATCCCTCCAGGATGCGGATGCCGAACGAGTCGAAGAACTCCGCGATCTCCCGCGCGAGAGGCGCGCCGCCGGAGATGGGCGTGCGCAGGCGGCCGCCGAGGCGCTGCCGGATCCTGCGCAGCACGAGCCGGTCGGCGACGCCGTGCCGGAGCCGCAGGCCGAGCGGCACGGCGCGATGCGCCTCCTCGAGCTTGCTCACGCGGCGGCCGACGGCGAGCGACCATGCGGCCAGCCTGCGCTTCGCCCCCGACGTCTCCGAGAGCGCCGACACGACCGCCGTGTGGATCTTCTCGTACACGCGGGGGACGCTCGGCAGCACCGTCGGGTGCAGCTGCTCGAGCGCGACGCCGACCTGCAGCGGGTCGGGAAGGAACGCGATCGTGTAGCCGACGTAGGCGCCGGTGAGGTGCATCAGTCGCCCGAAGTTGTGGGCGAGCGGCAGGTACAGCAGCATCAGGTCGTCGTCGCGCACGTACATGGGCAGATGGTCGATCACCGACGCCATCGCGTAGTAGTTGCGGTGGCGGATCATGCAGCCCTTCGGCGGCCCCGTCGTCCCCGACGTGTAGATGAACGTGAACAGGTCATCCTCGTCGATCGCCGCCACCGCCTCGTCGAGCGCGCCCGGATGCTCTGCCTCGTAGACGGCGCCCTCCGCCTCGAGAGCGGGCAGGTCGTCGAAGGTCAGCAGGTGGCGGAGGCGTGGAAGCGACGCCCGCTCCTCCTCGACCTTCGCCCGCTGCGCCTGGTCCTCGCACAGCACGCCGATCGACTCCGAGTGGTCGAGGATGTAGGCGGCATCCCTGGGCGAGCTGTTGGCGTAGATGGGGGCGCCGACGGCGCCGACCTGGGCAAGGGCGAAGTCGAACAGCGACCACTCGAGCGTCGTGCGCGCGAGGATGGCGAAGGCGTCGCCCTTGTGGACTCCACGCGCGAGCAGGCCGTTGGCCATGTGCCGGACGCGCTCGGCCGCCTCGTCCCAGGTGACGGCGTGCCAGTGGTCGCCGTGGGCCACCAGGTAGGCGGCTCCGGGGCGCCCGCGGGCCACGGCGTCGCGCCAGAGCCGGGCGATCGTGCGGTTGGAGCTCACCGGCCGAGAATCTACAGGTGCTGGAAGCGGGGATGCGGGCTCAGAGGGCGTGACGAGGAGCGCGACACGCACCGCCCGGCACGGATCGCCGGGCTTCGGCTCGTCATCCTCCCTGCCGGGGCCGCCGCCGCTAGGCGTGCTGGGGCACAGGCGCGCCGACGGCCTGCAGCTGCGCCTGGAACAGGTGCTTGTCGATCTTTCCCTGGTAGATGGGGACACCCTCTTCGACGCAGAGCTTGATGATCACGTCACGATCCATGCCGAGCTCCTTCGAGAGCTCTTCCGGCGTCAAGTGGTTCGCCATTCGTCGCCTCCTTCGAGCATCAAAAAAAAGCCCGCCTGCGCAAGTGCGCACGGTCGGGCTGCCGAGGCTCGGTTGTGAGTGGCGGGGTTCAACGGGCCCGCCTCCCGAAAAGCACCATGATGGTCCCGAGGATACTCCCGCGCGATGACGTCGGCAACGGGGCGACGTCCCCCGGCGCCGCGGCCGCGCGGCTACACGGGGTTGTCGGCCTCGACGTAGTGCCATGCCAGGTCGAAGCGCTGCGCCAGATGGGCGGCCAGCGCCTGCACGCCGTAGCGCTCGCTCGCATGGTGGCCTGCGGCGACGAGGTGGATGGAGAGCTCGCGCGCCGTCGCGTAGCTGGGCTCCTCCGGCTCTCCGGTGACGAGCGCGTCGTAGCCCTCGTGGGCGGCGCGGATGAGGTCGTATCCCGCCGCCCCGGTCGAGATCGCGATGCGGCGGATCGTCGCGGGGCCGAACGGGAACACGAGCGGCTCGCGCGCGACGGCCTCCCCCACCCGCGTGGCGAGCTCGTCGATGCCGAGCGCCTCGACGGTGCAGCCGAGACCGACGCCGGCGAACGGGCCGTCGGGGGCGGCACCGATGCGCGCGGCGAGCTGCGCGCTGTTGCCCAGCGTGGGATGCGCGTCGAGCGCGAGGTGGTAGGCGAGCAGCGACGCGTTGCCGCGGAACAGCGCCTCGAGCCGGCCGCGCAGCCGCCGGTCGACGACGAGCGGCTCGTTGCGCCAGAACAGCCCGTGGTGCACGAGCACCATCTCGGCGCCCATCTCGACCGCGCGCTCGAACAGGTCGCATGAGCTCGAGACGCCGCACGCGATCGTCGACACGTCCTCCGCTCCGAGCACCTGCAGCCCCGACGCACCGAACTCGGGCCACTTCTCCACCTCGAGCAGCGCGTTCGCATAGGCGGCGATCTCGTCGCGGGCGGCCATCGTCGACAGTCTAGGGACGTGAGCCGCGGACGACCGCGCCGCCCGGCGGCCGAGTCGGTACCCTTTCGGCGCTCGGGGTGTGGCGCAGCCTGGTAGCGCGCTCCGTTCGGGTCGGAGAGGTCCCCAGTTCAAATCTGGGCACCCCGATTGGGGGTGGGGGAGCCTATGGTTCCCCCACCAGCCCCCTCCTTCGGCGCCACCGCACGTATGACGTTCCCCCGGCCTCCCGCCGCGCCGAGCCCGGCTCCGGCTGCAGAGGCGGCCCGGCCTCGAGGGTAGGGCTATCCTCGGTCGCGTGCTGCGGGCCGTGCTCTTCGACGTCGACTTCACCCTGTCGCGGCCTGGTCCCGAGCTCGGGCCCGAGGCCTACCGGGCCGTCGGGCTCGAGCACGGCCTCGATCTCGACCCTGCTGCCTACGAGGCCGCGCGGCTGGCCGCGCTCGCCGACCTTCAGCGCCATCCCGAGCTCGAGCACGACGCGGAGATCTGGATCGCGTTCACCGAGGACATCGTGCGCGGGATGGGCGGCGCGGCGTCCGCTGCACGCGCCTGTGCGGTCGACATGGTGCGCCGCTGGGAGGTGCACGCCAACTTCAGCCTCTACGACGACGCGCTGCCGACGCTCGCGCTGCTGCGGGCGCGCGGGCTCGCGCTCGGCCTCGTCTCGAACGGCCAGCGCGACCTCGAGGAGTTCGCCGCACACCACGCGCTCGACGTCGACATCGCCATCGGATCGAAGGCGCACGGTCGCACCAAGCCGCACGCGTCGATCTTCGAGACGGCGCTCGCTGCCCTCGGCGTCACCCCCGCCGAGGCCGCGATGGTCGGCGACTCCTACGAGGACGACATCGAGGGTGCGCGTGCGCTCGGCATGCGGGCTATCCTGCTCGACCGCGACGGCCTCCACCCGCACGAGCCGGACCGGATCCGCGACCTGCGCGCGCTGCCCGCGGCGCTCGGCCTCGACCCGGCATAGGGTCGCGCCGCTGGGCCTCGGGCCCGTCGAGCCCCTACGGCAGGTCGAGCTCTCCGCGCCATGCCTCCGTGTGGGCGCCCAGCGCGACGTCCTCGTCGGCGGCGTCGCGGGAGCCGAACACATCCGCCGCCTCGGCCCGCGTCCACACCGGTCCCGCGCAGACGTCCTCGCGATCGAACAGCGCCAGCCACTCCGCCAGCGGGCGCGACGCGAACAGCGCCGCGAGCTCCCCCGCGAGGCGCTCCTGGTCGTCGTCGAACTGCCTGCCGGCGAGCTCGGGGCGGCCGGCGAGCTCGCACAGGCGGATGAAGAACTTCGGCTCGAGCGCGGCGACCGTGAGATGGCGGCCGTCGGCCGCCTCGTAGACGCGGTAGCAGGCAAGGCCGCCCGTCAGCATCCGTGGGACGGGGTCGCCGCCGAGGCGGTGCTCGACGAGGTCGTGCGCGCGGTGCGTCATCGAGATCTCGATGCGCGCCCCCTCGCCCGTCCGTGCCCGCCGCACGAGCGCGGCGAGGATCTCCGTCACGGCTCCCAGCGCTCCCGCGGCGAGGTCGGCGATCTGAAGCGGTGGGGACGCCGGCGCGGTGTCCTCGAGCGCGCCCGCCCAACCGAGATAGTTGAGGTCGTGGCCGGCGCGAGCGGCATGCGGGCCGGTGCTGCCGAACCCCGTGATCGAGCAGTACACGACGCGGGCGGGGACGTCCTCCGGGCCGACACCGAGCCGCGCCGCGACGCCGGGGCGGAACCCTTCCAGCACCACGTCCGCACGCGCGCAGAGGGCGCGGGCGAACGCCGCGTCCGTCTTCAGGTCGCAGACGACGGACTCCTTGCCGCGCCGCAGCGCGCGGTCCCACGCCGGCGCCGACCTGCGCATGGGGTCGCCGTCCGGCGCCTCCATGCGAACGACCCGCGCGCCCAGGCGTGCGAGCTCCCGCCCCGCGTAGGCGCCGGGGAGGTAGCGGGTCAGCTCGGCGACGAGCGTCCCCGCGAGCGGTTGCGCGGCGGCCAGCACGACCCTATTCTGACCGAGCCTTGACTGAACGTTCAATCGTACCGCGGGAGGCGGGCGCCGAGAAGCGCCGCCTCATCCTGGCCGCCGCCGTCCGCGTGTTCGCCCGCGACGGCTACCACACCTCGCGCGTCGGCGACATCGCCGAGGAGGCGGGCATCGCGCACGGGCTCCTCTACCACTACTTCTCCTCGAAGGAGGAGGTGCTCGAGACCGTCTTCCGCGACAACTGGCGGGAGCTGCTGGGGCTGATCCGCCGCGTCGAGGAGTCGGACGAGCCTGCCGACGAGCAGCTGCGCGGGATCGCGAAGATCCTGCTGCGCTCGTGGCGCAACGATCCCGACCTCGTCACGGTGATGGTGCGCGAGGTGGCCCGCAGCCCGCATCTGCAGGGTCAGGTGGAGGAGATCCGCGAGGGCTTCGCCTCCATCCAGCGGGTGATCGAGCGGGGTCAGGCGCAGGGCGTGCTCCGCGCCGACGTCGACGCGCGTCTCGCGAGCTGGATCTTCTACGGCGGCCTCGAGGAGCTACTGACGGGATGGGTGCTCGGCCAGCTCCCCGACGGTGACGAGGAGGTCGCCCGTGCAGAGCGGACGATCATCGACGTCGTCTGCGGCGGTCTCACCGCCCGCGACACCGTCCCCGCCTGACGGCCCCTCCGCCGCCCGCACGATGGTCACCCTCGGCGTGGGCGCGATGGGCCTCGCCTGGTCGCTGACGACGACGGCCGCCTACCTGCCGCCGCTGCTGCGGGAGTTCACGGGCTCGACGACGCTGATCGCGCTCGTGCTCGCCGCCGAGGGCGTGTTCGCGATCACGCTGCCGCTCGTCATCGGCCCCTGGAGCGACACGTTCCACACGCCGCTGGGACGGCGGCGGCCGTTCATGCTCGCCGCCGTCGGCCCGATCGGGTTCTGCCTCGCGCTGATCGCGTTCATGCCGAGCCTGTGGACGACCGCCCTGCTCGTGTTCGCCTTCTTCTTCGCCTACTACGTCTACGAGCCGCCCTACCGCGGCCTCTACCCCGACGTACTGCCCGACGACGTGTTCGGACGTGCCCAGGGGGTGCAGCACCTGTTCCGCGGCGTCGCGCTGGGGGCGGCCCTGATCGGCGGCGGCCTGCTCTTCCACCTGTGGCGGCCGGCGCCGTTCCTCGCCGCCTCGCTCATCGTCACCGCCGCCTGCCTCGTGCCGATCGTGCTCGTGCGCGAGGACGGCGGACGCGGGCAGGTGTTCGAGGGGGTCGGCACCTACGTGCGCCACTCGTGGCGGGTGCTGCGGCGCAATCCCGACGTCGGCAAGTTCCTGCTCGCCAACGCCGCCTGGGAGGGGACGTTCGCCGGCGCGCGCACGTTCGTCGTGCTCTACATCACCGTCGGGCTCGGGCAGCCGCTGTCGACATCGACGCTCGTGCTCGCCGCCGTCGCGGGCGGCTACATCGTCGCGGCCCTCGTGTCGGGGCCGGTCGGCGACCGCCTCGGCCTCGCCCGCGTGATCACCGCGTGCTCGGTCGTCTACGGCGTCGGACTGCTCGCCGGCGGCCTCGCGCGCACCTGGCACGACTGGTACCTGCCGATCGTGTTCGTGGTCGCGATGTTCGCAGGCTCGGTGATGACGCTCGCCTGGGGGCTTCTCTTCAAGCTCATGCCGGCCGGCGATCGAGGCGCCGTGTCCGGCCTCGCCACGACGACCAAGGGTCTCGGCCTCATCGTCGGGCCGCTGCTCGCCGGCGCGCTGATCGACATCCTGCGCCCGACGCTCGCCTCGACGAGCGGCTACCAGGCGCTGTGGCCCGTGCTCGGGATTCCCATCCTGCTCGTGATCCCGCTCGTGGCCTCCCTGGCCGCCGCGGAGAAGCGGTCGGCGGCAGAGGCGCCCGCAGGCGACGGTGGCAGCGGCGACCGTCCGAGCGGGCTGCCGCTGTAGCTCTGCGGGCCCGCGCGAGCGGCGGCTCCGCTCTCAGCCGGCGAGCGACTCGCGCAGGCGCGCGAGGGCGCGGGCGCGGTGGGCGTCCTGGAGCGCGACGACGGCATCCGCGTCGCCGCGTGCGACCGCGGCGAGGATCGCCCTGTGTGCCCGGTCTGCCTCCGCGCTCTCGCCCGGCAGGACGTAGTAGAGCGCGCGGTACGCCTCGGTCGAGTCCCACAGCAGGTCGATCAGTCGCTGCAGCGGCGCGCTCCGCGCGAGACCGTGCAGGTGCCCGTGGAAGCGGCGGTTCGCCCCGAGCTGTGCGGCCACGTCGCCCGCCGCGCCTGCCTCCCGGCACGCGTCCGCCGCTTCCGCGAGCAGCGCGAGATCGTCCGCGCACGCGAGCGGCACGCCGCGCCGCAGCGCATCCGTCTCGAGGAGCCGCCGCAGCCGGTACACCTCCTCCAGGTCGGCGAGGTCGAGCTGGGTGACGGCGTACCCGCGCCGCGGCCTGTAGGTGACGAGCCCCTCGCCGGCGAGCGCGCGCAGCGCCTCCCGCACGGGGATGAGGCTGACCCCGGCCCGCGCCGCCCACGCCTCCTGGTTCACCCGCTGTCCCGGCCGCAGCTCTCCCTCGAGGATCGCCGTGCGGAGCTGTGCCGCGGCGCGATCCTGCGCGGTGGGCGTGCGTGCGGCCGGGGCGATCGTCATCGGCTCAGCGGAAGGCCGGCGTGCCGGTGATCGCTCCCCCGACGACGAGCGTGTGCACCTCGTGCGTGCCCTCGTAGGTGAGCACGCTCTCGAGGTTGTTCATATGGCGGATGACCGGGTACTCGAGCGTGATCCCGTTGCCGCCGAGGATCGTGCGCGCGCTGCGGCAGACCTCCAGGGCGCCGCGCACGTTGCCCATCTTGCCGAGGCTGACGTGCTCGGGCCGCAGCGTGCCGCTGTCCTTCATGCGGCCGATGTGCAGGGCGACGAGGGAGGCGCGGTTGATCTCGAGCACCATCTCGGCGAGCTTCTGCTGGGTCAGCTGGTAGGCGGAGATCGGCTTGTCGAAGACGATCCGCTCCTTCGCGTAGGCGAGCGCCTCCTCGTAGCAGGCGCGGGCGGCGCCGACGGCGCCGAACACGATCCCGAAGCGGGCCTCGTTGAGGCACGAGAGCGGCCCGCGCAGCGTGCTCGCGCCGGGGAGCATGCTCTCGGCCGGGACGCGGACGTCCTGCAGGACGAGCTCGGAGGTGACGGACGCCCGCAGCGAGATCTTCTTGTGGATCTCCGGTGCGCTGAAGCCGGGCGTGCCCTTCTCGACGACGAAGCCGCGGATCTCCCCGTCCTCGGTGCGGGCCCACACGATGGCGATGTCCGCGATGGTGCCGTTCGTGATCCACATCTTGGCGCCGTTGATGACCCAGTCGCCGCCGTCGCGCTTCGCGTGCGTGCGCATCGTGCCCGGATCGGAGCCCGCGTCCGGCTCGGTGAGCCCGAAGCACCCGATCACCTCGCCGGCGTGCATCGCGGGCAGCCAGCGCTCCTTCTGCTCCTCGGAGCCCCAGCGCCAGATGGCGAACATCGCCAGCGAGCCCTGCACCGACGCCGCGCTGCGAATGCCGGAGTCGCCGGCCTCGAGCTCGAGGCAGGTGAGGCCGTAGGCGACCGCGCTCGCGCCGGGGAGGCCGTACCCGTGCAGGTGCATGCCGAGGAGACCCAGCTTGGCGAGCTCCTGGATCACCTCGCGCGGCAGGATCCCCCGCTCGAACCAGTCGCCGACCTCGGGCAAGATCTGCTCCCGGACGAACTGGCGCACGGTGTCGCGGATCGCCCGTTCCTCGTCGTCGAGGAGGGCGTCGAGCGCGAGGAAGTCGAGTGGGTCGAGCGCGGGCTGGGCAGTGGTGGGCGCGGCCACGGAAGGAACCTCCAGGGTCGAGAAGCGCGGGCCAGAAATCCTATAGAAAAACTGCGCCGTGTGACGTCAGCCCGCCGCCGCCGCCGCCGACCAGCGCCCCGCTTGCCGTATCACGCGCAGGCGCAGCCCGAAGCACGCCGTCAACGGGTCGTCCGCCAGCGTCTCCGCGGCGCCGCCCGCCGCGACGGCGCGGCCCTGCCGCAGCAGCAGCGCGTGCGTCGTCGAGACCGGAAGCTCCTCGAGGTGGTGCGTCGAGAGCACGATGGCGAGGCCGGGGTCCGTGCCGGCCAGCCGATCGAGCGCTGCCAGCAGGGTCTCGCGGCCGGGCACGTCGAGGCCGGCGAACGGCTCGTCGAGGAGCAGCAGGCGCGGCCGCGCGACGAGCGAGCGCGCGATCAGCGCGCGCTTGCGCTCGCCCTGCGAGCAGTCGGCGAAGCGGCGGTCGCCGAGCGGGCCGAGCCCGAAGGCCCCGAGGAGCATGTCGGCGCGCTCGCGGTCGAGGCCGCTGAGGCGCTCCTCGAAGGAGCCGATCGTTCCCGTCGCACCCGTGTGCACAACCTGGCGCACCGTCAGCATCGGGGCGAAGCGGGCGCCGAGCCGTGCGTCGACGAAGCCGATGCGCTCGCGCAGCCGCTGCACGTCGGTGCGGCCCATCGTGCAGCCGAGGATCTCGACCGTGCCGCGGCTCGGGAACTCGACCGCGGCGGCGAGCGTCAGCAACGTCGTCTTGCCGGCGCCGTTGGGCCCGAGTAGCGCCCAGCGCTCGCCCGCGCGCACGTGCCAGTCGATGCGGTCGAGCAGGGCCCTGCGCATGCCGCTCTCCCGCTGCCAGCGCCACACCTCGACGCCCGTCAGGCGGAGCGCGTCCGCCGCTTGACCGGACGGGGCGCGTCCCTCTACACTTATTGACTGACTAGTCAATCGAGTTTCCGGGAGGGTGCCTGATGGCCACAGTCGAGACGGGTGTCGCGGGCGGCGTCTCGTTCGCCCTCACCGGCGAGCAGCGCGAGCTGCGCGCGCTCGCGCGAGAGTTCGCCGAGAAGGAGATCCGCCCGAAGGCGGCGGAGTACGACGAGGGCCAGATCCATCCGGCCGACATCATCGCCAAGGCGCACGAGATCGGCCTCATGAACCTCCACCTGCCCGAGCCGCTCGGCGGGCCGGCGTTGCCGTGCTTCGACGGGATGCTCGTGGGCGAGGAGCTCAACGTCGGCTGCTCGGGCATCGGCACGTCGATCGGGGCGAACGGCCTGGCGGCCGGTCCGATCCTGGTCGCGGGCAGCGAGGAGCAGCAGAAGGAGTGGCTCGGGCCGCTCGTCGAGGAGCCGATCCTCGGCTGCTTCGGGCTCACCGAGCCCGGCGCGGGCTCCGACGTGTCCGGCATCCAGACCACGGCCGTGCGGCGCGGCGACGAGTACGTGATCAACGGCGCGAAGATGTTCATCACCAATGCCGGGCCGGCCTCGTGGATGGTCTGCTTCGCCTCGACCGACCGCTCCAGGGGCCACCGCGGCCTGTCGGCGTTCGTCGTCCCGATGGACACCCCGGGCGTGACGATCGAGAAGCACCTCGACAAGATGGGCCAGCGCGCGACGGACACGTCCGCAGTGGCCTTCCAGGACGTCGTCGTGCCCGCGAAGAACCGCCTCGGCGCGGAGGGCGAAGGCTTCAAGATCGCCATGCAGACGCTCGACTTCACCCGGCCGGGCACCGCGATCGGCGCGGTCGGCGTCGCGCAGGCGGCCTACGAGCTCGCGGTCGAGTACGCGAAGGAGCGCGTCCAGTTCGGCACGCCGATCGCGATGAACCAGGGAGTGAGCTTCCTCGTCGCGGACATGGCGACCGAGATCGAAGCGGCGCGCCTGCTCACCTGGCAGGCGGCGTGGATGATCGACCAGGGCCGCGGCCGCGGCGCGACGCTGTACTCGTCGTTTGCGAAGCGCTTCGCCGCCGACACGGCGATGAAGGTGACGACCGACGCGGTGCAGGTGTTCGGCGGCTACGGATACATGAAGGAGTACCCGGTCGAGAAGCTCATGCGCGACGCGAAGCTGTTCCAGATCTACGAGGGCACCTCGCAGATCCAGCGGCTCGTGATCGCGAAGGAGATCTTCCTGCCGAAGGGCTGAGGAGCGGCGGGTGGCGCCGCCCGGCCTCTTCCAGCGTGGTGTTGAATGACGTCGCTGTGCCCGGACGGGCACAGGCGTGGTACGACCGGAGGAGGCACGTGTGAGCATCGAGATCGACCTCGGCGGCAAGGTGGCCGTCGTCACCGGCGGCTCGCGCGGCCTCGGCAGAGCGGACGCGCTCACGCTCGCCCGCGCCGGGGCCGACGTCGTCATCGCCGACATCCTCGTCGAGTCCGACGCCGCTGTCGGGGAGACCGCCGAGCGCTACGGGGTGCTCGCCCAGGCGGCGGTCGCGCAGGGCATGGTGCGCACCGAGTCGACGGCGGAGGAGATCCGCGCCATGGGACGGCGCTCGCTCGCCCTCAAGTGCGACATCACGGAGCGCGAGCAGGTCGACGCGATGGTCGCACGGGTCGTCGCCGAGCTCGGCTCGGTCGACATCCTCGTCAACAACGCCGGAACGCTCGACCACGTCGGCCAGTTCCACGACCAGAGCACGGCGCTGTGGGAGCGCGACCTCCGCGTCAACCTCACCGGGGCGTTCCACTGCGTGCAGGCCGTGTGGCCGCACATGAAGGAGCGCCGGTGGGGCCGGATCGTCAACATGGCGTCGGTCGCCGGCACCCTCGGCGGCTTCGGGCAGGCGAGCTACTCGACGACGAAGGCGGGCATCCTCGGACTCACGCGCACGCTCGCGATGGAGGGCGGGCGCCACAACATCACCTGCAACGCGATCGTGCCCGGCATCATCGGCACCGAGGCGTTCCACATGGCGAGCGCGGCGATGAACGAGCGCATCGCCAACCGCACCGTGTTCAAGCGCCCCGGTGAGCCAGAGGACATCGCCAACGCGATCGCCTTCCTCTGCTCCGACCTCGCCCGCTACATCACCGGCATCGAGCTGAACGTCAGCGGAGGCGTCGAGCTCTTCGTCTTCTGACGGCGGGCATCGTCAGCGCGGACGCTCGGCGCGAGCGACCGCCTCGGCGAACCATGCCGGCACGCGCGTCGGCGCTCCGCTCGAGCGGTCGACGGTCGCGTGGCCCGTGCTCGCGGTCGCGATCAGCTCGCCCTCGCGCTCGAGCAGGTACTCGTAGCGGAAGCGCGCCCCGCGGACGTCGACGCAGCGCAGGTGGACGGTGAGGACGTCGTCGAAGTGCGCCGGACGCGCGTAGTCGAGCTGGACGCTCGTCGTCAGCGCCTCGATCCCCTGCGCCTGGATCGACCGGTAGCCGCCGGCATGATCTGCCAGGTAGGCGACGCGGGCCACCTCGAGCCACACGACGTACGCTGCATGGTGGGCGATCCCCTGCGCGTCCGTCTCCGCGAAGCGGACGCGCACGTCGTAGGCGTTGACGAAGCCGTCCGGCACGGGGCAAGCCTACGACGTCGCCGCCGCGAGCGGCGCGGGAGGCCGTCCGCTATCAATGCGGCGATGTCCGCCCGTCGCCGCCTCGCGCTGCCCGTCGCGATCGCCGCCGGCTTCGCGCTCGCCGCTCTCCCGGCCCAATCGGCGGCCGCCGGCGACAGGAAGAGCCCGAGGGCCGTGCCGGCGACGGGATGTGCTCCCGGCTCCGTCCACCGGATGCGCACGGCCCGCCTGTCGTACGGGGCACGAGCGCTCCGGCGCGTCCGCGCGCGGCGCCTGCCCGCTGGGCCGGTGATCGAGCGCTTCGGCACCGTCAACGTCAACGGCGTCGCGACGGTGTTCGGCGTCCTCGCGGCCCGCGTCGACGCCTCCTGCCGTCCGGTCTGGCTCGAGGTGCAGCTCCCGATCCGGCCGAGCGGCTCGACGGGGTGGGTACTCGCCCGGGACGTCGCGCTCTTCCCGGTGCGCACCCGCATCGCCGTCGACCTCTCACGGCGCCGCGTCACGCTGCTTCGCAGCGGCCGGCCGATCCTCGTTGCCACCGTCGTCGTCGGCGCCCCGTCGACGCCCACGCCGACCGGCCGCTACTACGTCAACCAGCGGCTCCTCACGCGCAGCCCGACCGGCCCGTTCGGACCGGGCGCCGTCGGCATCTCCGCGTTCTCGCCCGTCCTGCGCAGCTGGCCGCAGGGAGGGCCGATCGCCATCCACGGGACCGACGCTCCCGGCCTGATCGGGTTCGCCGTCTCCTACGGCTGCATGCGAGCACGCAACGCCGATATCGTGCGGTTGCTGCAACTCGCCGTCGAGGGCACCCCCGTGGACATTAGGATGTGAGCATGGCGGATCGCACCCACAGCAAGGAAGCCGATCGCGACGTGATCGCCAGGCTCGCCTCGAGGGGCGAGCAGACGATCGCGAAGCTCGCCGACCTGCCCGGCGGCAGCAAGGCGCTCAAGGCCGTCAACGACCTGCGCGCGCGGGTGGACGAGCTCGGCAGGAAGGTGCGCGGCGTCGACGCGCTCGAGCGCCGCGTCGCCAAGCTCGAGAAGGAGCTCGCGGCGCTGAAGCGGGCGCAGAAGCCGGCCGCGCCCAGGGCGCCGCGCAAGCCCGCCTCGCCCTCGTAGGGCGGGCGTGGCGCACGCCTCAGGCCGCCGGCACGCGCAGCCGTAGAGCTCCGAGGAGCGCCTCGAAGCGCGCCGGCGTCGTGCCCGGCTGCTCGCCGTCGAGCTCGACCGGCACCGGCTCGTCCGTCTCGACCGTCACGACCCTGCCGCGCAGCGCCTCGGCCTTCGGGTGCGGGAGGTGCGTGCCACGATAGATCTTCGGCATCGTCAGCACGAGGTCGCGCTTCGTGACGTCGCCGATCGCGACCACGTCGAGCAGGCCGTCGTCGGGCTCGGCCTCGGGACACATCTTCATGCCGCCGCCGAAGTACTTCCCGTTCGCCACGACGACGTCGAACATGCGGCCCGCGCGCGTCGCGCCGTCGACGCTGACGCGCGTCTCCACCGCCGACCAGCCGGCGAAGACCGCGAACGTGGCCCACAGGTAGGAGGCCTTGCCGCCGAGCGCCTTCGTCGCATCGTTCGCCCGCTGCGCGACGGCGCCGCTCATGCCCGCGGAGGCGACGTTTGCGAACACGGCCTCCGCATCGTGGCCGTCCCACGCGCGGTAGCTGACGCGGCCGAGGTCGATCGTGCGCACTGCGCCGTGCAGCGCCACCGCGACAGCCTGCTCGACGTCGCGCGGGATGCCGAACGTGCGCACGAAGTCCCAGCCGGTGCCGCGCGGTACGACCGCGAGCTCGGGCGCATGGGCCAGGCCGACGAGGCCGTTCGCGACCTCGTTCACCGACCCGTCGCCGCCGACGACGACGAGCAGGTCGGCGCCTGCCAGGGCCGCGCTCCGTGCGAGCTCGCCGAGGTGGCCGGGCCGCTCGCTGAACAGCGCGTCGCCCTCGAGGCCGGCGGCGGCGGCGGCGTGCGCGATCTGCGGCCAGCGCCGACCGGTGCCGCCGTTCGCCGAGGCGGGATTGACGAGGAAGACGGAGGAGGTCACCGCCGTCAGGCGGTGACGACGTGGAGCGCGAGCTCGGTCATCTCGTCGACGGCCTTGCGCATGTCCTCGTCGCTGATGCGCAGGAACTCGCCCTCGACGATCACGTCGCTCACGATCAGCATGCAGCCCGCCTGGATGCCCCGCAGCGCCCCGAGCGTGAACAGCACCGCGGCCTCCATCTCGACCGCCAGGATGCCGCGTTCCGACCAGCGCCGCGCCTGGTCGGGATCGGGCTGGTAGAAGATGTCGCTCGACACGATCGGCCCGACGCGCACCGGCTTGCCCAGGTGCTTCGCCTGGTGCACCGCCTCGTGCACGAGCCCGAAGTCGGCGGTCGGCGCGTGGGGCTCGCCGAGGACGTAGTGGGTCGAGGTGGCGTCCGCCGCGGTGGCGGAGAGCGCGATCACGAGGTCGCCCATCGTCATGTCGGGCTGCAGGCCGCCGCACGTGCCGACGCGCATGATCTTCTCGACGCCGAGCTGGACCAGCTCCTCGATCACGATCGCGGCCGACGGGCAGCCCATCCCGGACGACTGCACGGAAACCGGCTTGCCGTTGAACGTACCGCTGTAGCCGAGCATGCCACGCTCGCCGTTGCGCTGGACGACGTCGTCGAAGAAGGTCTCGGCGATGTACCTGGCGCGGAGCGGATCGCCGGGGAGGAGGCAGGCGCCGGCGTAGTCGCCGGGAGTGGCTCGCACGTGAATGGGCATCCCGCAAGCCTACGGATTCGTCCTCCCGCGCGCCGCCGTCAACCGCCGGCCGCGTCCGAGTGCGCCGTTCCGGAGCACTAGAGTGCGGCCGTGGCGAAGCGCCTGATAGAGCCCTCGACGGACCAGATCCTGCGCTTCTGCGCCGGTGATCCCGTCGAGCGCGTCTTCCTCGAGGACGTCGCCCGCCGCGGGCAAGGGCGCTTCGCCGCCGTCGCGGGCGGCGACGGAGAGGTCGTGGCGCTCTGCCACCTCGGCACCAACGTCGTGCCCTCGGGGAGCGGCTGCGAGGCCTTCGCAGCGATCGCGGCACACTCCGGCCCGCGCATGCTGATCGGCGAGGCGGGTGCGGTCGGCGACCTCTGGGACGCCGCCCGGCGCAGCCTGCCGCGCCCCCGCCAGGACCGGCCGCGCCAGCCCGTCTACGCGATCGAGAAGCCGCCGCCCGCAGGCGGCACCGGCCTGCGCCCCGCGACGCCGGCCGACCTCGACCTCCTCGTCCCGTCCTGTGCCGCAGCGCACCGCGAGGAGCTCGGCGTCGATCCTCTGCGCCGCGATCCGACGGGCTTCCGCTGGCGTACCCGTGTGCAGATCGAGGAGGGGCGCTCGTGGCTGTGGCTGGAGGACGGCGTCATCCGCTTCAAGGCGGAGGCGTCGGCGTGGACGCCGCAGGCGGTGCAGCTCCAGCAGGTGTGGGTCGATCCGCCGGCGCGCCGGCGCGGCTACGCGGCGCGGGCGCTGCGCGACCTGATCCGGCTCCTGCTCGAGCGCACGCCGGCCGTGTGCCTGTTCGTCCGGGCCGAGAACCTGCCGGCGATCCGCCTCTACGAGTCGGTCGGGATGGACCACGTGCTCGACTACCGCTCGGTGCTGCTCTAGCACCGGCGTGCGCATGGAGACGCTGATCCTCGCACGTCACGGCCACGCGGCGGCGAACGCCGCCGACATCGTCAGCGGGGCTCCGCCCGGGGAGGGGCTGACCCGTGCCGGCGTCGAGCAGGCATTCGCGCTGCAGGCGGCGCTCGCCGGCGAGCAGATCGACCTCGGCGCCTGTACCGCGTTTCTGCGCACGCGGCAGACGCTCGCGCTCGCGCTCGGCGACCGCACCGTCCCGACCCTCGTCGTGCCGGAGCTGAACGAGATCCGCTTCGGCAGCTTCGACGGCGGGCCGCTGGCGGCCTACCGTCGCTGGGCGTGGGAGACCGGGCCGGACGTCGCCTGCCCGGGCGGCGGCGAGAGCCGGGCGCAGGCGGCGCGCCGCTTCGCCGCGGGCCTGCGCGCGCTGCTCGAGCGGCCGGAGCCGGTGATCCTCGCGATCGGTCACGCCCTTCCCCTCCGCTACGTGATCGACGCGGCCGGCGGGCGCCTCCCCGCTGCGCGGATCGAGCGCGTCGAGCACGCCGCGCCGCTGCCCCTCACCCGGGACGCCGTCGAGGTCGCGGCCGAGACGCTCGCCGCCTGGGCGCAGCAGCCACGCTTCGCCGATACCCCGTTCGGTGGATGAGCGCGGCCCCTCGCGCGTCGATGTACCATCGGCCATGACCGTGCGGCGCCCTCGCTTTTTGCTCGTCGCGCTCCTCGCCCTGCTCGCGCTCGCGGCCGCCGGCTGCGGTGGCGGCGCCGGCGCCGTGCCGGAGCTGACGAGCCTCGACGGGGTCGCGCAGAAGAGCTCGACGATCGACAGCGCCCGCTTCGAGATGTCGCTCGAGCTGGCGCCGCCGGGCTCGGACAGGCGGCTCCGCGTCGGCGCGAGCGGGGGACTCGACGCCCGGGCGGGCCGCGCCTCGCTCAGCCTCGACCTGTCCGCGCTCGCCGGGCTCGCGGCCGAGCTCGGCCGGAGCCTCGGCGGCGCCGTCAAGGGCGATCTCGGGCGCCCCGACGCCTGGAAGCTCGACGTGATCCAGGACGGCGGCACCGTCTACATCCGCTTCCCGCTCCTCGCCGGGCAGCTGCCGGCCGGGAAGTCGTGGATCCGCGGCGACGCGAAGGATCTCTCGTCCGCCGGCGCCGGCCCCCTCAACCAGCTCGGCCCGCTCGCGGGCGCCGACCCGCGCGGCCTGTTCTCCTTCCTCGAGGCCGTGTCCGGTCCGATCGAGGCCGTCGGCAGCGACGAGCTTCGCGGCGTCGAGACGAGCCACTACCGCACGACGATCGACGTCGCGAAGCTCACGCGGCTCGTCCCGGCCGACCGGCGCCGGGCCCTCGGCGGGATGCTGGCGCAGGCGGGCCTCGCGGAGATCCCCCTCGAGGTCTGGATCGACGCCGAGCAACGACTGCGCAAGCTCGTCCTCGCTGTCGACGCCACGCCGCAGGGGTCGGGCGAGCGGCTCGAGGCGTCGTTGACGATGGAGCTGTTCGACTACGGCGCCCCGCTCGCGCTGGAGCTGCCGCCCGCCGACGAGGTCGTCGACGCGAGCGCGCTGAAGCGCCTCTCGGCGCCGTCCTAGCACGCGGTCGGCTCGTCCCGGCGGGGGCGCTTCCCGGCATGACCGTCGGCACGTCCGTCACAATGGCGGCGTGGCGCTGCCGCTCCTCGATCGCGTCGAAGCACTGATCCGCGAGCACGGACTCATCGAGCCCGGCGGCGCCGTCACGGCGATGGTTTCCGGCGGCGCCGACTCGACCTGCCTGTGGCATGTGTTGCGGGCGCTCGGCTACGACGTGCACGCGGTGCACGTCCACCACGGCGTGCGCGGCGCCGCCGCCGACGAGGACGCGGAGCACTGCCGCGCGCTGATGGGCGCCCGCGTGATCCGCGTCCGCGGGGTTCTTACCGAGGCGGCGATGCGCGAGCTGCGCTACGGCGCCACCGCGGCGCTCGGCCTGCGCGCGACAGGCCACACCGCCTCGGACCAGGTCGAGACGGTGCTCTACCGGCTCGTCTCGAGCGGCAACGCGAAGGGCATCCGGGTGCGGCGCGACGACGGTGTCGTGCGCCCCCTGCTCGGTGTGACGCGGCGGGAGACGGCCGCGTACTGCGCCGAGCGCGGGCTGCCCGTGCGCGAGGACACGACCAACCCGGACACGGCGCGCGGTCTCATCCGCGACGAGATCCTGCCGCTCCTGCGGCGCCTCCATCCGGGGGTCGACGCGAACCTGCTCGCGCTCGCGCAGGAGCGGCCACGCCTGCCGCGGGGGCTCGAGGCGGCGCTCGCCGAGCTGCTCGCCTCGCGCGCGGGCTCGAAGAGCGTCGACCTCGCCGGCGGGGTGCGCGCCGTGCGCGAGTACGACCGTCTCCGCCTCGAAGGCGCCGTCGTCTGGGGCCCGTGGACGCTCTCCAGCGAGCTCGATGGGCTCGAGGTGCGGACGCGGCGGCCGGGGGATCACCTCACGGGACGGCGCAAGAAGGTGCAGGATCTGCTCGTGGACGCGAAGGTGCCGAGAGCGGAGCGGGACAGCTGGCCGGTGGTCGTGCACGGCGACGAGGTCGTCGCCGTGCCGGGTATCGCGGAGGCGCCCGGCTGGGAGGGCGCGGTCGCGGCGCGGAGGGAGGCATGAGCTCGGCCGAGCAGGGGGTCGGCGAGATCCTCATCCCCGAGGCCGACGTGCGCACGCGCGTCGCCGAGCTCGGGGCGGAGATCTCCGCCGACTACGCCGGCCGCGACCTGCTGCTCGTCGGCGTGCTCAAGGGCGCCGTCTTCTTCATGGCCGACCTGATGCGGACGCTGTCGGTGCCGTGCGAGATCGACTTCATGGCGATCTCGAGCTACGGGGCCGCGACGGACTCGTCGGGCGTCGTGCGCATCCTCAAGGACCTGGACATCAACATCGCCGGCCGCAACGTGCTCGTCGTCGAGGACATCATCGACTCGGGCCTCACCCTCTCCTACCTGATGCGCAGCCTGCGGGCGCGCAAGCCCGCCGCTCTCGAGGTCTGCGCGCTGCTGACCAAGCCGGAGCGGCGCGAGATCGAGGTGCCGGTGCGGTACGTCGGCTTCGAGATCCCGAATCGCTTCGTGATCGGCTACGGCCTCGATTTCGCCGAGCGCTACCGGAACCTGCCCTACATCGGCGTGCTGCACCCGGATCTCGTGCCCGGCGCGACACGCTAAGGCTCCGCCAGCCCGCCGGGGCGCGCACCCCGGCTGCGAAGGCGACGCTGCTACCCTCCGGGGTACCCGTGAACCGCTTTTTCCGCAGCGCGCTGTTCCCGCTCGTGGTGATCGTGCTGCTCGTGTATCTCGCGAGCCAGACGCTGATCCCGCGGCGTGACAGCCAGGCCAAGGTCACCTATTCCGACCTGATCGCCCAGGTCGAGAGCGGCAACGTCAGCGACGTCACGTTCAACCCGAACCGCCAGTCGATCGAGGCGAAGCTCAACACGGGTGAGAAGGTCAAGGTCAACTACCCGACACCGCAGTCGCAGTACGCGTTCCAGCAGCTGCTCGAGAAGAACAAGATCACGTTCGACTCGAAGGGCGTCGGCACGTCGACCCTGTGGGCGCTCGTCACCTCGTTCCTGCCCTTCCTGCTCCTGATCGGGTTCTGGATCTTCCTCATGAACCAGATGCAGGGCGGCGGCTCGAAGGTGATGAGCTTCGGCAAGAGCCGTGCCAAGCGCATGTCGCCCGACACGCCGAAGGTGCTCTACAAGGACGTCGCGGGCGCGGACGAGGCGGTCGAGGAGCTCCAGGAGATCAAGGAGTTCCTCGAGAACCCGAAGAAGTTCCAGGCCCTGGGAGCGCGCATCCCGAAGGGCGTCCTGCTGTACGGCCCGCCCGGCACCGGCAAGACGCTGCTCGCGCGCGCGACCGCCGGCGAGGCCGGCGTGCCCTTCTTCTCCATCTCGGGCTCGGACTTCGTCGAGATGTTCGTCGGCGTCGGCGCCTCCCGCGTGCGCGACCTCTTCGAGCAGGCGAAGCAGGCGAGCCCGTGCATCATCTTCATCGACGAGATCGACGCCGTC
The DNA here is from genome assembly GCF_003351045.1 of Gaiella occulta. GTDB lineage: Bacteria > Actinomycetota > Thermoleophilia > Gaiellales > Gaiellaceae > Gaiella > Gaiella occulta. The sequence continues at coordinate 193,844 of NZ_QQZY01000003.1, forward strand.
GGCCGCCATCGAGGGGCGGGCATGGGCGGCGGCCACGACGAGCGCGAGCAGACCCTGAACCAGCTCCTCGTCGAGATGGACGGCTTCGAGGTGAAGGACAACGTCATCCTGATCGCGGCCACCAACCGGCCGGACATCCTCGACCCGGCGCTGCTGCGCCCGGGCCGCTTCGACCGGCAGATCGTCGTCGACCGGCCCGACAGGAAGGGCCGTCGAGAGATCCTCGAGGTGCACTCGAAGGGCAAGCCGCTCGCGAAGGAGCTCGATCTCGACGTGCTCGCGGCCTCCACACCGGGGTTCACGGGCGCCGATCTCGCCAACGTGATCAACGAGGCGGCGTTGCTCGCGGCCCGCCGGGGCGAGAAGACGATAGGCCAGGCCGAGCTCGAGGAAGGGATCATGCGCGTGATCGCCGGCCCCGAGAAGAAGTCGCGCCTGTTCTCCGAGAAGGAGCGCAAGATCACCGCCTACCACGAGATGGGCCATGCGCTCGTCGGCTACTACCTCGAGGGAACCGACGACGTGCACAAGATCTCGATCGTCAGCCGCGGCCAGGCGCTCGGGTACACGATCTCGCTGCCCACCGAGGACCGGTACCTGACGACGAAGGGCACCCTGATGGATCAGATGGCGATGACGCTCGGCGGCCGTGCCGCGGAGGAGCTCGTCTTCCACGAGGTGACGACCGGTGCGGCGAACGACCTCGAGAAGGTCACGCACACCGCGAAGCAGATGATCATGCGCTTCGGCATGAGCGAGAAGCTCGGCCCGCGCGTGCTCGGCCGCAACCACGACATGCCGTTCCTCGGCCGCGAGATGGGCTCGGAGCCCGACTACTCGGACGAGATCGCGCGCGAGATCGACGACGAGATCCGCCGTGTCATCGAGGAGGCGCACGACTCCGCCACGCGCGTCCTGCGCGAGCACATGGACGAGCTCCACCACCTTTCGGCGATCCTCATCGAGCGCGAGACGATCGATAAGGACCAGTTCGAGCGCCTGCTCGCCGGCGAGGCGGAGGAATCGGTGTTCCCGCCGGAGCCGCCGAAGGCGGCCGAGGAGCCGAAGGCCGAGAGCGAGAAGAAGCCCGCCCTGCGGCCCGCTCCGCGCACGGTTCCGGGCGCGGCGATGCAGCCGCCGCCCGACCCCGCCGCCGGCTAGCGAGCAGGGTCGGTTCGCCCGCCCGGAGCGCGAGCGCGCAGGAGAGCAGCAGGCCGGCAGCGACGAGCGGGGCCGCCAGGTCGACGGTGGCCGCGCGGCGAGCCCGCTGTGTCAGGCTACGTTCCACGAGATGACGAGACTGCTGCGACTCGATGACCCGTGGCGGCGCCCGTCGGTGATGGGTGTGCTCAACGTCACGCCGGACAGCTTTACCGACGGCGGGCGCTTCGCGTCGGCGGCGGACGCGGCCGCAGCCGCACGCGCGATGGTCGACGACGGCGCCGCCGTCGTCGACGTCGGCGGCGAGTCGACGCGGCCGGGAGCGTCCCGCGTCGATGTCGACGAGGAGCTTCGCCGCGTCGTGCCGGTGCTCGAGCTGCTCGAGGGGATCCCGGTCTCGATCGACACCTCGAAGGCGGAGGTCGCACGCCGGGCGCTCGCGCTGGGGGCGGCGATGGTGAACGACGTGACGGCGCTGCGGGGCGACCCCGAGCTCGCGGGCGTCGTCGCAGCCGCCGGCGCGCTCGTCTGCCTGATGCACATGCAGGGAGACCCGCGCACGATGCAGGTGGCTCCGCGCTACGACGACGTCGTCGACGACGTGGCGGCCTTTCTCGAGCAGCGCCTCGCCGCCGCCGTCGCGGCCGGCATCCGCGAGGAGCGCGTGTGTCTCGATCCCGGGATCGGCTTCGGCAAGACGCCCGACCAGAACCTCGAGCTCGTGCGGTGCCTCGACCGGATCGTCGCCATCGGCCGGCCCGTCCTCGTCGGGCTGTCGCGCAAGAGCACGCTCGGGAAGGTGCTCGGCGAGCCCGCCGCCCGCGCCGGCACGGTGGACGCGTCGGTCGGCGCCGCGGTCGCCGCCTTCGACCGCGGCGCCTCGCTCTTCCGCGTCCACGACGTGCGCCCCCACGTCGAGGCGCTCGCCGTCGCCGCGGCGGTGGAGCGGGGAAGGGTGGCATGACGATCGAGCTGCACGGCATCGTGCTGCACGGGTACCACGGCGTGCTCGAGCACGAGCGGCGCGACGGCCAGCGGTTCCTCGTCGACGTCGAGCTCGACCTCGCGGACGAGGCGGCGGCCCGCCGCGACCGCATCGAGGATGCCGTCGACTACCGTGGCGTCGTCGCCCGCGTGCGCGAGATCTCCGATGCGCGCGCCTACCAGCTCCTCGAGGCGTTCACGGCGGCGGTCGCCGATGCGCTGCTCGCCGAGCTGCCTGTCGTCGCGGTGCGGGTACGCGTGCGCAAGCCCGATGTCGAGCTGGATCCACCCGTCGCGTACGCGGCCGTGCGCGTCGAGCGCCGGGCGGGATCCTCGCCCGGGAGCGCAGCTACGACTGCACGCGCAGGAGATAGGTCGCGTCGCGCACGCCCCGCGGGAACGTGACCGCGAGGTAGGCGAAGCGGCCGGGGCCCGCGTTGCGATACGTGAGCCGCTCGCTCGTGCCCGCCGTCGCCGCCCGTGCGAGCCGGTAGGGGACGGCGCCGCGCCCGACCACGCTCGTCACCCCCTGCCTCCACAGGCTCAGGTCGACGTCGCTGTCGGCCGACGCGGTCGCCGTCAGCCGGCCTCCCCGCGGCAGCCAGACGCGGTAGAGGTCGCGCGGGTCCTCGGCCGCGGTCAGCCGTGCCCGTACGCGCGTCGAGCGCCGGGTGGGGGTCGTCAGCGGCGGCAGCGACGTGTCGTAGAGGCCGCCCGGCCGCACGAACTCGACGTCGTCGTTCGGCTCCAGCGGATCCGGCACGGGGGCCGGGTAGGCGAGCGCCGCCTGGACGTCGAGCACGCCGAAGCCGGCGGCGTCGTCGCGTCCCGGGTCTCCGACGTCGCGCGCCGAGCGCCGCATCACCTCGAAGAGCTGGGTCGCGTCGAGCTGCGGCCGCACGGTCCACACCCAGGCCGCCGCGCCCGACACGAGCGGCGCCGCGTAGCTCGTCCCGTCGCCGAGCTTGAACCCCTTGCCGATGGCGGTCGCGATCGGGATATCCACGCCGGGGGCGACGAGATCGACGAAGCGCGACCGGCTCGAGAACGGCGCGACGCCGTCGTTGCGGTCGGTCGCGCCGACGGTGAGGACGTGGGGGATGCTCGCGGGATAGCCGAGCGGGTTGCCGCGATCCCCGTCGTTGCCGGAAGCCGCGACGACCAGCGATCCCGCGCGCAGCGCCTGGTAGACGGCCTGCTCGATCACGACGTCCTTCGTGCTCGCTCCGAGGCTGAGGTTGATCACGCCCTTCCCCGCGTTGGCGGCGGCGAGGATGCCCTGCACGATCTCGCTCGTGGCGAGCTCGGTGCCCGCCCCTTTGGCGGCGTCCCACGAGCGCAGCAGCGCCTCGGGGTAGATGCCGACGAGCCCGAGCCCGTTGGCGGGAGCGGCGATCAGCGACGCCACGCCCGTCCCGTGCTCGCCGCCGATGCCGGCGGGCTCCTGCGCGTTGAGCGTCTCGGTGTTGGGACGGCCGAGGAACTCCGGATGGCTGACGTCGAGCCCGGAGTCGACGATCGTCACGGGCCTGCCGGCGGGCGGCGGCGTCAGCGTGTCGACGCCGACGGCGGCGCGCCACCATTCGAGCGGCACGAGCGGGTCGGAGAAGTCGAGCCTCGCGAGCCTCCCGGCAGTCCTGTCCGGCTCGACCAGCCGCACCTCCCCGCGGGCGCGCAGCCGTGCGAGCAGGGAGCGGCCGGCAGACGGCGCGAGCCGGTAGAGGGCAAGCCTCGGCGCCACGACCGTCGCTCCGGCACGGACGAGGTCGACGGCGGCGCTGCAGGCGGCCGCCGGCGTCAGCTGTACGAGCGTCGCGCCGGCAGCGGCGTGCGCGGCCGGGGGCGGGACGAGCAGGGCAGCCGCGCCGAGGATCGCGGCGGCGGCGGGGGAGGCGCGCATGACACGAAGTTCTACGTCGCGCGGCCGACCCCGGCTGCGGGGAACGGCGTTAAGGTTGGGTTGTGGCACGGGCGTATGTCGGTCTCGGCGCGAACCTCGGCGACCGGGAGGAGACGCTGCGCCTGGCCGTCGAGCTGCTCGCCGCCGCCGAGGGGGTCACCGTCGTCGGCGTGTCGTCGTTGCGCGAGACCGATCCGGTCGGCTACCTCGACCAGCCCCGCTTCCTCAACGGCGCCGTCGCCGTCGAGACGGAGCTCGAGGCCGGAGCGCTGCTCGAGGCCCTCCTGCGGATCGAGCGGGAGCTCGGCCGCACGCGCGAGGGGCCGCGCTTCGGGCCGCGAACCGTCGACCTCGACCTTCTCCTCTTCGACGCCGTCGCCGTCGACGAGCCCGGGCTCACCGTCCCGCATCCGCGCCTGCACGAGCGGCGCTTCGCGCTCGAGCCGCTCGCGGAGCTCGACCCGGCGCTCGTCGTCCCGGGCCGCGGCACCGTTTCCGAGCTCCTCGCGCAACTCGACTAGACTCCGTGCCATGAGCCATCTCGACGAGCTCGACGAGTTCGAGGCGAAGCTCGAGCTCGAGTTGAAGCGGGAGTACACGGCCGTCTTCGGCCTCTTCCGCTACTGCATCCTCACCCAGGATGCGACGTATCTCTGCAACCGGCTCGATCTCAAGGTCGTGCCGCAGGCGAGCTACCCGTTCTTCCACATCCAGATGGAGGACGTGTGGGTGTGGGACAAGAACCGACCCACGCGCATGATCCCGCGCGCGGAGGTGTATACGTCGGGGGACGTCACCGTCGAGGAGCTCCGCGGCGAGGGCGACGAGCCGAAGCTGACCGCCGCGGGGCTGGCCGAGCGGATCGGCGAGCCGCTGGCGCAAGACGACGACACGATCTAGGACACGGCGGCTGCGGCCTACAATCCCGCGCATGCTCCTGGCCGTCGACGTCGGCAACACCCAGACCGTCCTCGGCGTCTACGAGGGCGAGCGCCTCGTCGAGCACTGGCGGCTCGCGACGGAGCGCACGCGCACGGGTGACGAGCTCGGCGTCCTGCTCGGCGGCATGCTCGACTTCGAGTCCGTCGACGGCATCTGCCTGTCGTCGACGGTACCGACGCTGATCCGGGAGTGGGTGCGCCTTGCCGAGCGCTGGGCGCAGGCGCCCGTGCTCGTCGTCGGCCCCGGCGTCAAGACGGGCATCCCGATCCGCTACGACGACCCGCGCGAGGTCGGCCCCGACCGGATCGTCAACTCGGTCGCCGCGAAGGCGCGCTACGGCGCGCCGGTCATCGTCGTCGACTTCGGCACCTCGACCAACTTCGACGTCGTCTCGCCCGCCGGCGAGTACGTCGGCGGCGTGCTCGCGCCCGGGATCGAGACGTCGATGGAGGCGCTGTTCGCGCGGGCTGCGCGGCTCGTCAAGGTCGACTACGTCGAGCCGCCGAGCGTGATCGGGAAGACGACGGTGGGCGGCCTGCAGTCCGGCGTCGTGTACGGGTTCGCTGGCCAGGTCGACGGCATCGTGACCGCGATCAGGGGCGAGCTCGGCGTCGAGGCGCGCGTGATCGCCACGGGCGGGCTCGCGGAGCTCGTCGCGCCGCACAGCAGCACGATCGAGTCCGTCGATCCGTTCCTCACCCTCGACGGCCTGCGCCTCGTCTGGGAGGCCAACGCGTGATCGTCGAGCCGGCCGCGCTGGCGCTGTTCGCGCTGGCCGCGCTCGCCATCCTCGCCGTGCCGGGCCCGGCGGTCGTCTACATCGTCACGCGCAGCATCCACCAGGGCCGCGGCGCCGGCCTCGCCTCCGTGCTCGGCATCCACGTCGGCACGATCGTGCACCTGACGGCCGCCACGGCCGGTCTCTCCGCCATCCTCGTCTCGTCGGCGGCGGCATTCGCGGTCGTGAAGCTCCTCGGCGCCGCCTATCTCGTCGTCATCGGCGTGCGCGTGCTGCTCGGGAAGGGCGGCGGCACGGCCGAGCGGCAGCGCCCGCAGCGGCGCCGGCGGCGGGACTTCGCCGAGGGCGTCGTCGTGAACGTGCTCAACCCCAAGACGGCGCTGTTCTTTCTCGCCTTCCTGCCGCAGTTCGTCGACCCGGCGCGGGGCCGGGCGTGGCTGCAGATCCTCGTGCTCGGCCTCACCTTCATCGGCCTCGGCCTCGTCACCGACTCGATGTGGGCGCTGGCGGCCGGCTCGGCCGGCGAGACGCTGCGGCGCAGCCGCCGCTGGGCGCAGCTGCAGCGCTACGTGTCGGGCTCGGTCTTCGTCGGCCTCGGCTTCGTCACGGCGCTGACCGGCTCGCACCGGTCGGCATCCTGATCAGACGCTTTCCAGCCGCAGCGTCAGAAGAGGGGGCAGCGACACCGCCGTCGCGTCGCGCGTCCGCTTGGCCGCGTACATCGCCTCGTCGGCGCGGTGCAGCGCCGCGAGCGGCGCCACCGAGCCGTCGAGCAGCGTGCCCCCGACCGACACCGTGATCGGGACGGCGGCGGTCGTCGTCGCGATCGGCCGGTCGGCGACGAGCGAGCGGATGCGCTCGGCGAACTGCTCGAGCTGGCGGCGGCCGCGCACGCCGGGCGCGAGCACGGTGATCTCCTCGCCGCCCCAGCGGGCGACGACGTCCGACGGGCGCAGGCCGTCGCTGAGGCGGCGCACCCCCTCGATCAGCACCTCGTCGCCGACGCGGTGGCCGAAGCGGTCGTTGATCGACTTGAAGTGGTCGATGTCGACGACGAAGAGCCCCGCAGGCAGGGCGCCGCGCACGATGCGCGCGTGCTCGGCCGCCATCGCCTCCTCGAACGCGCGCCGGTTCGGCGCCCCCGTGAGCTGGTCACGGCGAGCGTTCTCCTGTTCGGCGGCGAGCGCGACAGCCGTGGCCTCCCTGCTGCGCTGTGCGATCGTGAGCGCCGTCAGCAGGGCCGCCGCGGTCGCCACGACGAGGACGCCGTCGCTCTCCGAGGCGAGCAGCAGCACCGCGAGCAGCGGTGTCAGCAGCACCATCTCGAGGACGTCCACGAGGAAGCCGCGCAGCCATGTCTCCCGGAACGGGTGCGCGCGGCGCTCGAGCATGATGAGCGCGCGCCCCGCGCTGTTGACCGCGACGGCCGCGGCCATCGCCCCCGCGGCGACCGCGGTCGCGCCGGTCCCGCTCGACCACGAGGCCGAGCCGACGACGCCGGCGGCGATCCCCTGCAGCGAGGCGAGGCCGCCTTCGGCGAGCCGCCGCCGCCACACTGCCTCGCTGCGCACGACCTGCGTCGAGATGCCCGCCGCGACGCCGAGCAGCGGGCCTCCGAGCAGCGCGGCGAGCACGACGGCCGGCGCCGAGGCCGTGTACCAGCTGCGGGGGCCGATCTGGAAGACGAGGCGCTCCGCGGCAGCCGCCGCTCCCATCAGCGCGAGCGCGATCGGCAGTGACGTGCCGAGCGACCAGCCGGCGTGCGCGAGCCACGCGGCCGCTGCCGCCGCCCCGGCGAGCGGCATGCCCACGGCGACGCGGGTGCCCCGGGACGGGTCGGCGACGCCGGCGTTCGGAGGCAGTTGAGAGCCGGGCCGGCGGGCCGGGCGTAGCGGCGCGGAGTCGGCGTTCACGTCTCCCCGTACAACGACAGCGGGGGGCCGCATCCCATCCCCCTTCGGGGTGACGGATGCGCGCTCAGCCGCCGCCGTAGATCGAGATCGGCAGCTCGAGCGTGATCTCGTCGCCGTGCGGCAGCCCGGCCTCGAGCTCGTCGATCAGCGCCAGCGCGCCGGGGGCTGCCGCCAGCAGCCGCCGCTCGACCTCTCCGGTCGCGTCGAGCACGACCAGCTCCTGCTTGAACGGCCGCGGGAAGCGCCCGCGCCCGAGGTACCAGCCGTAGAACTTCTTCAGGAACCCGGACGCGCGGCGCTCGCCCAGCTCGCGGACGGTCTCCCGGATGAACAGCACGAGCTCGGCGACGACCTCTTCGCGCGTCGGTTCGCCGCCGTCGCCGTCGACGATCTCCCGCAGCGCCCACGGGTTGCCCTGCGCGCCGCGTCCCACCATGACGGCGGCGGCGCCCGTCGTCGCGAGCACCGCCTGCGCCTTCGCGCGCGAGGTGATGTCGCCGGAGGCGATCACGGGCACGTCGACGAGGTCGACGAGCTCCGCGGTCAGCCGGTGGTCGGCGCTGCCGGTGTACATCTGCTGCGCCGAGCGGGGGTGCAGCGTCAGCGAGCGCGCACCCGCCTCGACGAGGCGCGGCCCGACGCTGAGACAGTCCCACGAGCCGTCGCGCAGGCCGCGCCGCATCTTCACCGAGACGGGGATCTCGACCGCATCCGCCACCGCTGCGACAATCCGGCACGCGAGCTCCGGGTCGTCCAGCAAGGTGGCGCCCGCGCCGGTCTTGGTGACCTTGCGTACCGGGCAGCCGAAGTTGATGTCGACGATGTCGGCGCCGGCCGCCTCCACCATGCGGGCGGCCTCGCCCATCGCGGCGGGGTCGGAGCCGAAGATCTGGATCGCGAGCGGGTGCTCGTCGGCGGCGACGCGCAGGTAGCCGAGCGTCTTCTCGTTGCGGTGCTCGATGCCCGCGCACGAGACCATCTCCGAGCACACGAGGCCGGCGCCGAAGCGGCGGCCCTGGCGGCGAAACGCCTGCACGCTGACGCCCGCCATCGGCGCCAGGACGAGCCGTGTCGGCACCTCAACGGGGCCTATCGCCCAGCTCTCGCGCAGGTCGACGTGCATGGAGCCCATGGTAGTGGCAGCGTGTTTGCGCGACCGCTGTCACGACAGCTACTCTTTGCGACCATCGCGCCGCCCGGTGCCGCGCTAGACCGTCGATCTTCCCCGCTGGAGGCAGTTGTCGTGAAGGACGTGCTCGTCACCCCCGAGGGCTACGAGAACCTCGTGCGGGAGCTGGAGATGCTCCGCACCCACAAGCGCCGCGAGATCGCCGAGCGGATCCGCGTCGCCCGCGAGTTCGGCGACATCGCCGAGAACGCGGAGTACGACGACGCCAAGAACGAGCAGGCGATGCTCGAGCACAAGATCGCCCAGCTCGAGGAGCGGCTCCTGAACGCGCGTGTCATCGACACGGGCGACGTCGACACGAGCGTCGTCTCGGTCGGCTCCGTCGTGCGGCTGCGCGACGTGGACGCCAAGGAGACGGTCGAGTACCACATCGTCGGTTCGGCCGAGGCGAACCCCGCCGAGCGCAAGCTCTCGAACGAGTCGCCTGTCGGTCGCGCCATCCTCGGGCGCAAGAAGGGCGAGACCGTCGAGGTGACGACCCCGCGCGGCAGCACGCTGCGGTTCAAAATCATGGAGATCAAGGCGGCCTGACGGCCGCCGTTGCGCGGACGCAACGGTCATGCCCGCGCGTTCGGCGCGGAGCACGATGACCACCGAGCCCACATCGCCGAAGCGCTTTCCCGACAGGGACGAGATCGCCGCCGTCCGTGACGAGTGCGAGCCGCTCGCGGCAGGCGAGGACGCCGGCAGCGTACGCCGTATCGCGGGCAGGGCGATGGCGCGGCGCGACATGGGCAAGCTCGTCTTCCTCGACGTCGTCGACCGCTCCGGGCGCATCCAGGTGATCTGCGAGACGGCGACGACCGGAGAGATCGACGTGCTGCTCGGCGACGTGGTCGGGATCGGCGGCCGGCCGGCGCGCTCGCGCCGCGGCGAGCCCTCGCTGCTCGCCGACACCGTGGAGGTGCTCGCGCGCAACACGCGGTCGCTGCCGGACACCTTCCACGGCCTCACCGACGTCGAGGTTCGCTACCGCAGGCGCTACCTCGACCTGCTCGTGAACGAGGAGACGCGCAACGACTTCATCCTGCGCGCCCGCATCGTCAGCGCCGTGCGTGCCTACCTCGACGGCGAGGGCTTCGTCGAGGTCGAGACGCCCGTGCTGCAGCCGCGCTACGGAGGCGCGTTCGCCCGGCCGTTCGTCACCCACCACAACGAGCTCGAGCGTGACCTCTACCTGCGCATCGCGACCGAGCTGTACCTGAAGCGCCTCATCGTCGGCGGGCTCGAGCGGGTGTACGAGCTCGGCAAGGACTTCCGCAACGAGGGCATCTCGTTCAAGCACAACCCCGAGTTCACGATGCTCGAGTGGTACGAGGCCTATGCCGACTACCGCGACACGATGGAGCGCATCGAGACCCTCGTCGAGACGGTGACGCTGCAGGTGCTCGGGACGACGGACGTGCGCTTCCGCGGCAACGAGCTCTCGCTGGCGCGGCCGTGGCGCCGCGTCGGGTTCGCCGACGCGCTCGCCGAGCACGGGCTCTGGATCCGTGACGAGGCGGGGTTGCGGGCGGCGCTCGACGCGCGCGGCGTCGACACCTCTGCCGACCGGGACTGGGCGCAGCTCGTCGATCATGCCTTCTCGCACGCCGTCGAGCCGACGCTCGTCCAACCGACGATCGTGCACGACTACCCGGTCGAGATCTCGCCGTTCGCGCGCGCCACGGACGGCGACCCGACGATGACGGAGCGGTTCGAGTACTTCGCCGGCGGCATGGAGCTCGGCAACGCCTTCTCGGAGATCAACGACGCCGCCACCCAGCAGGAGCGCTTCGACATGCAGTCGCAGCAGGTCGAGGGCGAGCGGGGCGACCCGGACTACGTCGAGGCGCTCTCGTACGGGATGCCCCCGACGGGCGGCCTCGGCTTCGGCATCGACCGCTTCGTGATGCTGCTCACCGGTCGCGAGACGATCCGCGACGTCGTGCTGTTCCCGGCGCTGCGCTAGCTGGACTGACTACACACCTGCGCGGCCGGAACGCCGGGGCCGCCGCGCGCGCTCGTAGGCGATCACGTCGGCGAGGATGTCGTCGAGCGTGCGCTCGGGCTCCCAGCCGACGGCGGCGCGGATCTTCTCCGTCGACGGGATGCGATGGAGCATGTCCTCGATCCCCTGCTCGTACACCTTCTCGTACGGCACGTAGCCGATCGTCGACGACGACCCGGTGCGCTCGATGATGCTGCGCGCCAGGTCGCCGACCGAGATGCGGTTCTGGGATCCGACGTTGTAGATCTCGCCCGAGGCGTCGTCGTCCATCAGCGCACGCAGCGCGCGCACCGTGTCTCGCACGTGGCAGAAGCAGCGCGTCTGACGGCCGTTGCCGTGGATCTCGAGCGGCTCGTTCGCGAGCGCCCGCTGCGCGAACGTCGGGATCACCATCCCGTACTGGCCGCTCTGGCGCGGCCCGACGGTGTTGAACAGCCGCGCGATCGTGCAGTCGAGCCCGTGCTCGGAGTGGTGGGCGAGCGCGAGGAACTCGTCCATCGCCTTCGAGTCGGCGTAGGCCCAGCGGCGCTGCGTCGTCGGCCCGTAGATGCGGCGCGCCGTCTCCTCGAGCGGCTTCTCCTCGCGGTGGTCGCCGTACACCTCGGAGGTCGACGCGACGAGCACGCGCTTGCCGAAGCGGTGGCAGTGCTCGAGCACGATCTCCGTGCCGCGCAGGTTGGTGACGAGCGTCTGCACGGGCTGCTCGACGATCAGCCGCACGCCCACCGCCGCGGCCAGGTGGTAGACGACGTCGCACTTGTAGACGAGCTCGTTGACGATCGCCCCCCGCAGCACCGAGTCGACGACGAGGTGGAACTCCTCGCGGTCGCGCAGGTGCTCGACGTTGGCGAGTGACCCGGTCGAGAGGTCGTCGAGCGCGTAGACCTCCCAGCCGTCGTCGAGCAGGCTCTCCGCGAGGTGGGAGCCGATGAAGCCGGCTCCGCCGGTGATGAGCGCCTTCCCCGCCATGACCGGGGAGCGTACAGGGTGCGCCGGGAGAACGATCCCCTCCTGTCGCGGCCGCAATCGGCACCCCCGACCCCGTCCGGTACGATGGCTTCATCCCCCGACCCGGAGCCGGCGGGCCCCGCAGACTCCGGACGGTGCGTATTGCGGAAAGGAGGGTCGAGGGAGTGTTCGAGCGATTCACGGAACGGGCACGGCAGGTCGTCGTCCTCGCCCAGGACGAGGCGCGTGCCCTCAAGCACAACTACATCGGCACGGAGCACATCCTGCTCGGACTGCTGCGCGAGGAGGAGGGTCTCGCCGCGCGCGTGCTCGAGTCGCTCGACATCACGGTGGAAGAGGTGCGCGCGCAGGTCGCCCGCATCGTCGGCCAGGGCGACGAGGTCACGACCGGCCAGATCCCGTTCACGCCGCGTGCGAAGAAGGTGCTCGAGCTCGCGCTGCGCGAGGCGCTCTCGCTCGGCCACAACTACATCGGCACCGAGCACATCCTGCTCGGCCTCGTGCGCGAGAACGAAGGCGTGGCGGCGCGCATCCTGCTCGACTTCGACGCCGACGCCGAGAAGATCCGCAACGAGATCATCCGCATGCTCTCCGGCCCGGGCCGCCGGCAGGCGGGCGCGGCCGCCCCCGGTGGGGAGAAGGCGAAGAGCTCGAAGCTGCTCGACCAGTTCGGGCGCAACCTCACGAAGATGGCGACCGAGGGCAAGCTCGACCCGGTCGTCGGCCGCCAGACCGAGATCGAGCGCGTGATGCAGATCCTGTCGCGGCGCCAGAAGAACAACCCGGTGCTGATCGGCGAGCCGGGCGTCGGCAAGACCGCCGTCGTCGAGGGCCTCGCATCGCGGATCGCAGCCAACCAGGTGCCCGAGCTGCTGAAGAACAAGCAGATCTACACGCTCGACCTCGCCGCCCTCGTCGCCGGCTCGAAGTACCGCGGCGAGTTCGAGGAGCGCCTCAAGAAGGTGATGAAGGAGATCACCCAGCGCGGCGACATCATCCTCTTCATCGACGAGCTCCACAACCTCGTCGGCGCCGGCGCCGCCGAAGGCGCGATCGACGCCGCCTCGATCCTGAAGCCGGCGCTCGCCCGCGGCGAGCTGCAGACGATCGGGGCGACGACGCTCGACGAGTACCGCAAGTACCTGGAGCGCGATGCCGCTCTCGAGCGACGCTTCCAGCAGGTGCGTGTCGAAGAGCCCTCGATCGACGACTCGGTGCAGATCCTGCGCGGTCTGCGCGACCGCTACGAGGCGCACCACCGCTGCAAGATCTCCGACGAGGCGCTGCGCGCCGCGGCCGTGCTCGCCGACCGCTACATCCAGGACCGCCACCTGCCCGACAAGGCGATCGACCTGATCGACGAGGCGGGCTCGCGCCTGCGCATCCGGACGATGTCCGCCCCGCCCCGCTACCGGGAGCTGGAGGAGGAGATCGAGAAGGTGCGCGCCGACAAGGAGAGCGCGATCGAGGCGCAGGAGTTCGAGAAGGCGGCATCTCTGCGCGACAAGGAGCGCAAGCTCACGCAGAAGAAGAAGGAGCTCGAGGAGAACTGGCGCAACGAGGCCGACGAGGAGCAGCCCGAGGTGGGCGAGGACGAGATCGCCGACATCGTCTCGATGTGGACGGGGATCCCCGTGTTCAAGCTCACGGAGGCGGAGTCGCAGAAGCTGATCCGCATGGAGGAGGAGCTGCACAAGCGCGTGATCGGCCAGGAGCCGGCGATCGTCGCCGTCTCGAAGGCGATCCGCCGCGCGCGCGCCGGCATCAAGGACCCGAAGCGTCCGACCGGCTCGTTCATCTTCCTCGGCCCCTCCGGCGTCGGCAAGACGGAGCTGGCGCGCACGCTCGCGGAGTTCCTCTTCGGCGACGAGGACGCGATGATCCAGGTCGACATGTCGGAGTACATGGAGAAGCACTCCGTGTCACGGCTCGTCGGCTCGCCCCCCGGCTACGTCGGCTACGACGAGGGCGGCCAGCTCACCGAGGCGGTGCGGCGCAAGCCCTACTCGGTGCTTCTGCTCGACGAGATCGAGAAGGCGCATCCGGACGTGTTCAACATCCTGCTGCAGATCCTGGAGGACGGGAAGCTGACCGACGCCCAGGGGCGGAAGGTCGACTTCCGCAACACGATCGTGATCATGACGTCGAACATCGGCGCCGCCCAGATCTCGAAGAACCAGTCGCTCGGCTTCACGCTCGGCGACGAGCAGGGCCTCTCCTACGACGACATGAAGAGCCGCGTGATGGGCGAGCTGAAGAAGGTGTTCCGGCCGGAGCTGCTGAACCGGATCGACGAGATCATCGTCTTCCACAAGCTCGAGAAGGGCGAGATCCTGCGCATCGTCGATCTGATGATGAAGCGTCTGCGCGACCAGATGGCGATCCATGGGGCGACGATCGAGCTCACGCCCGAGGCGAGGGAGCTGCTCGTCGAACAGGGCTACGACCCCGCCATGGGCGCGCGGCCGCTGCGCCGCGCGATCCAGCGCCTGATCGAGGACCCGCTCGCCGACTTCGTGCTCGGCCGCGATCTCTCCGAGGGCTCGACGATCCTCGTCGACCGCCGCCAGGAGCTGACCGGCGTGGAGGGCGAGTCGCTCGTCGACATCCGCGTCATCGAGGGTGCGCCCGAGCCGGTGACCGTGCCCGCCGACGAGCCGCCGCCGAGGATCCCGGACGCGCCGCCCGCCGACCACGAGCTGAGCTGACGGAGAGGCGAGGCCATGCCTCCGCGTAGCCTCACATCCGTGCCTGCGTCGATCCGCCACGCGAACCCCTCCGACTACGGCCGCGTGATCCAGCACGTGAACGCGTGGTGGGGCGGCCGCGAGATGGCGCCGATGCTGCCGAAGCTGTTCTTCCTGCACTTCGAGGGCACGAGCTTCGTGGCCGAGGACGGCGAGGGCAGGCTCGTCGCGTTCCTGATCGGCTTCCTGTCGCAGACCGACCCGGACGAGGCGTACATCCACTTCGTCGGCGTCGCCCCCGACGCGCGCGGCTCGGGAATCGGCAAGCAGCTGTACGAGCGGTTCTTCGCCGTCGCCCGCGAGCACGGGCGGACGGTCGTGCGCTGCGTCACCTCGCCGGCGAACACCGACTCGATCGGGTTCCACGAGGCGATGGGATTCGCCGTCGACCGCGTGGCGGCCGACTACGACGGGCCGGGAGAGGACCGCGTGCTCTTCGTCAAGAAGCTCCCGCCTGTCGACTGAGCCCGTCGGCTACCGTCAACAGGAGTGTCCGACCTCTTCGTCTCGACCGCCGCGCGCTCCTCGTCTCGTCGCCGTGCCGCTCGTGCGGGCCTCGCGGCCGCCCTCGTCCTGCTCGCCGCCGCGGCGGGGCTCGCCGGGGTCGCCCTGGCCGAGCGCGGCACGATCCCGTCCCGCACCGCGATCGCCGGCGTCGACGTCGGCGGCAAGGCCCGTGAGGAGGCGCATGCGGCAGTCGCCGAGGCCGCCCGTGCGGCGATGTCGCGCCCGATCAGGCTGCTCGGCGCCGGCGCCGGCGAGGAGCGCACGTCCGGGAGCGAGCTCGGCGCCCGGCCGCTGCTCGAGCAGGCGCTCGACGCCGCGCTCGATGCCGGCCCGCTCGATCGGCTGCTGCGGCGGGCCGGGATCGGCGACACCCGGCGCATCGAGCTCTCCTACCGGCTCGGCCCGGTGCGGGCGGCCGAGCTCGCGAACCGCCTCGACCGCCGCTTCGGCGCGCCCGCTCGGGACGCGCGCGTCGTCGTCGGCGCGCACGGGACATCGGTCGAGCCCGCGCTCGCCGGCCGGCGCGTCGACCGCGCGGCGCTGCGGGCCGGGCTGCGGACGCTGCCCGCCGTGTTCGAGATCCCGCTCGAGGTCGATCCCCCGGCCGTCGACGCGGAGGCGGCCCTGCGCGCGAAGCGGGCCGTCGACCGCCTGCTCGACGGCCCGCGTGCGGTGCGCTTCGGCGCCGTCGAGGCGCCGCTCCCGGTCGCGCGCCTGCGCGCGCTCGTGACGACGACCCCCCGCGGCGGCGCGCTGGCAGTCGAGCTCGATCCCGCGGGGCTGCGTGCCGCCCTGCTACCGCGGCTTCGCCGCTTCGAGCGCCCCGCGCGCGACGCCGGCTTCGCCGTCGAGGGCACGCGCGTACGGCTCGTGCCGTCGCTGCCGGGACGCACGCTGGACACGCGCAGGATCGCCGCGTCGCTCGTGACGAACCTCGACTCGGTCGTCCATCGGGCGCGCTTCCGCAACTCGCAGCCCGCACTGACGACCGCGGCGGCGCGGAAGCTCCGCATCACCGAGCTCGTTTCCGAGTTCACCACGAGCTACAGCTGCTGCCAGCCGCGGGTGACGAACATCAAGCGGGCGGCGGCGCTGCTCGACGGAACGATCATCCGTCCGGGCGAAGAGTTCTCGCTCAACGAGGCGCTCGGCGAGCGCACCGAGGAAAAGGGGTTCGTGTCGGCCCCGCAGATCTACGACGGCCGCCTCGAGGACGCCGTCGGGGGCGGCATCAGCCAGGTCGCGACGACGCTGTACAACGCCGCCTTCTTCGCGGGCGTGGATCTCGTCGCGCACCGCGCGCACCAGTTCTACATCTCGCGCTACCCGATGGGGCGCGAGGCCACCGTCTCCTGGGGCGGGCCCGAGCTGATCTTCCGCAACGACTGGCCCGCGGCGATCCTGATGAAGCTCGACGCCGGCGACACCGGGATCACGGTGCGCTTCTACTCGACGAAGCTGGGGCGCCGCGTCGAGACGACGACAGGCGAGCCGTACGCCGTCACGCCGCCGCGCACGATCACGGTCGAGAACCGGGCCTTGCCGGCCGGCGCGCGCAACGTCCTCCAGGAGGCAGGCGGCAGCGGCTTCACGGTGCGCTACACGCGGCAGGTGTTCCGCGGCGACCGGCTGATCCGCGACGAGACGTACACGGTGCGCTACGACCCGAAGAACGCGTTCGTCGAGGTCGGGCCCCCCAAGCCGCGCAAGCCGCCACGGGCGAACGGGCCCCCTTCGGCGCGGTCGGGCGGCGGCGATCCGGCGCCTCCGGCCGGCGGCTCGGCGCCGGCGGCAGCCGCTCGCTCGTAGGGTGGCTCGAGCGCGCTCGCGCGGGTGACCTCGTCGCCGTGGCGGCGGACGCCCTGTCCGCCCCGTCGATCGAGTTGTCCGAATGGACGACATGACGTCCGACGCGCGGCGTAGCATGTCGGCATGGCAAAGGTGGTCGTTCAGCATGTCTGCTCCGAGTGCGGCGCGACGACGGGACGATGGCTCGGTCGCTGTCCGGGGTGTGGGGCGTTCGGGACGCTCGTCGAAGAGCTGACCGGCCAGCCGACGCCGGCGAAAGGGCGGCGTGCGACGGGCGTCGCCCGCACCCCCGAGCGGCTTGCCGACGTGCGTGTGGAGGAGGCGGCGCGCATCCCCTCGGGCGTGCCGGAGCTCGACCGCGTGCTCGGAGGAGGGATCGTGCCCGCGTCGCTCGTTCTCGTCGGCGGCGAGCCCGGCGTCGGGAAGTCGACGCTCCTGCTGTCGGCGCTCGGGAACCTGGCGCGGGCGGGGCGGCGTGCGCTGCTCGTCACCGGGGAGGAGTCGGTCGCGCAGGTGAAGCTCCGCGCGGCGCGGCTCGGTGGGGCGGACGCGGTCGAGATCCTCGCCGAGACCGAGCTCGAGACGGTCTGTGCGACGCTCGAGCGCGAGCGCCCCGACGTGTGCGTGATCGACTCCGTGCAGACGCTGTACTCGTCCGAGCTCGGGTCGGCCCCCGGCTCGGTCGGACAGGTGCGCGAGTCGGCCGCGCGGCTGCTCCGCGTCGCCAAGGAGCAGGGTGTCGCGACGATCCTCGTCGGGCACGTGACGAAGGACGGCAGCGTGGCGGGCCCGCGCGTGCTCGAGCACCTCGTCGACTGCGTGCTGCAGTTCGAAGGCGACCGCTACCACGCCCACCGCATCCTGCGCGCCGTGAAGAACCGCTTCGGCTCCACGAACGAGATCGGCGTGTTCGAGATGACCGGCACGGGGCTCGTCGGCGTGCCCGACGCCTCCGAGCTCTTCGGGCGCACCGAGGCCGGCGAGGCCGGCGCGGCCGTCGCCTGCGCGCTCGAGGGCACGCGGCCGATCCTGCTCGAGATCCAGGCGCTCGTGTCCACGACCGATCTCGCGATGCCACGACGGGTCGCGACCGGCGTCGATCCGAAGCGGCTCGCGATGATCGTCGCGGTGCTGTCGCGCCATGCCGGCATCGCGCTCGGCGCGGCCGACGTGTTCGTCAACGTCGCCGGCGGCGTGCGCATCGACGAGCCGGGGGCCGACCTCGCGGTCGCGGTCGCGATCGCGTCCGCCGCGCGCGGAATACCCGTGCGGGAGGGGACGGCGACGTTCGGAGAGGTCGGCCTCACCGGACGGCTCCGCCCCGCCGCGCAGGCCGAACGGCGGCTCGAGGAGTGCGCGAAGCTCGGCATCGCCGTCGTGATCGCACCCGCCGGCACGTCGGCACACGGAGGGCCGCGGATCACGCGCGCCGAGACGTTGCGGCAGGCGATCGCCGCCGCGCTCGATGCCGCGGCCCGCCCGGACGGCGCCGAGTAGGACCTGGCAGCCGCGATGCGCCCTGCCCACGGCGTCCCCGAGGACACGCCGATCGGGAAGCGATCGTCTAGCCTCCGGAGCGTGAGCACGCTGCCCGACGACCCGATCGAGCCCGGTCTGCTCGAGGCGATCGGACGGCTCGCCCCCGGTACCGAGTTGCGCCAGGGAATCGACGACATCATCCGCTCGCACGAGGGCGCGCTGATCGTGATCGCCAACCCGGACGAGCTCGCGTTCATGTACTCGGGCGGCATCAGGCTCGAGCAGCCGTTCACGCCGCAGCTCCTCTACGAGCTCGCGAAGATGGACGGCGCGATCGTCATCGACGAGCGCGTCTCCCGGCTCGCGTACGCGAACGTCCAGCTGATGCCTGACCCGACGATCCCGTCGCGCGAGACGGGCACGCGGCACCGCACGGCCGAGCGCGTTGCGAAGCAGACGGGCGCGCTCGTCATCTCGATCTCCCAGCAGCGGGAGACGGTGACCGTGTTCCTCGCTCACGCCCGCTACCAGCTCGACCCGATCGCCACCGTGCTCGCCAAGGCCAATCAGGCGCTCGCGGCGCTCGAGACCTATCGCAAGCGGCTCGAGCAGGTGCTGACGCGCCTCACCGCGCTCGAGTTCCAGAACGCGGTCATGCTCGACGACGTGCTCGTCGTGCTGCAGCGCGCCGAGATGACCTCGCGCATGGTGCGCGAGGTGGAGCGCGACTGCATCGAGCTCGGCTCCGAGGGGCGGCTGATCCGTGCGCAGCTCGACGAGCTGTCCGGCACGATGCCGGAGTCCGAGGCCGCAGTCGCGTCCGACTACCACGCGAGCGACGACCCGCGCCAGGCGCTCGTCGCGCTCGAGCGGCTCGCGGCGCTCCCCTACGAGAGCCTGCTCGAGCCGGACACCCTGCAGGAGCTGCTCGGCTACCCGCGCTCGGCCAACCCGCTCGACACCGCGGTGAGCCCCCGCGGCTACCGCGCCCTCTCGCAGATCCCGCGCCTGCCGAGCGGGGTCATCCGGCGCGTCGTCGCCGAGATGGACGGGCTCGACGCCATCGCCCGCGCCTCGCTGCGCGAGCTCGAGTCCGTGGAGGGCGTCGGCTCCGTCCGCGCCCGCGAGATCAAGGAGGGCCTGCGCCGGCTGCAGGAGCACAACCTCGTCGAGCGCTACCTCACGATGTGACGGCCGCTCCCGGGCTCCGTGCGCTTTCCCAGGAGGACTCCGCGCCGGCCGGCGGGCGGCGATAGGGCCCGGAAACCCGTGCAGGCGGTCGGAAAGAGCCGGGAGCCGGGGGCAGATCTCAGCTAGAATATCGTTCCCTCGCCGGCAGCCCTCATCAGCGCCGGCGGTTTTCGTGAATGGCGGACAACGGGAGGGAAGCTTGTTCGACGTCGGCGACAATGTGGTGTATCCGCACCACGGGGCAGGCACGGTCGTCAGCAAGGAGACGCGCGTCGTCCTCGGACAGGAGCGCGAGTACCTGACGATCAAGATCCTGCACAACGACATGACGGTGAACGTCCCGACGGAGAACGCCGAGAAGGTCGGGCTCCGCTGGGTGATCGATCTCGAGACCGTGGAGATCGTCGTGAAGGCTCTCTCGGGCGAGTCGACGGAGATGCCGAAGAACTGGAACCGCCGCTTCAAGCACAACCGGGACAAGATGAAGACCGGCGACATCCTCGAGCTGGCCGAGGTCGTCCGCAACCTCGCGCTGCGCGACCACGAGAAGGGTCTCTCGACCGGCGAGAAGCAGATGTACGTGAAGGCCAAGAAGATACTCGCCTCCGAGATGATGTATGCCAAGCACATGAGCGAGGAAGAGGCGGCGGCGTGGCTCGACGAGGTGCTCGCCAACCCGGCCGCCGGCAAGACGAAGGCCAAGCCGAAGGCCAAGGTCGCAGCCGCGAGCGCCTAGTCGACAGCGCTTCGCGCTCTCGACTGGTGGACATGCCTCCTCCGATGCAGGTCGTCCCTGTCGCAGAGTGTCGCGTGCGGTGAGCGGGTCGCAGCCGACAACCTCCTCCACTGCTGCCGGAGGCACGTGGGCCGTGCTCGTCGCCGCCGGCGCGGGCGACCGGCTGGGCGCGGATCGGCCGAAGGCGTTCGTCGCGCTCGGTGCGCGCGTCCTGCTCGCGGAGAGCCTCGAGCGCCTCGACGGCAGCCCGTGGATCGACGCGATCGTGGTCGCGGTGCCCGAAGGGTGGGAGGAGGCCGCGATCGTGCTCGCCGAGGAGCTCGTCACGAGCAAGGTCGCCGCCGTCGTCACGGGCGGCGCGAGTCGTGCGCACTCGGTGTGCGCCGGGCTCGAGGAGGTGCCCGACGAGGCCCTCGTCGTGCTCGTGCACGACGCCGCCCGACCCCTGGTGGACGACGGCGTGATCGAGCGTGTGCTGGCGCCGCTCGCGCAGGGCTACGACGGCGTCGTGCCGGGCCTCCCGGTCGCCGACACCGTCAAGCGCGTGGAGCGGGGCGTCGTCGTCGAGACCGTCGATCGCGACTCGCTCGTCACCGTGCAGACGCCGCAGGCGTTCCCGGCGCACGTGCTGCGCGCCGCGTACGCCGGCCCGCTCACGGACGCCAGCGACTGCGCGTCGCTCGTCGAGGCGCGCGGCGGCCGCATCCGCGTCGTCGACGGCGACCCACGGCTGCTGAAGGTCACGACGCCCGCCGACCTCGCGCTCGTCGCCTCGTGGCTGTGAAGGCGGTCTTCTTCGACGTCGGCGAGACGCTCGTGGACGAGGAGCGCTACTGGCGCCTGCTCGCCGAGCATGTCGGTGTCGGACCGCAGGTGCTGTGGGCGGCGCTCGGGGTCACGATCGAGCGCGGGGAGGAGCACACGGCGATGTGGCCGCTGCTCGGCATCGAGCGGCCGTCCGCGTGGGACGAGCTCACCTACGTGCGCGCGGACCTCTACCCCGACGCGATCGGCTGCCTCGAGGCGCTCCGGGGCGCCGGGCTGTTCGTCGGCATCGCCGGCAACCAGACCTCGGCGCTCGAGCGCTGGGCGCGCGAGGAGGCGCTGCCCGCCGACTCCATCTCGTCGTCGGCGAGCATCGGCGTGCGGAAGCCCGACGCCGGGTTCTTCGAGCGGATCGTCGAGCTCGCCGGCTGTGAGCCGGGGCAGATCGCCTACGTGGGCGACCGCGTCGACAACGACGTCATCCCCGCCGCCGCCGCGGGGCTGGTGGCGGTGCACGTGCGTCGAGGGCCCTGGGGACGCCTGCAGCGGGCCGAGGGACACGCCCACCTGATCGTCGACTCGCTCGCGGAGCTGCCCGGCGCGCTAGCGTCCGTGCGGTGAGCGATCTGCGCATCGGGCTCGGCGTCGACGCGCACGCCCTCGAGGAGGGGGTGCCGCTCGTGCTCGGCGGCGTGCACATCGACCATCCGCGCGGGCTTGCAGGCCACTCCGACGGCGACGTGATCGCCCATGCGCTCGCCGACGCGCTGCTCGGTGCCGCCGGCCTCGCCGACATCGGCGCCCTGTTCCCGTCCGACGACGAGCGCTACCGCGGCGCCGACTCGCTCGAGCTGCTCGCGGAGGCGTACCGCAGGGTGCGAGAGGCAGGCTACGAGCTCGTGAACGCCGACTGCGTTCTCGTCGGGCAGCAGCCGAAGATCGCCCTGCACCGGGAGGAGATGCGCCGCCTCCTCGCCGCGGCGCTCGGCGTCGAGGCCGGTCGCGTGAACGTGCGCGCCACCACCACGGATCGGCTCGGCTTCACGGGCCGCGGCGAGGGCCTCGCCGCAGAGGCCGTCGCCCTGTTGCGGCGGTGAGGAGCGGCTCCGAGACGTCGAGGAAGAAACGCGTGCGCTCGTCGGCAAGGCGAACGCTGTGCCGACGGCGCCGTACCCCGGCGCGCTGCCTGACTGCGACCGGGACGACGCGATCGAGCGAGACCTCGTCGACGAGCCGGCGACCGCCCCGCTCTCCAGACGAGTGCTCATCCGGACATCGAGGCACCGTGACAGAGCAGGCGTCCCTGGGCCGGGGACGTGATCGTCAGTGACTCGGGATCGTCCCGAAGAAGGCCTCGCCGGGGAGGGACGCGTCGAGCGCGTCGAGGCGGAACGGCGCGCCGGCACGATCGAGGGCCGTGAGGAGCGCGCCGGCGACCGGCTCGCGCGACGATCGCACCGGCGTCGCGCCGGGCACGCGGGCGAGGATCTCCTCGATCAGCGTCTCGGCGCCCTCACCGCGTAGCACCCCTCCGAGAAGGACGACGGGGAAGGAGAGCTCGAGCCCGACGCGAGCAGCCGCGACCCGGGCCACGTCGCCGAGCTTCGTCCCGTGCCGCCGCACGATCGACGATGCGACAGGGTCGCCCGCAGCGGCCAGGCTCAGCACCGCGGGTGCGAAGAGCGCCGCGTCGAAGGGCCGACGCCCACCTCGTCGGGTGAAGGCGTGCAGGACGTCCTCGACGCTCGCCGCCTGGAAGACTTCGAGGGCGTCGATCGTCAGGCCCGTCGGCGGGCCGGTGCCGAGCTCTGCCTCGTAGACGGCGTCGAGAGCGTCCGAGCCGAGCGCCCAGCCGCCGGTGTGCAGCGCCCACCAGCTCGAGTGCCACTCGCGACCGTCCGGCCCGCGCGCACCGACACAGCCGCCGGTGCCGCAGACGACCGAGACGCCGATGCCGTCGCTCGTACCCGCGCGAAGGGCTCCGAGCGCGTCGTTGACGACAGACACGTCGGCGGAGGGCACGAGCCGGGCGAGCGCGGCGTGGAGATCTGCCTTGTCCTCGTCCCAGTCCGCGCCCGCGAGGCTGAACACCGCGGCATCGACGTCGCCGCGCCGCGCGCCGGCGGCCTCGAGCGCGCTCGCGACGGCCAGCTCGATCTCCCTGATCGCCGCCTCGAACGAGGGCGCCCCGTAGATGTCGGAGCAGCCTGCGCGGCCGGCGCCGACGATCGTCCCGTCGCTCCGCGCCGCAAGGGCCACGGTCTTGGTGTTGCCGCCGTCGACGCCGAGCGCGAGACCTCTCACGGCGCGAGGAGGCGATCCGGCAGGAACGCGCGATGAGCGGCCGACAGCTCCGCGTAGACGGCCTCCGCCTTCTCCACCGAAAGGACGAGCGGGTTCGCCGCGAGCGCCCGGATCGCGTCCCGCCTCGTCCCCGACCAGGCGGCTTCGGCCGCCAGCATCTGATACTCGGCGAGCATCTCTACCAGCCCGCGCAGGTGCCTGGGCAGCTCGGGCTGGGCGAGGGGCTGCACCCACTGCGCGTCGCAGCGCCCGGTCACCTCGACGACGAGGTCGTCGCAGAACCCGGGCAGCGAGCCGCGATTCGGCACGTTGACGGGGAGGACGTCACCCGTGTCGTTGAAGACCGCGTGCATCGCGTCGATCGCGAGCTCGAGCTCGTGGATTCCTCCCCGCGAGCGGGCAGGGTCGAGCACGGGATCGTCCGTCTCGGCCTGCTCGGCGTAGTGATCCCAGTAGCCCGGCACCCACGACAGGATGTCCTCCGCCCGCGTCTTCGGCTTGGCCAGCTGCTCGGCCAGGACCTCGTCGCGCCAGTAGTAGTAGAGGAAGTAGTCGGCCGGGATCGACTCCATGGCGGAGGCCAGCCGCAGGAGCCTCTGCTCCCCGACCGACAGGGGGGAACCCGGGGCGAGCGCCTGACACGCTTCATGGACATAGGGCATCAGGTCACCGCCGTCGAAGGCGTGCTCGACGCTCCAGCAGGCATGGTTGAGGCCGATCATCCGGGACGTCACGCGCTCCGGGTCGAGCCCCGCCGCCTGCGCGAGCTCGGCGGTGAAGGAGTACGGCCCCTCGCACAGCGACACGAGCGGGATCGCGCAGTTCGACGTCCACGCCTGGGCGACGACGTTCACCGGGTTCGTGTAGTTGAACACCTTCGCGTGCGGGCACACCGCATCGATGTCGGCGGCGACCGCCTTCATCACCTCGATCGCGCGCAGCGCCATGAAGAACCCGCCGACGCCCTGCGTCTCCTGGCCTATCAACCCGTGCGCGTTGGCGGTGCGCTCGTCGAGCGCGCGCGCCTCGAAGCCGCCGGGGCGAAAGCTGGAGAGGACCGCGTCACAGGCGTCGAGCCCGGCGCGGCGGTCGGTCGTCGACGAGACCGCGATGTCGAGGCCGCGCGCGCGGGCCATCTTGCGCGCGAGCGTCTCGACCAGCGAGAGCCGATCCGGGGCGATGTCGATCAGGGCGATCTCGGAGCCGTCGAAATCGGCCCCTCGATGGTGGATGAACGACGCCATCGTTCCGGCGGCCCGCGTGGAGCCGCCTCCGAGATAGGCCATCTTGATCCGTGCCATCGCTCTCCTTTCAGGTCGCGAGCGCCACGCCGGTGGTGGCATCGAAGAGGTGCAGCGAGCCGACCGCGAGCCCGAAGGCGACCGTATCGCCGATGCCGATCCGGACATTGCCTTCGGCCTCGATCACGAAGCGGGCGCCGTCGGCGGCCTCGACGCCGATGAAGGTCTCCCGGCCGAGCGCCTCGACGTACTCGACCCGGCCGCTGAACGGGCCGGCGAGCGAAGCGCCGTCGACCCACGGCCGGCAGTGCTCCGGGCGCACACCCACGATCACCTCTCCCGGCACGTCGAGCCCGCGCTCCCCGAGCGGCACGCGAAGGTCGCCGCGGGTCAGCGCTGGTGCCGCTCCCGCTCCGGACGACATCGCGACCAGCGACATCGCCGGGCTTCCGATGAAGGTCGCCACGAACGTGTTCGCGGGGTGCGAGTAAACCGTGTCCGGATCGCCGACCTGCTCGAGCCGTCCCTGGCTCATGACGGCGATCCGGTCGCCCATCGTCATCGCTTCCACCTGATCGTGGGTGACGTAGACGGTCGTCGTCCCGACCGCACGCTGCAGCCTCCTGATCTCCCCCCGGGTCTGAGCTCTCAGCTTGGCGTCGAGGTTGGAAAGGGGCTCGTCCATCAGGAACGCCTTCGGCTCGCGCACGAGCGCCCGGCCGAGCGCGACGCGCTGCCGTTGCCCGCCGGAGAGCTGACGGGGCTTGCGGCCGAGCAGTTCCTCGATTCCGAGTGCCTCGGCTGCCGAGAAGACTCTGCGATCGATCTCGCTTCGCGGGATCTTGGCCATCTTGAGGCCGAAGGCGAGATTCTCGCGCACCGACATCTGCGGGTACAGCGCATAGTCCTGGAACACCATCGCGATGTTGCGTCGGCGCGGAGCGACGCGGTCGACGACCTCGTCCCCGATC
The DNA here is from genome assembly GCF_003351045.1 of Gaiella occulta. Lineage (GTDB taxonomy): Bacteria > Actinomycetota > Thermoleophilia > Gaiellales > Gaiellaceae > Gaiella > Gaiella occulta. The sequence goes on from NZ_QQZY01000003.1 coordinate 219,381, forward strand.
CTGATGTGCCCGGCCGAGAGCCCCTCCAGGCCGGCGAGCAGCCGCAGCGCCGTGGTCTTGCCCGAGCCGGACGGCCCGACGAGCACCATGAACTCGCCGTCCGCGATCTCGAGTGACAGGTCGTTCAGGGCGACCACGTCGCCGAAGCGCTTCGCCGCGCGGTCGTAGGAGATGGAGGTCACCGGCTCAGCCCTTCAGTGATCCGGAGACCATGCCCCGGATGAAGTGTCGTTGGAGGAAGACGTAGACGAGCAGGACGGGGAAGGCGACGATGATCGACGCCGCGGCGAGGAGCTGAACGTGTGTCTGTCGCTGGGTCTGGAAGAAGACGAGCGAGAGCGGTGCGGTGAGGATGTTCTGTCCCGACAGCATCACGAGCGAGAGCAGGAAGTCGTTCCACGTCCACATGAACACGAGCACGACCATCGTCAGGATCGCGGGGCGGCCGTACGGGAGTAGCACGCGGACGAGCACTCCGAGGCTCGAGGCGCCGTCGATCCTCGCCGCCTCGATCAGCGAGCGTGGCGCCGAGAGGAAGAACGCGCGCATCCAGAACGTCCCGAACGCGATCGAGAGCGCCGTGCTCGGGAGGATCACCCCCCACACGGTGTCGGTGAGGCCGATCCGCCGGAAGTCGAAGTAGAGCGGGATGATCGTCGCCTCGAAGGGCATCAGGAGACCGAAGAGGAAGACGTAGAAGAGGAACGACGAGCCGCGGAACCGCATCGTGCCGAAGGCGTACCCGGTCAGCAGCGACAGCACGGTCGAGAGCGCCACCGTCGTCGAGGTGATCATCGCGCTCGTCCAGAGCGACGACCCGAAGGCGCCCTCCTTCCACGCCTGGCGGAACGAGTCGAGCGTGAACGGATCGGGGATCGCGAAACCCGAGACCACCGCGTCGGGCCCGTGGAACGCGGTGAGCAGGATGCCGGCGATCGGGGCGAGCGCGAGGACCGAGAAGAGGACGAGGAGCCCGTAGTTCACGGCCCGCTCCAGTGTCCCGCTCACGTCGAGCTCCGTTCCCCGACCCGCGTGATCGCGAACGCGACGATGAAGATGGCGATCGCGAGCACGATCCCGATCGCCGCTCCGAGCCCGGCCTCGCCGGTCTGGAAGGCGGCCGTGTAGAGCCGGTAGGACGGGACGCTCGTCGACGTCCCCGGGCCGCCGCCGGTCATCACGTACACGAGGTCGAAGCTCCGAAGTGCGGCTGTCGTCGTGAGAACGAGGACGACGACGATCTCGTTCCGCAGCCCCGGGAGGGTGACGACGAAGAACTCCCGTACGGGGCCGGCGCCGTCGACGCGCGCGGCGTCGTACAGGCTCGTCGGGATCTTCTGCGCTCCGGCGACGAGCAGCACCATGGCGAGGCCGAACATCACCCACGTGCCGACGAGCCCGACCGACGGCAGCGCCCAGCCGAAGTCGCCGAGCCACGGGCGAGCGGAGCTCCCCAGCCCGGCGGCGCGGAGGCCCTCGTTGAGGGGGCCGTCAGGAGCGAGGATCCAGCGCCAGACGATGCCGACGGAAACCAGCGCGACGACCTGCGGCAGGAAGAGGACGGCCCGGAAGACGGAGATGCCGCGCACTCGCATCCTCGAGAGCAGTGCGGCGAGGAGGAGCCCGAGCACGAGCGGAAGCAGCGCGTAGAAGAGCACGAGCACGAGCGCGTGGGTGAACGTCTCGCGCACCTGCGGGTCGGTGAAGACGCGGCGGTAGTTGTCGAGGCCGACCCACGCCGACGGCGTGATGCCGTCCCAGGCGTGGAACGAGATCCAGAGCGTGTGCCCGAAGGGCACGAGCACGAAGGCCGCGTAGACGAGCAGCCCCGGGAGGACGTACAGGTAGCCGATCCGGCGCGGCTCACCGGGGGGACGGACGTCCCCCCGGTGTCGCCCACCGGCCGCCTCGACCGAGGCGGCCGCCGTCATCACGCCCGCCACGCCCGACGGCCTACGTGCTGTGGAACTTCAGATAGTCGCCGTCGAGCTTCTTCGCGAACGAGGCGGGGGTGAGCTTCCCGGCCATCAGCTCCTGGATGGCCGCGGTGATCGTGTCGTAGAACGTGGGGGTCGCCCAGTCCATGTACCCGGCCATCGCGTTCGTCTTGCTGAGCTTCGCCCACCCGGTGATCGCGTCGCCGCGGACCCCGGAGCCGGGCTTCGCCGTCACCACGATCGCGGGGACGTCACCGGCGGCCTGGATCACCTTCGCGGCGGCCGGGCTCGTGATGAAGTCGATGTACTTCGCCGAGAGCTCCTTGTTCTTCGCCTTCGCCGGGATCGCCCAGGCGAGGCCACCGCTCGCCAGCGCGCCCGGGGTCTTGCCGGCGCGCGCGCTCGGGAGCAGCATCAGGCCGACGTTGTCCTTGAGCGAGCTGGCCATGTCACCGGTCTTCCAGGTTCCGGTGATGGTGAAGACGGCGCCACCCTGCTGGAACTTCTTCGTCGCGTCGTCGTAGCCGAGGCCCGAGAAGCCGTCGGAGTAGTAGCCGGCCTGCGCCCACTTCTGGACCGTCCCGGCCGCCTTCAGCACCGCTGCTGTCGACCACTTCGATCCCTTCTTGCCGAAGATCGTGCTCCCGACCTGGGCGGCCGGCGCGACGGCCATCAGCACGGACTGGAACTCGTGGATCCCGGGCCACTTGTCGAGGTTCCCGAATGCGATCGGCGTCTCCCCGGCCGTCTTGGCGGCGGCGAGCGCCGTCTCGAACTCGGCGAGGGTCCTCGGCACGCCGATCCCGAGCGCCTTGAGCTTCGCCTTGTTGTAGAAGACGCCGACCCAGTCACCGGTGGTCGAGATCCCGTATAGGCTTCCGCTGCCGATCTGGCCCTTGGGGGTCGCGCGGCCGTCGATCGTGAGCAGGGCGGCGGACTGCCGCTTGCCCCAGCCCCACTTCGCCGCGTACCCGTCGAGCGGCGTGAGGAGCTTCGCCTTGACGAGCTGGCCGAGGTCGCCGAGCCCCTGGTTGACGTGGGTCACGTCGGGCGGGTTCGAGCCCGAAAGCTGGAGCGCGTCGGTCTTGACGAGGTCGGAGTACGACTTCGAGATGTGCTTGATCGTCACACCCGGATTCGCCTTCTCGAACAGCCTGTCCAGCTGCTTCAGGGCCGCGATGCGGGCGACGTTCCCACCCTCGCCGTCCTGGACGACGAGGGTCGTCGCCGACCTCGCGCCGGTCGCCTGCCCGGCGAGCACTGCGAGCGCGACGACGAGCATCGCCATGAAGGCGAGCGAGGCACGTGCCCTGCTGCCCGATGTGCGGGAGCGCGTCATGGTGTCATTCCTCCTCCTGGTCGCCGCTCCCGCACGAGGGTCGCGTGGAAGCGATAGCGGTCACTTCGATAGGCCGTCTCGCCCAGCTCGACGACGCGATTGGCACTGTCGTAGCTGGTCGTCCGGGCGAGGAGCAGAGGGTCGCCGACGGCGACGCCGAGCCTGCGCGCCTGAGCGGCATTCGCCGCGCAGGCCTCGGTGGTGTAGTCGGCCCGCACCAGTGCCGCCCCGGCCTCTTCCAGGACGGAGTACAGGGATGCCTTCCTGAAGTCGACGTGCGGCAACTCGGGCGCGATCGCGATCGGGACACGCGTGTGGTCGAGTGCGACAGCCACACCGTCGAGCATCCGGAGGCGGTCGATCTCGAACATCTCCGCGCCCGGAGCGATCCCGATGCGCTCCGCCTCCTCGAGGGTGGCAGGGCGGACGCGCTTCCGCAGTACGCGCGCGGTCGCAGTCAGGCCTCGCCGTGCGCCGAGCTCGGTGAAGCTGAGCAGCGCGTTCGGAGGCTCCGCGAGAGCTACCTCGCTCACGTACCGTCCGCTCCCCGGTGCCGCCCGGACGAGGCCCTCGTCTGCGAGCGCGTCGAGCGCCCTCCTGATCGTCACGCGACTCACGCCGAGTCGCTCGGCGAGGTGCCGTTCGGACTGCAGGCGCGCGCCGGGAGGGATCCTTCCGGACCGGATCTGGGACTCGATGGCCTCACGCACCTGGTCGTGGAGAGGCCGTGGCCCGACGAGGGACGCCGTCATGCCGCGGGAGTATGCGGAACGAATTGGTCGAGGTCAAGTCTCGATGTGGTCTGTCACTGGTATGTGACTCGTCCGATTGGTATGGTTGCCGACCATGGCTTCGTGGCGTGAGACGTACCTCTGGAGGGAAACCCTTGCCGTCCCCGAGTCGCTCGCCAGGACGGCGTCCGACACGGAGGGGATCGACGCGGTCGCGCGACTTCTCGGCGACCCGGGCGTGCGGAGGATCGTCGCGACCGGGAACGGCGCGGCGTACTATGCCGCCGTCGCTCTCTGGCTCGCGTCCCTCGACGGCCGGAGCGGCCCGGACGTCCTTGCTCTGCCGGCAGGACTCGTGGCGAAGGGAGCGTTCCGCTGGCGCGAGGGCGACGCGCTGCTCGCGTTCTCGTCGTCCGGCGAGATGCGCGACGTCATCGAGGCTCTCGATGCCGGCGCACCGACCCCGTTCGCCGCTGTCACGGCGAGCCCGGGATCGACGATCGGCTCGCGCGCCGACGCCGTCGGTCTCGTCACGATCGAGTCGCAGGACGCAGTGACGCACACGCAGGGATTCTGCGGGAACGTGCTGGTGGCGTTGGCCGTCTGGGCGACGATCACGGGCGACGCGGGACTCCGTGCCGCCGTGCTCGATGCGCCGGATGCCGTGGAGGGGTCCTGCGAGGCGGCCGAGGAGTGGGCGCTCGCCCTGCCGTGCCTCGCGCCGTCGGCGGGGGTGGTGTTCGGCTCGGGCCCGGCCTGGGCAGGCGCGCTCGAGGGGGCGCTGTTGCTGAAGGAGGTCGCGTGTCTCCCGGCGGAGGGAGTCGAGACCCGGGAGGGCGCGACGTCCGCGATGTACCCGCTCGGTCCCGGGCACGTCGTCGTGAGCCTCCCGACCGGACCCGACGCGGTCATCGACGAGGCCGAGGCGATCTGCGCCGCACGCGGTGCGACCGTCCTGCGGGCACCGGGTGGGGCGCGCGGCGATCGGCGATTGGCCGCGCTGACGACCTTCCCTGCTCTGATCGCCCTTTCGGCCAGGCTCGGGACGGAGCGCAAGCTCGACGTCGACCAGCCCTCCTGGACGGACGCCTACTACGCCGTTGCGCGCGGTTCGGCATGAGCCTCGGGATCGGTGTCCTCGGGTGCGGCAGCGTCTTCGCCGGACCGTACGCAGGGATGATCGATCGACTGCACGCGCATGGGCGCGTCCACGTCGCCGCGGTGTACGACGTCGACGACCGGAAGCGCCGCGGCGCTGCCGGTCGTTACGACGTCGAGCCCGACCTCGCCGGTCCCGGCGCGCTCATCTCGCGCGACGACGTCGATGTCGTGCTGGTGCTGACGAGTATGAACGAGCACGGGCCGCTCTCGCGCGCAGCCCTCGAGGCCGGCAAGCACGTCCTCGTCGAGAAGCCGCTCGCGACGAGCCTCGAGGAAGCGTCAGCGCTCGTCGAGCTCGCGAAGACGGCGCCGGGCCTGCTCGTCTGCGCGCCTCACGTCCTCCTCAGCCCGACGTTCCGCGCGATCCACGCCTGCGTCCGGGAGGGTAGGATCGGGCGGCTGCTGTCCGGTCGGGCGCGTTACGGCTGGGCCGGGCCGTGGTGGGCGGACTGGTTCTACCGGCCGGGGGGCGGATCGCTCTTCGACCTCGGTGTCTACAACGTGACGACGCTTTGCGCGCTCTTCGGTCCTGCGCGTCGCGTCACGGCGATGGTCGGCACGGCGATCCCCGAGCGTGATGTGAGCGGGCGGGTGATCCCGGTCGAGGCCGACGACAACGCGCACGTGCTCCTCGACTTCGGCGACGCGCGATTCGCGGTCGTGAGCACCGGGTTCACGATGCAGCGCTACCGGTCACCGGCCGTCGAGCTGTACGGGTCGGAGGGCACGGCGCAGCTCCTCGGCGACGACTGGGCGCCGGAGGGCTGGGAGCTGTGGCGGAACGAGGAGGCCTCCTGGAGGCTCATGCCCGAGGCCGACCCGCACTGGCAGTGGACCGACGGGTTGCGACACCTCGTGGACTGCGTCGAGGCGGGAGTGCCCACAGCGACGCGCCCCGAGCATGCCCTGCACGCGCTCGAGATCATGCTCGCCGCGCAGGCGGCAGGTCGCGACGGGGTCGCCCGGCAGATCCGGACGGGGTTCCCGGAGCCTGTGTACGACGGCGCGATGCTCGCAGCCGAGGAGGCACACCGCTCGCACGACAGGCGAAGCCACGATGGGATATGAACCGTCGCCGCGCCCGACGTTCGACCAGCCGACGGCGCTGCCGTTCGCGGACGTCGCGCGGCACACGTGGGGTGACGCCGAAGCCGGTCTCGTGGACGACTGGATCTACGTGTCGAGCGGCCTCCTTCACACGATCGTGTTCGGGATGGAGCCTGGTGGGTGCTTTCGCCACTCGGGGGACTTCCGAACGGTGTTCGGCGCGGATGAGGTTCTCCACGTGCTCCAGGGCACGTTCGTGCTGGCGAACCCCGAGACGGGCGAGGTAGTCCGTCTCGAGACGGGCGACAGCGTGTTCTTTCGGAAGAACACCTGGCATCACGGCTTCTCCTTCGGCGCGGAGCCCGTGCGCGTGCTCGAGTTCTTCGCGCCGCCTCCGTCGACCGGTGCGTCGGGTCCGTATGCGCGGACGAGGCCGTATCTTCCTGAGGGCAAGTGGGCGTACGGCGACGACGCTCTGATCGGCGCTTTGCCAGGCGCGCATCGAGCCGACGGCGGAACGCTCCATCCGATCAGAGCGGCCGACCGCACCCACCGGCTAGAGGGTGACGCGCTCGTCGGCATCGTCGCCAGTACCGAGCACCTCACCGTCACGACGGTGAGGCTCGTTCCCGGGTCATCGAGCGATTCCGTGGCCCGCGGGGGAGACGTCCTGGTCTTCGTCGAGGACGGGAAGCTCGCCGTGCACGCCGAGTGGAACGGTGCCCGGAGTACGATGGAGCTCGGACGCTGGGATGCCGCGTACCTGCCCTTCGGCACCACGTACCGGCTTCAGGGTGAGGGCACGGGACCGGTCGATGCGGTTGTCGGCGTCGCCCCGTCGTACGCTCGCTCTGCCTGACGGAGGTGGGCGAAGCGGAGGCGCCGCACGGGGCCCGTCAGGCCGCCGGCAGCGTGAAGCACACTCTGGCGCCGCCACCCGGCCGGTTCTCGGCCCAGATACGGCCGCCCTGGGCCTCGACGAGCCCGCGCGCGATCGCGAGGCCGAGGCCCGCTCCGCGATGGGAGCGCGCCCGGTCGCTGCGCCAGAAGCGGTCGAACATCCGCTGCTGCGCGTCATCTTCCAGGCCGTCGCCGGTGTCCTCGACCGTGACCCGGACGACGTCCTCGAGCGGCTGCACGGAGACGGCGACGGAGCCGTCGGACGGCGTGTGGCGGAGCGCGTTGACGAGCAGGTTGAGCAGGACGCGCTCCACCTTGTCGGGCGCGAAGCAGGCGGTCGCCGATGCGTCAACCTCGGATGCGAGGTTGACCTGCCGCAACCGGGCTTCCGCCTCGACGCCGCGCAGGCACGAGGCGACGACGCCGGCGAGCGACCCTTCCTGCAGCTCCAGCGTGAGCGCGCCGGCGTCGATGCGGGCGAGCTCGAACAGGTCGTCGACGAGCTGGGCCAGCGCCTGCACCTGCTCGCCGAGCGCCGGCAGGTAGTCGGCCGGCTCGGCGAGACCGTCCTCGAGCGCCTCCAGCATCGCCTGCATGTTGGCGAGCGGTGTGCGCAGGTCGTGGCTCGCCCAGGCGACGAGCTCGCGGCGCGCGTCGAAGAGCTGCTCGAGGTTGGAGGCCATCGCGTTGAATGCCACCGCCATGTCCGCGACCTCCGCGGGGCCGGACTCGGGCGCCCGCACGGACAGGTCGCCGCCGGCCAGTAGGCTCGAGGCGCCGCGGACGCGCTCCAGCGAGCGCGCGATCGAGTGCGCGAGCACGAGCCCCGCGACGACGGCGACGGTCGCCGATGCCGTCGACACGGCGAGGATCTTGACGTCGGCGCCCATGTGGAACATCACCCAGCCCGAGAGCAGCACCGACGCCAGCGGCAGGCAGACCGCCAGCGCCGCGAGGCCGGCGAGCTGCAGGCGCACGGTCGGCAGCAGCCGCAGCACGAAGGCGAGCGCGAGGCCGACGCCGAGGGTCAGCGCCGCGATCGCGGCCGCGTAGCCGATCACGGCACGAGGCGGTAGCCGACGCCCCAGACGGTCTGCAGGTGTCGCGGCGCGGAGGGATCGTCCTCGATCTTCTCGCGCAGCCTCCGCATGTGCACGGTTACGGTGCCGGTGTCGAGCGCCGCCTCGTATCCCCACACGCGGCTCATCAGCTGATCGCGCCCGAACACCCGGCGCGCGTTGCCCGCGAGGAAGGCGAGCAGGTCGAACTCCCTCGCCGTCAGCCTCACCTCCGTCCCGGCCTTTCGCACCTCGCGCGTGCCGGGCTCGATGACGACGTCGCCGAACGCCAGCCGCTCCGACACCTCGGCGGCCGGTCGCGCGCGGCGCAGCACGGTGCGCACGCGCGCGGCGAGCTCGCGCGGGGAGAACGGCTTCGTCACGTAGTCGTCTGCGCCGAGCTCGAGCCCCACGATGCGGTCGGCCTCCTCGCCGCGCGCGGTGAGCAGGATAACGGGGAGCTCGGAGCGCGAGCGGATCCAGCGGCACAGCTCGAGACCGTCGCCGCCGGGCAGCATCACGTCGAGCACGACGAGGTCGGGCGTTCGCCGCTCGAGCAGCTCGCGGGCGCTGTCGCCCCGGTCGGCCTCGAGCGTCTCGTAGCCCTCGCGCTCGAGATAGCGCACGACGACCTCGCGCACGATCGGCTCGTCGTCGACGACGAGGACGGTGGTCATGGCCCCATTGTGCGTGCCGCTTTCTTTCAGCGGGGTTAACTCGGGCCGCGTAAGGCCGCGTTCGGCACACGTTCACGCCTGCGTAAGGGACGGGGTCTACGGTCGCTGCGCTCCACCACAAACGACAGGAGGATCTGCCATGAGGCGCATCGCCGCACTGCTCGCCGCTCTCGCCGCGCTCTCGCTCGCCCTCGCCGTCCCGGCGCTGGCGGCGGCAGGGGACGGCTCGGTGAAGACGTTCAACCGCGGGGCGACGCTCGGGTACTACCGCGATCAGATCGTGTCGTACTACGACCTGGGCCCCGTCAAGCTCGCCGGAGGGAACAGGGTCGCCCCGATCTGGGTGTTCCCGAGCAACGGAGCAGCGGGACAGCGCAACATCATCGACACGGTGCCGGGGCAGAAGGGCTACACGCCGCTGTGGGCGGTGCGGCTCGTGACGTGGAAGGACGGCGTCAGCGCGCGCGTGCTCCGCTCCGCCGCGGCCGTGAAGAAGGCCGTCGCGAGCGGGGAGGCGACGGTGAAGGCAACGCCGATCGTCGTCAACTGCCCGGTGCTGTAGGCAGAAGGGCCTGCCGTTCGAGGGGGGTGCTTCGTCGTCGCGCGGAGCACCCCCTCGCGGAACGGGCGCCGGTCGCTATCCTGGGCCTCGGACGCGGTGCCATGCCGCTTCACATCGAGAGAGGCTGAGGGTCCCGGCCCTGCGACGCCTCGGCAACCTGCGCACCACGGCGCAAGGTGCCACACCCGGGGTGGATGTCGAGCGAGGAGGAGACCATGGGCACCGTGCAGACGACGTCGTTCACCGAGCTGCTCGCCGAGCGCGGCGTGCTGATCGCCGACGGTGCGACCGGCACGAACTACCAGACGATGGGCATGGAGCCCGGCGTCGCCCCCGAGGAGTGGTTGTTCGACGCGCCCGAGCGGGTCGTCGAGCTGCATCGCGCGTTCGCGGACGCCGGCGCCGACATCGTCCTCACGTGCACGTTCGGGGCGACGAGCCTGCGGCTCGTCGAGGGCCCGCTGATCGGACGGGCGCGCGAGGTGAACCTGCGCGCCGCCGAGCTCGCGCGGGAGGGGGCGGGCGAGGGACGGCTGGTCGCCGGCTCGATGGGGCCGACCGGGGCGCTGATCGAGCCCTACGGGCTGCTGACGCACGACGCCTGCGTGGAGGCGTACGCGGAGCAGGCTCTGGCCCTGGCGGACGGAGGCGTCGACCTGCTCGTGCTGGAGACGCTGTTCGCGGTCGAGGAGGCCGTCTGGGCGCTCGAGGGGGCGCGGAGCGCGACCGACCTGCCGGTCGTGGTCTCGTTCAGCTTCGACATGGGGACGCGCACCATGATGGGCCTCAGCCCCACGAACGCCGTCGCCGCCGTCGCCTCGTCGGGCGTCGCCGCCGTCGGCACGAACTGCGGCCGCTCGCTCGAGGACACCGACGTCGTCGTCGCCGAGGTGCTCGCCGCGGCCGGAGAGATCCCCGTGTGGGTGAAGCCGAACGCGGGCGTGCCGAAGATCGTGGGCGCGGAGGTCGTCTACGAGGCCGGCCCGGACATGCTCGCCGAGCACGTGGCCCGCTACGTGGAGCAGGGTGCGCGCATCGTCGGCGGCTGCTGCGGCTCGACGCCCGCGCACGTCGCCGCCATCGCCCGCGCGCTCGGGCGCTGACGCTCAGGCGGGGAGGCGCACGAGGCCGCCGTCGACGACGACGAGGCCGTCGCGCGCGAGCGCCGCGACGGCCTCGGGGTCGATGTCCGCGAGGCTGCGAGGCGCGGATGCGACCGCGCGCAGTGCGGCGGCGCGGCGCTGCCGGAACGACCCTTCGAAGCGTCCCTGCTTGCGTGCCGGCTCGTCGCGGGTGCCGCGCGACGGGCAGCGATCCGCGAGCGGGCAGCGCGCGCAGCGCGGCACGCGGGCGAGGCAGATCGTCGCGCCGAGATCCATCAGCGCCTGCGCCGCGGCGCTGCCGAAGCGGTGCCCCGTGCGCCGCAGCACGCGCTCGACGTTGACGTCGCGCGGCAGCACGTCCTCGCCGAGCGCGAAGCTGCGGATCGCCGCCGCCGTGTACGGCCCGACGCCGGGCAGTTCCGTCAGGTCGTCCGGCCAGCCGTCGGCGGCGATCGCCTGCGCGGCGCGATGGAGGGCGAGGGCGCGGCGGTTGTAGCCGAGCCCCTGCCACTCGCGGATCACCTCGGCGGGAGAGGCGGCCGCCAGGGCCTCGCACGTCGGCCAGCGCTCGAGCCAGGCGAGGTAACGGGGCACGACGCGATCGACCTGCGTCTGCTGCAGCATCACCTCGCTGACGAGGATCGCGTACGGATCCTTCGTCCGCCGCCACGGCAGATCGCGGCTGCTGCGGCCGTACCAGATCAAGAGCAGCGACTCCATACGGCGATCGTAGAGCGACGCGCGGCTTGCCCGGGCGGGTGCATGTGCGAGAGTTGCGGCGTGCTCCTCTACAACTCTGCCGTCTCGGGCAACTGCTACAAGGTGCGGCTGCTCGCCGCCCAGCTCGACGTCCCGCTCGAGCTGCACGAGCTGAGCGTCGTCGACCGCTCCGACCGCGCGGAGGTGCTCGGCGGGCTGAACCCGGCATTGCGGGTGCCGACGCTCGTGCTCGACGACGGCCGGCCGCTGGCGGAGTCGAACGCCATCCTCTGGTACCTCGGCGACGGCACGCGCTTCGTGCCCGAGGATCGCTACGAGCGCGCGCAGGTGCTGCAGTGGCAGTTCTTCGAGCAGTACGTGCACGAGCCGTCGATCGCCGTCGTCCGCTTCCTCGTCGCCTATTCGGGCGAGGCCGAAAAGCACGCGCAGCGGATCGCCGAGCGGACTGCGCACGGCTACGTCGCTCTCGACGCGATGGAAGCCCACCTCACAGGGCGATCCTTTCTCGTGGCCGAGCGCTACACCCTGGCCGACATCTCGCTCTACGCCTACACGCACGTCGCCCACGAGGGCCGCTTCGACCTGGCGCCGTATCCCGCCGTGCGGGCGTGGCTCGATCGGGTCGCGAGCCAGCCGGGGCATATTCCGATCGACGCATGAGCCGGGGCGTCCGCGTCCGCTTCGCGCCGAGCCCCACCGGCTCGCTCCACCTCGGCAACGCGCTCAGCGCCGTCGCGAACCGCGCCTTCGCGGACGCGCACGGCGGCATGCTCGTGCTGCGCATCGACGACACCGATCCGGCGCGCAACCTCCCCGGCGGGGAAACGGCCATCCTCGACGACCTCGCCTGGCTCGGCGTCGAGTGGGACGAGGGGCCGGTGCGCCAGAGCGAGCGCGGCGCCCTCTACGCGGACGCGGTCGAGCGGGCGCTCGCGCACGGCGCCGTGCGCGACGACGACGGCTCCGTGCGGCTCGGCGGCACCACGCTCGCGCGCCCCGACGGCAGCGCCACCTACCAGCTCGCCACCGTCGCCGACGATCTCGATCTGCGCATCACCCACATCGTCAGGGGATCCGACCACCGGCCGAACGAGGAGCTGCAGCGGCGGATCGCGCGGGCGCTCGGCGGCGAGCTCCCCGAGGTGATCCATCACGGCCTGCTGCTCGGCGCGGACGGCCGGAAGCTGTCGAAGCGCGCCGCACACGCGTCGGTCGCGCAACTCCGCGCAGAGGGGATCCCGGCGGCGGCCGTGCGCGCCTACCTCGACGAGCTCGACCTCCCGCGCCACGACGTCCATCTCGATGCGGCGCGGCTGCAGCGGCTCGCGATCGACGCGATCGACGCGATGCCGGACGACGACCTCGCGGCGGCCGCCGGGGCTCCGGTCGATCTCGCCCGCGCCCTCCGGGGCGCGCGCACGCTGGTCGAGGCGCGCGCGATCGCCCGGCAGATCACCGCGCCCGAGGCGGTGAGCCTGGGCGAGGAGGCCCGCGCGACGATGGAGCGGTTCGCCGAGCTGCGCGCTCCGGGGCCGGCGCGGCTCGACGAGGACGCGGCGCGGTCGATCGTCCGCGAGCTCAAGGCCGTCGGCGCGAGCCTGAAGGCGCTGCGGCTGGCCCTCACCGGCGCCGAGCGCGGCCCCGAGCTGTGGACCGTCCTCGCGGCGCTCGACCGCGACGAGGCGCTCGCGCGCGCGGGCGCGGCTATAACACCCCGATGACGGTGCGCCTCTACGACACGTCGACGCGGGCGCTCGTCGCGCTGCCCGCGCCGCCCGCGCCGGTCGGCATGTACGTGTGCGGGCCCACCGTCTACCAGCGCGCCCACATCGGCAACGCGCGCCCTTTCGTCGTCTTCTCGTGGCTGCGCAACTGGCTGCGCGAGCGCGGCCATGCCGTCACGTTCGTCCACAACATCACCGACGTCAACGACAAGATCTACGAGGCCGCGCCGGGCAGAAGCGCCGAGCGCGCCCTGGAGGCGACGCGCTGGTACCTGGAGGACATCGAGGCCTTCGGCCTCGGCATGCCCGACGAGCTCCCGCGTGCGACCGAGACGATCCCCGACATCGTGGCGCTCGTCGAGGAGCTCGTCGCCTCCGGCCATGCCTACGAGGCCGGCGGCGACGTCTACTTCCGTGTCGCCGGCTTCGAGAGCTACGGGGCGCTCTCGGGCCAGCGGCCCGACCAGGTGGAGGAGCAGGAGCCGAACCCGCTCAAGGAGGATCCCCGCGACTTCGCCCTCTGGAAGGCGACCAAAGAGGGGGAGGACACCTGGTGGGAGTCGCCGTGGGGACGCGGCCGGCCCGGGTGGCACATCGAGTGCTCCGCGATGGCCGAGAAGACGCTCGGGCCCGAGTTCCTCATCCACGGCGGCGGCCTCGACCTCGTGTTCCCGCATCACGAGAACGAGCGCGCCCAGTCGCTGGCGCTGGGCCGGCCCTTCGCGCGGATCTGGATGCACAACGGGATGCTGCGCTTCACCGGCGAGAAGATGTCGAAGTCGCTCGGCAACGTGGCGACGATCCGCGACGTGATCGACGAGTGGGGCCGTGAGACGGCGCTCCTCTTCTTCCTCTCCGGGCACTGGCGCAAGCCGATCGACTTCTCGGCCGGGACGATGGCCGCCGCGCGCGCCCAGGTCGAGGGCCTCCGCAACGCCCTGCGCGGCGCGCGGCGCGCCGAGGGCGACTGGGGCCTGTTCGCCGCGGCGCTCGACGACGACTTCAACACCCCGGCGGCGCTCGCGCTGCTGCACGAGTGGGCGCGCGCCGGCGCGCTCGACGAGCTGCGGCGCGGTCTCGCCCTGTTCGGCCTCGCCTCCCTCGACGAGCGGCCGCAGCCTCCCGCCGAGGTCGTCCGCCTCGCCGGCGAGCGGCAGGCGGCACGGGCCGCCCGCGACTTCGCCGAGGCCGACCGGCTTCGCGCCTCGATCGCGGCCTCCGGGTGGGAAGTGCGGGACGTCGCCGACGGCTTCGAGCTCCTGCCGCTCCGGTGACGCGCGACCTCGTCTACGGGCGCAACGCCGTGCGCGAGGCGCTACGGGGGCGGCGGGAGGTGCTGGAGCTGTGGGTGTCCGAGCGGGCGGCCGCGTCGCTCGACTGGATCGCCGAGGGGCCTCGCGCCCAGGTGCGCAAGGAGCGCGAGCTGACCGAGGCTGCGGGCAGCCCCGACCACCAGGGGGTCGTGGCCTGGGCCCAGCCCTATCCGTACGCGGATGCCTGGGAGCTCGCCGCGGGCGAAGCGCCGCTTCTCGCCTGCCTCGACCAGGTCACCGACCCCCGCAATCTCGGCGCCGTCGCCCGTAGCGCGGCCGGAGCGGGCGCCGACGGCGTCATCGTCCCGGCGCACGGGTCGGCAACCGTGACCGCGGCCGTCTGCCGCGCGTCGGCCGGGGCGGTGGAGCACCTTCCGATCGCCGTCGTCCCCAACCTGGCCCGCTTCCTCTCCGACATCAAGCGCCCCGACCTGTGGTCGTATACAGCCTCCGCCGACGCCGCGGAGACGATGTGGCGCACCGACCTCACGGCTGGCGTCGCGCTCGTGTTCGGTGCCGAGGGCAAGGGCGTGCGTCCCCTCGTGCGCAGGACCTGCGACGGGGCGGTGTCGATCCCGCTCGCCGACGGCGTCGAATCGCTGAACGTGAGCGTTGCCGCCGCGGTGCTCCTCTACGAGGCGCGGCGGCAGCGCTCCTGATCCGGCGGCGGATGCGCCGCCGCGTCCGCCCGTACGATGGTCGCGTGCCCGAGCCGACGCTCTACCTGTTCGACGGCTACAACCTCCTGCACGCCGGCGGCTACGAGGACGCGCGCATGCTGATCGACCGGCTCGCGAGCTTCGTGGCCCTGCGCGGCGCCCGGGGCGTCGTCGTCTTCGACGGCGGAGGAGAGGATCTCGATGTCGGCGCGCTCGCCGTCCGCTTCGCCGCGAACGCCGACACGCTGCTCGAGCGCCTCGCAGCCGAGCATCGCGGCCGCGAACGCGTCTGCCTCGTCTCCTCCGACGCCGCCGTGCGCGGCACCTCGGGCCAGGAGGTGCGCAAGATCTCGTCGGCGACGTTCCTCGGCGGCCTCGAGCCCATCGTCCACGACGAGAGCGACGCGTCCCGGCTGCGCGACCGCGTCGACGAGGCAACCCGGGCCAGGCTCGAGCGGCTTCGCCGCGGGCTCGACTGAGCCGCGCTCCACCGTCGGGGCGGGCCGCAGCGGCGTGTGTGCCGCGCGCGCAAGGCCGGTGCGAAACCAGGCACGAACATCTGTTCTAATCACCATGCAAGAACTGCAAAGGGGTTGTAACGCTCGCAAGAAGGTGCTAGCTTCTCCCTCGACTTCAGGGTGAGACTTGACGCTCGAGCCCCGGAGACCGGAACGAAAAACCACGGAAATCCAGGGGAGAAGCGATGCCCGCGCGCACAGCCGCCGCACCGAAGTCACCACAGAAGGTTCAACGCGAGCTTGAGGATTTGCAGCTCGTGATCAAGGCGCGCAACGGCAGCCAGGCCGCGCTCGACCAGCTGATGCGCCGCTACCACGGGTTCGTGCGGCTCAAGGCGAGCTCGTACTTCCTTGCCGGCGGCGACGCGGACGACCTCATCCAGGAGGGGATGATCGGCCTCTACAAGGCGGTGCGCGATTTCCGCCACGACAAGGAGACCTCGTTCCGCTCCTTCGCCGAGCTGTGCGTGACGCGGCAGATCATCACGGCGATCAAGACGGCGACGAGGTTCAAGCACGCACCGCTGAACACGTACGTGTCCTTCAGCCACTCGCCCGCCGGGCAGGACGGCGAGGGCGATTGCACGCTCGGCGACGCGCTCCCGGGCCCGAGCACGAACGACCCGTCCATCTGCGTCATCTCCACCGAGGAGCTGCAGAGCCTCGTCGGCTGCCTCGGCTCGAGCCTCTCCTCGCTCGAGTCCGATGCGCTGCGCCTCTACCTCGACGGCCGCTCGTACGACGACATGGCCGACGAGCTCGGGTGCGACACGAAGACGATCGACAACGCGCTCCAGCGCGTGAAGCGCAAGATCCTCGCGCACCAGGCGTCGCGCGCGGTCCCCGCCTGAGCCGGCGCCTTCCGCTTCCTCCTGCGACCGAGGCCTGCGGCTGGAGGCCTCGGTCGTCGACGTCAAGCGCCGGTGTCGTCCTCGAGGATCTCGACCGTGCCCGCGGCGCCGTCGACACGAAGGCGTTGACCCGTACGGATTCGCTTCGTGCCGAACCCGGTGCCGACGACGGCGGGAAGCCCGTACTCGCGCGACACGATCGCGGCGTGCGCCATGATCCCGCCGATGTCCGACACGGCCGCCTTGATGCGGCTGAAGACCGGCGCCCAGCTCGGCGCCGTGATCGGGCAGACGAGGATCTCCCCGTCCTCGACGTCCTCGAGCTCGGCCGCGGAGAAGATCACGCGTGCCGGCCCCTCGGCCACGCCGGGTGCGGCGCCGATGCCCTGCAGGACGCCGGAGTCGTCGCCGCCCGCGTTGCGCCAGCGGTCGACCGTCTCCTCGGTGATGCCCCACAGCATCACGGTGAACGGCTCCGTGATCGAGTCAGGCACCTTGCCGAGAGCGGGAGGCGGCGACCAGCGGCGCAGCGCCTCCATGATCCGCTTGCGGTCGGCCACCTCGCGCTGCCAGTACGCGCGCCGGTCGGGGGTCTCGGTCGCCCAGCCGGTGATCAGGTCGGCGAGCGCCGGGTGGACCTCGTGCCGCTGCAGCAGGAAGACGTCCTCCTTGTCGTCGAGGAAGCCGTGGGCGGCGAAGACCGCCCCGAGCTCCCGCACCTTGTTCCAGAACAGCGAGTAGTGCTGGTGCTCCGCGTAGAAGTTGTGGTTTTCGACGAACGGGTAGACGGTGCGGGCGAGCGCGACGAGGCCGTCGAAGGCGGCACGATCGTCGTCGCTGCCGAGGAGCGCCCGGTACTCCGAGGTGATGCGGTCGCGCTCGGCCTGCACGCCCTCGAGCGGCCGGTCGATCTCGTCGCCGCGAACGAGCTTCTCGACGTACGTCTTCAGCGCGCCGAACGGCGTCCGCAGGTCGTCGATCCACGCCCTGTCCCCGTGCGTGAGCCCGGCGCCGGTGGAGAACCAGAACCACGGCTCCTTCGCCGTCTCCAGCGCGGCGATCCACTCGTCTCCCCTCGGCGCCTGCGCGACGGCGGAGAGCACAGCCTCCGGTGTGTCGCCGCGAGCGAGCTGGTCGACGAGACCGAGCTCGACACCGAGCCGCGCCAGCTTCCGGAGTTCGTCGTCCGGCCGGAACATGAGGATGTCGATCCCCGCGACCATCTTGGCGACGTTCTGGTCGCTGATGCCCGGGAACGCGCGCTGGCAGAGCTCACGGAACGTCATGTAGGCGCCGTAGCCGAGGCCGAGCATCTCGAAGTGCAGGTACGCCATCTCCTGCACGTTCTCGAGCAGCTCGTTGTAGGAGCGCGCGAGGTGGAAGCCGCTCGTCAGCTCGCGCGCCTGCGTCACGACCTCGTCCGGCTCGACGTCGGGCAGCGGCTCGAACGTGATGCGCGTCAGTCGCTGCCGGCAGTCGTTTGCCTTGGCCACCCAGTTCTCGTAGATCTCGTCCCAGTTCTCGAAGTAGTGGCCGGCGCGGGGGTTGAAGTACGCGGCGCGACGAGCGATCTCGTCGGGGTCGGTGATCATCGTGGGGCTGACGTAGACGTAGCCGTTCACGACCCGGTGGTCGAGCCCGAGCGCCGTCGGCACGACGAACACCTTGGTGGTGTTCTGGTTGAGGATCAGCCAGGTGTTCTCCGGCATCAGCAGGTCGAAGGGGTACATCGGCTCGGGGTAGTGCATCGAGTCGTGGAACCAGAACTTCTCGTCCTCGAACGCGCGGCGATCCTCGCTGAAGCAGGCGTAGTACGGGTAGAGGCGCTGCCAGCCCTCCGCGCCTTCGGGCGTCTCCACCTCGAAGGGGCTCTGGAAGTTCGCCGGTGCGCGGTCGCTCATCGTGCTCCTCCATCGGTTTCGGGCAACGGGTCGGCCCCGCCGGGCGCGCCCCGGCCGTGCAGGGTGCGGGCGAGGAACGGTCGGACGATCGCGAGGAAGCCGGCCAGGTCGTCCCAGGGCAGCATGTGGCCGGCGCCGGGCAGGACGGCGACCTCGGCCGCCGGGTTGGCCGCCGCGACCTCCGCCGCGCCGGTCTCGCCGACGACGGGGCCGGCGCCGCCCCAGACGAACAGGGTGGGAGAGTGCAGGCGCACCCAGTCCTCGAAGAAGTCCTCCTCGTGGAAGAGGCGGTGGGTCTCGACCACCGCCGTCTCGTCGCAGGTGCCGAGCCAGGCGGCGCGGAGCTCGAGCTGCTCCTGCGTCCAGGTCGGGAAGAACGGTCGCATGTCGTCGGCGCTGGCGCCGGCCCGGGCGAGGCGGAGCGACTCGACGAACGCCTCCACCGGGGTCGGGTACGGCGCGCGCCCGGGCCCGCTCAGCGGCGGGTCCGCCACGACCAGCGGGCCTCGCAGCGCCGGGTAGAGCGCGCCGAACGCGGCGGCGATGCGGGCGCCGGCGGAGTGGCCGAGAACCGCCGGCCGGTCGAGCTCGAGCGCCGCGAGCGCCTCCGCGACGTCGCGCGCGAGCTCTTCCCGCGCGTAGCTTCGTCCCCGCTCCGAGAGACCGCGCCCGCGCACGTCCATGGTGAGGACGCGGAACTCGGAGGCGAGCTCGAGAGCCACGAACTCCCAGGTCACCGCGGGGCTGGTGATTCCCGGAAGGATCACGAGGGCGGGCAGGTGCGCCGCGCCGTACTCGAGGAAGTGCAGGCGGAGGCCGTTCGCCTCCACCGTGCGGCTGCGTCCGACCGGTTGCGTCGGGGGCGCGTGCGTGCTCACGACGCCGCCTCGGCGAGGCGCTGATCGAGCTCGGCCAGCACGGCCTCGAGCCGGTCACGGGCGGTGGCGCGGGCGTGATCGAGGCGCACCCGCTCGCACATCCAACGGAGCTTCTCGCGGCCCTTCTCGAGGCTGCACGATCCGTCCAGCACCCAGCCCGCGACGAGCTGCCCGTTCACCTCGAGGAAGGAGATCGAGTCGGCTGCCTGCATCAGGTCGCCCTCGGGCGAGCCGCCGAATTCGTGCTCGCGAATCGGCAGCACGCCCTCGACGAAGCGCGCGGACGCCCCCTTGCCGACCAGCCAACCGGCGACCACCGCAGCCGACCGGTCGCAGTGGGCGCGGTTGTAGTCGACGTCGTCCCATGCCTGTCGCCCCTTGTCGAGGATGGGGCCGCCGCGGATCGAACGCTCCATGTCGTGCATCAGCGCGGCCAGCACGAGCGGCTCCGGCGCCTCGGGCTCGACTGCGAGCAGCCAGTCGCCCGCCCGTGACAGGTGCACGCCGTCGTAGTACGGGCCGATCCACTCGAGCGCGAGGCGCCGCAGCTCCAGGAACTCGTCGCTGAAGGCGCGGTCGGCGGGGAGTGCGCCGGGCGCCGGCGTGACGATCACCCCGTCAGGCACCGCGCACCTCGCGCTCGAGCGCCTCCGCGAACTGCTTCGCGGCCTGCGCCGCCTGCCGCGCGACCACCTTCCCGCCGACGACCCCGAGCATGCCGCCGAGCGCGACGTCGGCCTCCAGGACGACCCGCGTCGCCCCTGCGCCGTCGTCCTCGAGCCGGACGACGTTCGTCACCCGCACGTTGCCGGCCGCGCCGCGGACGCTCCGGCCGGTGGCCGAGAAGCTGATCGACTGGCCGGGCTCGACGCCTGTAATGCGCATCTTCGCGTCGAAGGTCGCGTTCATCGGCCCGAGCGACTGGGTGATGCGCAGGTTCGAGCTGCCGTCCTCGAGCATCGTCACCTGCTCGACGCCGGGGAGGCAGCGCGCCACCCGCTCGACCACCCCGACCACCTCCCAGACGGCCTCGCGCGGCTCGGCGACCACGAACGACTCGGACACCTTCACGGCGTGCCTCCCTTCCGCCCGGTTGCTTGCCGGAGTGCGCGCCAGACGAGCTCGGGCGTGATCGGCAGCCGGCCGATCTCGACGCCGAAGTCGGCGAGCGCGTCGCAGATGGCGTTGGCGAGCGCGGCCCCGGGCGGGATCGTGCCGATCTCGCCGACGCCGCGGACACCGAAGGGCGTCACGGGTGAGGGCACCTCGGTGTGATACAGCTCGACCTCCGGCAGGTCCGCGGCCGTCGGCGCGAAGTAGTCGAGCATCGAGCCGTTCAGGAGCTGACCTGTGTCGGGGTCGTAGCGGATCTCTTCCATCAGCGCGGCGCCGAAGCCCTGTGCGAGGGCGCCCAGCACCTGCCCTTCGACGAGCATCGGGTTGACGGCGGTGCCGCAGTCGTGCACGACCACGAAGTGCTCGATGTCGAAGTCGCCGGTGGCGGCGTCGACGGCGACCACGGCGGCGGCGCTGCCGTACGCGTATGCGGCCGCCTCGGGCTCGTAGTGGACGGTCGCGTCCAGGCCCGGCGCCTCGTCCGCAGGCAGCCCCTGTCCGATGATCGCCGTCTCGAAGACGCGAGCGAGCGGGAGCCTGATCGCGTGGTCGCCGACGACGCGAACCTCGCGCCCGGCGATCTCGAGGTCGTCGGCATCGACCTCGAGCAGCGACGCCGCGATCCGCAGCGTCTTCGCGGCAAGCTCGAGGCTTGCCCGCTCGATCGCGCCCGCGGCCGCGATCATCGTGCGTGAGGCGAACGAGCCGGTGTTGACCGGCGAGGCGGCGGTGTCGCCGACGTGGACCGAGACGGCGTCCACGTCGATGCCGAGCGCCTGGGAGCACACCTGGGCGAACGCGGTCTCCGGGCTCTGGCCGAACGAGGGCACGCCCGTGTAGAGGTCGACGCCACCGGAGCGGTTGGCCCGCAGCGTCACGCTCTCGTGGACGCCGAAGCGCGAGCCGCGGTCCGCGAGGAACTTCGCGCTCGCGTAGCCCGTCCGCTCGACGAACGAGGTAAGCCCGACGCCGACGTGGCGTCCGTCGGCGCGGGGGCCGCGTCCCGCGGCGCGCAGCCCCTCGTAGTCGACCGCGTCGGCGGCCATCCGCAGGCAGCGCCCGTAGTCGCCGCTGTCGTAGACGGCGCCGGCGGGGTTCTGCCACGGCAGCTCGTGGGGCTGGAGCATGTTCTGGAGGCGCAGGTCGAGCGGATCGCGACCGAGACGGCGGGCGAGGCGGTCGACCAGCACCTCGCGCACGAAGTTGGACTCCGGCTGGCCGTAGCCGCGGTAGGCGCCGATCGGGGTCTTGCTCGTCAGCGTGACGCGGCGCTCCATGTGCGCGTCGCGGACGCGGTAGGGGCCGGGGAAGGTGATCGTCGTCAGCTGGGCGGAGCCGAACGGCGAGTTGAGCGCGCCGAGGTCGGTGGCGTAGACGTCGGTGAGCGCGAGGATGGTGCCGTCGTGGCTCGCGCCGAGGCGGGCGTCGTGCACCGACTCGCGGCCGTGCGTGGAGGCGCGGAAGTGCTCCGTCCGGTCCTCCACCCACTTGACCGGCCGGCGCGTGTCCTTGGCGTGGAGGCACGCGAGCACGTCCTCGGGGTAGATGCCGAGCTTCAGCCCGAAGCCGCCGCCGACATCGCCGACGACGACGCGGATCGCGCCCTCGTCGAGGCCGAGCGCCTCGCCGAGCTGCACGCGCACGAGGTGCGGCACCTGGGTCGAGTGGTGGACAAGCAGCTCGCGGCCGCCGGAGCGCCACTCTGCCACGACGGCGCGCGTCTCCATCGGCAGCGCGGTGACGCGGTTGATCCAGAATCGGTCAGAGACGACGACGTCGGCGCGCGCGAGCATGCTCTCGGGATCGCCGGCGCCCTGCGAGTTGACCGTGAGCAGGTTGGTCGGGAGCACGTCTGGATAGAGCACGGGGCCGTTCTCCATCGCGGCGACCACGTCGGGCACGTGCGGGAGCGGGTCGTAGTCGATCGCGATCCGTTCGATCGCGTCCTCGGCGACGTAGCGGTCGACCGCGACGACGCTGACGACGGGCTGTCCCTCGTAGATCGCGATATCGGTGGCCATCGCGTAGTTGGGGAGATCGGGCGCCCCGGGCACGGGGCGCAGCACCGAGATCGGGTTCGTTCGCTCGACGACCTCGCGGCCGACGATCACCTGCTCGACGCCGTCGAGCGCGAGCGCCTCCGAGACGTCGACCGACAGCACGCGCGCCCGCGGGAACGGGCAGCGGCCGACCGCCATGTGGAGCGCGTGGGCCGGCTCGACGTCGTCGCTGAAGCGTCCGTCGCCGCGCAGTAGGCGGTCGTCCTCGCGCCGCGGCACGCGGTCGCCGACACCCCCCGCGCGCACGGCGCGCTCGGAGTCGAGGACGCTAGCCACGACCCTCGCCCCGCCTTGCCTGCAGGTGCCGCTCGACGGCGGTCACGATCGGCTCGTAGCCGGTGCACCGGCACAGCACGCCGGCGAGCTCGCCGCGGATCTCGTCGCGCGTCGGCACGGACCCGCGACGGGCCAGCGCGGTCGCGGTCATCAGGAACCCCGGCGTGCAGAAGCCGCACTGCAGCGCGTGCTCGTCCTTGAACGCCTGCTGCAGCGGCGAGAGCTCGTCGGGGCCCGCGAGGGACTCGACCGTCGTCAGCTCCATCCCGTCGGCCTGGGCCGCGAACAGCAGGCACGACTTCACCGCGTCGTCGCCGACGAGCACGGTGCAGTTGCCGCACACGCCCTGCTCACAGCCGATGTGCGTGCCGGTCAGACCGAGCTCGCGGCGCAGGAAGTCGGCGAGGTGGAGGCGCGGCTCGACCGACCGGCGATAGAGTCGTCCGTTCACCGTCACGGCGACCTCGACCCGCTCGGGTGCGTCAGCCACGGAGCGCCGCCTCCTCGTCGCGCAGGCGCCTGAGGACGCGCTCGACGTGCACGCCGGCGAGGTGCCGCCGGTACTCCTCGGAGGCCCGCACGTCCGACGGGGGGTCGATCACCGCGAGACACGCTTGCACGGCTGCGTCGATCGAGCCGGCGTCGAGGGTGGTGCCTTCCAGGCGACGGACTGCCTCGGGCACGAGGACAGGCCGGTCGTCGACGCCCGCGAGGGCGAGGCGGAGCTCCTGCCACGCGCCGTCGGCGCCCCGCGTGCCGGTCACCGCGACCGCGAGCACGGCGAAGTCGTTGTGACGCCGCGACACCTCGAAGAACCCGTAGGCGGCCGGCGCCTCGGGGAAGCGGACCGCCACGATCAGCTCGTCGGGTTCGAGCGTGGTCGTGTAGGGTCCGAGCAGGAAGTCGTCGAGCGGGATCTCGCGCACGCCCTCCCGGCTCTGCGCGCATACGACGGCGCCGAGCGCGAGGCACACGAGCGGCATCTCGCCGACGGGGTCGGCCTGCGCGAGGCTGCCGCCGAGGGTGCCCCGGTTGCGGACCTGGCGGTCGCCGACGAAGCGGACGGCGTGCTGCAGCAACGGCAGCCGCTCGGCGACGAGGGGCGAGGACTCGAGTTCGGAGTAGCGCGTGAGCGCTCCCACCGTCAGCCCGTCGCCGTCGACGACGATCCCGGCGAGCCCGGCGACGCGGTTGAGGTCGACGAGCGCCGCCGGCTGCATCAGTCGCATGTGCAGCATCGGCACGAGGCTCTGGCCGCCGGCGAGCGGCCGGGCGCCGGCGTTCTCGGCCAGGGCCGTGATGGCGCTCTCGACGCTGTCGGGCCGGATGTACGTGAACGGCGCCGGCTTCACGAGCCGCCGTCGTCCTTCGGCGCGAGGCGTCCGCCGCTGACGAACGTGCTCAGCACGAGGTCGACGGCGCTGCCCGCACCCGCGGAGACGGTCGGGACCGGCCGGCGGCTCCAGACGGTCTCGGGGCGCACCTGCAGCACGTGCACCGCGCCGGCCTCGTCGACTGCCCACTCGATGTCCTGCGGGGCGCCGCGATGGGCCTCGATCCGTTTCGCGAGCGCGGCGAGCGCCTCCACCTGCGCCTCCTCGAGGCACGGCTCGAGGCGCCGATCGTCGGGCACCTGGCGCAACTGCACGCCGGTGCCCGGCTCGAAACGGTACTCGGACGCCTTCTCCACGATCGCCCGGTCGACGACGTCGAGCGTGACCTTGTCGAGCCGGAACCGGTCGGGCGTGACCTCACCGGCGACGACGGCCTCGCCGAGCCCCCAGCCTGCCTCGATCACGATCTTCGAGCGGTCACCCGTGACCGGGTCGAGCGTGAACATCACACCGGCGGCGCGGGGCTGCACGAGCTGCTGAACGACGACGGCCATGCCCACGTCGACGACGGTGCCGTTGCCGTCACCTGGCCGGTAGGTGAGCACCGCGGCGCCGAACAGGCCCGTCCAGCAGCGGCGGACGTGCTCGAGCACCGCGTCGACGCCGATGACCCACAGATAGGTCTCGTACTGCCCGGCGAAGCTCGCTCCGGCGAGATCCTCGGCGACGCCGCTCGAACGGACCGCGACCGGCACGTCGGGGCTGCCGGCTCGCTCGCATAGACGCGCGTAGGCCTCCGCGACCGCGTCGGCGACGGCAGCCGGCAGGGGCGTCGACTCGATCGCCTCGCGCATCGTCGCGGCGGCGTCCTCGATCGCGAGCAGGTCGCCTCCGTGGGCGGCCGTGCGGGCGCTCCGGGCGAGCTCGCCGAGCCTGCCGTCGCCCATGAACGTGCGGTAGGCGTCGGTCGTGACGGCGAACGCGGGCGGCACGGCGAAACCGGCGGCCGCCATCTCGCCGAGGCTCGAGAACTTGCCCCCGACGAGCGCGCCCGAGTCGGTTCCGACCTCGTCGAGCCAGAGGACGAGCGTGTCGGCGGCGCTCATGGCGCACCGGTCGCGGCGACGTCCGCGGCGAGCATGCGGCCGCCGCCGGCGACCGTCGGCGACAGGCCGAGCGCGAGCAGGATCGACCGCGCCGTTGCCGTCGCGGCGGTCACGACCGGGATGCCGACCTCGCCCTCGACGAGCTCGACCACCTCCAGGCTGGGCATCTGCACGCAGGCGGAGAGGACGAGCGCGTCGAGGTCGTCGCGGTCGCAGACGCGGCGTGCCTGCTCGACGAGGACGTGCGACGGGATGCGCCCGACCTCGACGTTGTCCGAGACCTCGAGCGCCACGAGGTCGGCCACCTCGATCTCCTCGGCGCGGACGTAGTCGGCCACGAGCTCGGCGAGCGGCCGCATGTAGGGAGTGATCATTGCGACGCGCCGGGCGCCGATCGCCTGCAGACCGTCGATCAGGGCTCCCGCGCTGGTGACGACCGGCGGCTGACGGGGTGACTGCTCCAGCGCGCCCTCGAGTCGTGCCTGCACGTCACGGTGGGCGCCCGGCCCGCGGGCCATCACGGCCACGAGGCAGGCGTACGCGATCACCTCGACCGGGGCGTCGGCGAGCGACTGGGCGGCCACGTCGGAGGCCTGCACCATCCGGTCGAGCTCCTCGGCCGTGACGTGCGACAGGCGCGCCCGTGCGGAGTGCCAGGTGAACGATTCTCCCGTCGTCAGGCCGCGCCGCCGGAAGAGCTCGGGCAGCTCGGTCTCCATGGTCGTGTTCGAGCTCGGGACGATCAGTCCCACACGGCGTGCCTGGTCGCTCACGGTGCCTCCTCGAGCAGCGTCACGACGCCGTCGTCGCCGTTGACCTCGATCAGTTGCCCCGTGCGGATCCGCTGTGTCGCGAAGCCGGTGCCGACAACGGCGGGCAGGCCGTACTCGCGGGAGACGATCGCGGTGTGCGCCATGATCCCGCCGATGTCCGAGACCGCGGCGGCGATCGTGGAGAACACCGGCGCCCACGACGGCGCGGTGATGCGGCACACGAGGATCTCGCCGGGCTGGACGTCGTGCAGGCCGTCGCTCGTCGTGACCACGCGCGCGCGCCCGCGTGCGACGCCGCCGGAGGCGGCGACGCCGTTCAGGATCGCCGCGTCCTCCTCCTTGCCGCCGAGCCACTCGTCGACGACCTCCTGCGTGATCCCCCACAGCATGATCGTGAGGGGCTCGGTGATCTCCTCGGGTGGGCGCCCGAGCGCGGGGGGCGGCGTCCACGCGCGCAGTCGCTCGTAGACGTCCCGGCGCCGCCGCACGACGTCCGGCCAGTACGAGGGCCCGCGCGCGTCGGTGCCCGTCGCCCAGCCGATGCAGAGGTCGTAGAGGGCGTCGTGCACCTCGGTGCGGCGGAGGAAGAAGATGTCCTCCTCGTCGGCGAAGAACCCGTGGGCGACGAACACGCGGCCGAGCTCGCGCACCTTCGACCAGAAGATCGAGTGGTGCCAGTGCTCGACGTAGAAGTTGTGGTTCTCGACATACGGGTAGACGGTGCGGGCGAGCTGGACGAGGCCGTCGAAGGTGGCTCGGTCGTCGTCGCCGAGCAGCGCCCGGTACTCGGCCGTGAGCCGCTCGCGCTCCTCCACGATCTGCTCGAGCGGCCGTTCGATCGTCTCGCCGTTGAGGAGGCGCTGCGCGTAGCCGCGCAGCGCGTTCAGAGGCAGGCGCAGGTCGTCGATCCACGCCCTGTCGGTGTGGGTGTAGCCGGCGCCTGTCGAATACCAGAACCACGGGTCCTTCGCTGCCTCGAGCGCCTCGAGCCACTCCCGTCCGCGCGGCAGCGAGCCCATTGCGGCGAGCAGCGCCGACGGATCACCCTGGGTGAGCACGGCCTCCGTGAGCCCGAGGTCGATGGCGAGGCGCGCGAGCTTGCGGACCTCGTCGTCGGGCCGAAACAGCAGGATGTCGATGCCGGCCACCATGCGCGCGACCGTGCGGTCGGCGATCCCGGGGAAGGCGCGCTGGCAGAACTCGCGGAACGTCAGGTAGGCGCCGTAGCCGAGGTTGAGCATCTCGAAGTGGTACGAGCCCATCTCGAACAGGCTCGCCAGCAGGTCGGCGTAGCGGCGCTGCAGGTGGTAGGTCGAGTAGACGCCGTGGTGCTCGCGGACGACACGCTCGTCCTCGAGCTCGGGCAGCGGCTCGAAGCTGATCGCCTGCAGCCGCTCGACGCAGTCGGTCGCCTTCTCGATCCAGGCGGCATAGATCTCGTCCCAGTGCTCGAAGTAGTAGCCGGCACGCCGGCTGAACACCTCGGCTCGCTGTGCGACCAGCTCGGGGTCGGTGATCGCGTTGGGGCTGATGTAGAGGTAACCGTTGACGACGCGGTGGTCGATGCCGAGCGACGGCGGGATCTGCCAGACGCGGGTCGTCAGCTGGTTGACGGCGACGGCCCAGTTCTCGGTCATGATCGCGTCGAACGGGTAGACCGGCTCAGGGTTGTGCATCCCGTCGAAGAACCAGAACTTGCCCTCCTCGAAGTCGCGTCGCGCCTCGGAGAAGGTGTAGTAGTAGGGGTAGAGATCCTCCCAGCCGTCTGCACCCTCCGGCGAGGGGACCGAGAACGGGCTCGGGAACGTTCGGCCGGCGTCCTCGCTCATGCCCGCGTCCCGGCGGCGGCCTTCATCTCGGCAACGACGACGTCTCCGTCGAGCACGATCGGCTCGTCGTCGAGGAAGAGGCTGCAGTTGCGCATCGGGACGTCGACGTGGCAGGCGGTGTCGTTCGTCCCGCCGAGCTCGCCGTTGGGCCCCGTCGAGAAGAGCACGTTGCCGTAGAACGAGCGAACCTCCATGCCCATGCCGCGGGTGTCGGTCGCCAGCGCCGACCAGCGTGCCCGGTGGTCGAGGCCCCAGCCGATGTGCGCGATGCCGTAGGCGCGCTCGTCGTCGAACGCGGCCATGTAGTCGCGCAGCAGGTCGGCGTCGACGGAGCCGCGGATGTCGACGATGCGGCCCTGCTCGATCGTCAGCTCGATCGGTGACTGCACGTACGACTTGTGCGGCAGCAGGATGTCGCCGGGCGCGATCACGACCTTCCCGTCGACGCCGTCGTCGGCGCCGCCCGTGAACACGAAGCCGCTCGGCCAGTGATCCCACCGGCCCGCGGTGTCGGTGTGCCCGTACTGCGTCATCACCGGGTAGTGGCCGAGCTGGTAGGTGACGTCGGTGCCGGCCTCGTTGGTGAACCGCAGGGTCTTGGCCTGGCGCAGGAGCTGCTCGCCGGCCTCGACGCGCTCCCGGATCTCCTGTGTGGGGAACAGCCGCTGCAGCAGGTCGACCGGCTCGATGCAGAGCAGGACGCGCGTGCCCGCCGCCTGGATCTCCAGCTGCTCCTTCGAGAACAGCAGGAACATCAGGTCGATCAGCAGGTCAGCTTCCTTCAAGGCCTCGATCACGGGCCGGTTGCGGGCGAGCGGCGTCGCGCCGACGGTCCAGGCGCCGAACGAGCCGTCGAGGCTCGACGACACCTCCGGCAGGGTGACGAGGTACGACGTGGCGCCGAGCTTCTGGGCGGCGTCCATGAACGTCCGTGCATAGTCGACGCGCTGGTCGCCCTGGGCGAGGACGGCCACCGTCTCGCCCTCCTGGACGCCGCACATCTCGAGTGCCGCGCGGGTGAGGTCGACGAAGGACTGGGAGTAGCTGCTCATCTGATGGCCCTCCTACGGGGTGGTCGTCCCGTCGGGACGTTGGCTACGGTCGTCGGGGGCTGCCGCACCCCATGGTGCCGAGAGGTACGCGACCGCATCGTCGAGCGCGATCACGTCGCCGTACTTGGCGTCGATGTCGAAGAGGTTCGCGTCGTGTGGTGCGCGGGCGCGGTCGCCGACCGCCTCGCGTACGACGAGCGTCGGGAAGCCATGCTGGACGGAGTCGACGACGGAGGCGCGCACGCAGCCGCTCGTCGTTGCGCCGCAGATCACGACCGTGTCGACGCCGCGCCGGTGGAGGTCATCCGCGAGGTCGGTGCCGAAGAACGCGGAGGCGCCCTTCTTCGTCACCACCGGCTCGCCGTCGGCCGGCTCCAGTCGTGGGTCGACCTCGACGAGCTCCGATCCGGCCGCCAGCACCGCGAGGCCCGGCGCCTTGCGCAGCCAGGCGAGCCGCTCCTCGTCGCCGGGGTCGTACGCGATCGTCGTGAAGACGATCGGGCAGCCCCCGGCGCGCGCGGCGTCGACGAGGCTCTTCGCCGCCCCGACCTCGGACGTGAGATCGCTGCCGGTCGGGAACGCCGCCTCGGTGAAGCCGCGGCTGAGGTCGACGACGACGAGCGCGGGCCGCGGGCCGCGCTCGACCCTGGCGCCGAAGCCGGCCCGGGAATACACGCGGGCCGTCTCGTCACCCCGTTCGGCTGTCGTGTCGTCGAGGTTGTAAGTCACTCTGCATTGTTGTATACACGCATCCAGTGGGGAGGTCAAACGTCATACGAAGCACGACGGGCACGAGGCGAGCATGGACCGTCTCCGCCGTGCCTCCGCGCCGACCGGCTCTGGTCGCAGCCGGTCGCCCAGTCACGAGAGACACGCCGCGAGCGGCCGCGGCACCCCTGACTCATGGGAGGAAGGACGAGGCCGATGGCCACCTTTAAGGAGCAAGTCTCGCTCGATGTCTTCTATCTCGACCTGCTCTACGCGTTCGCCGCGATGTGCGTCGTGCTCGTGGTGCTGGGCCTGTGCCTGGTCGACGGCGGGCTCGTGCGGGCGAAGAGCATGGTCGACACGTGGGTGCTGAAGATCGCAGCCGCCATGGTGGGTGGGTTGACGACGATCTTCGTCGGCTACGCGATCTGGCAATGGTCGTTCAACACCGCCTTCGGCGTCCCGGGCCC
This sequence comes from Gaiella occulta, assembly GCF_003351045.1. GTDB lineage: Bacteria > Actinomycetota > Thermoleophilia > Gaiellales > Gaiellaceae > Gaiella > Gaiella occulta. The sequence continues at coordinate 249,184 of NZ_QQZY01000003.1, forward strand.
GCTCGGGCAGGCGCTCAAGGACTGGTGGCTGTTCGGCAACAACATGACGGAGTTCGCGGGGAACCTCGACCCCAAGAAGGTCGTCGAGGCCGACGTGAACCAGGTGTTCGTCGTGTTCTTCATGACGTTCTCGATGGCGACCATGGCCCTGATCCACAGCGCCGTCGTCGAGCGCATCAAGGCGCTGCCGCTGCTCGTCACCGCCGCGATCGTCGGGACGGTGCTGTCACCGCTCGCGGGCTACCTCGCCTGGGGACCGGTCAGCCCGCTCACGAACCGTGGCGTGCACGACTTCGACGGCGTCTTCCCGCTCTACATCTTCGCCGGCACGGTGAGCCTCGTCTTCGCCTGGAGGGTCGGGCCGCGGCGGGGCGTCGGAGCAGGCGGGCAGCCGTCCGCCGTCGAGCGTCCGCCCGCGAACCTCGCCATGACGGGCGCCGGGATCCTGCTGATCATGTTCGCCCTGCCCTTCATCGCGCTCGGCTCGGGCTGGGTCTTCCCGGGCGGCGGCTACTTCGGCATCTCGATGACGACCAGCGGCATGGGCATCGTCATGATCAACGTCCTCACCGCGTTCCTCGCCGGCGGCCTCTCCGGCACGGTGATCGCCTACCGCGAGCGTCAGCCCGCCTGGGTCTTCCTCGGCCCGATCTCGGGAGCGATCCTCTGCGGTGCCCTGTTCGACGTCGCCAAGCCCTGGGTGATCCTGATCGTCGCCCTGTTCGGGCCCTTCGTGACCCTGCTCGGCCAGCGGGTGATGGTCGCGCTCGGGATCGACGACCCGAAGGTCGTCCCGCTCGCGCTGTTCAACGGCGTGATCGGCGCGATCGCCACCGGGTTCATCCAGTGGGGCACCAAGACCGGCGGCTTCGTCGGCCTCGAGGGCAAGTACGGCTTCCAGCACGCCACGATCACGCCGTGGTGGCAGCTCGTCGGGGTCGTGACGATCATGGCGATCGCCGGCATCCCGGCGCTGCTCATCGCCCTCTTCTTCGAGAAGACGTCCGGCTTCAAGGTGACCGACGCCGAGCAGGATGCCGGCCTCGATCACGCGTACTGGGATCACGAGCCCCTGCACGGGCGCGGCGTCGACGTGCCCACCCCGGCCGGGTCGACCGCCACGACCTGAGCCTCTCCCGAGCCGGTGGCGTGGCCGACAGGCTGTCGGCCACGCCACCGGCTCGGATCACCCCGCCTCGTACACTGTGTCGCAGGAGAGATCCAGAGATGAGCGAGCCCGAACCGATCTTCGGCCAGCCGATCCTCGCGACCGAGCGAGCCGGCAACCTGATCGCCCACGAGATTCGGCGGGCGATCGTCGAGGGCCGCGTCGAGCCCGGCGACGTCCTGCGCGAGGAGCAGTTGGCGCGCGAGCTGGGCACGAGCCGCACTCCGGTGCGCGAGGCCCTCATCGAGCTCCGCAACGAAGGGCTCGTGGAGGCGACCGCGACGCGGCGGGCGGTCGTGCGGGCCTATGACGCGTCCGAGCTCCACGACATCTACGCCCTCCGTGCCGTGCTCGAGGGGCATGCCGCCCGGCTCGCAGCCGAGCGCGCGACGGACGCGACGATCCGCCGGCTGGAGGCCAGCCTCGACCGCTTCCGCGAGCTCTCCACCCACGACGGTGACGCCCTCAACGCGCTCGTCGCAGAGAACCTCGTGTTCCACGGCGTCATCGCCGACGCGGTCGACGTCCCCCACCTGAAGAGGATGATCGACCAGGTGATGGTGATCCCGAGGCGCTATCGCGCGTACGCCGCCTACGTGCCCGAGCATCGCCTGACGGTGGCCGACCACCACGCCGAGATCACCGACGCGATCCAGCGCAGGAACGGCGACGCCGCCGCCGCGCTGATGGAGCACCACGTCCGCTGGACGGGTGAGGTCGCCGTCGCCGCGCAGGAGCGCTGAGCCTCCTCGGATCCCGACTCGCGCTCCGTGTGCCGCTCGACGGGCGCAACGAGCCTCGGCGCCGCGGGTCACGAGCACGACGCGTGGGAAGGGATGCAAGGGAGCGACCGGCAGCGACAGGAGGGAGGAAGGAAAGCGGAAGGAGAAGAGGAGCCGGAGGAGGGACTCGAACCCACGACCCCCGCTTTACAAGAGCGGTGCTCTACCAGCTGAGCTACTCCGGCGCGTCACCGCAATCGTAGACGTGAATCGCCGCGGCTCTCGTGCATGGGCGATGCCCTCGGCCGACACGGTCGGCCGCTTGCGGACGGGCACCGGTCGGCGCGAGACTCCGTCCACGGGGGGCAGCGCTCGGACCCGCGTCCGACGCGTTCTGCGCATTGCGAGGCAGGAGTAGGGAGAACCGGAGAAAAGCGCACCCGTCCTGATGCATACTGCCGCGATGCACACGCCTGAGACCACCACCCACCACGATCGCATCCTCGCCGAGCGCGCGCGCTACGTCAGCGGCGGCGTCTCGACCCCCAGGCTCGTCGTCGCCCACGCGGACGGAGCCCGCGTCACCGACGTCGACGGCCGCACCTTCATCGATTTCGCCGGCGGCATCGGCTGCCAGAACACGGGCCACCGCTTCGGGCCCGTCGTCGACGCCGTCAAGGCGCAGGCGGACGAGTACCTGCACCAGTGCTTCATGGTCGGCGTCTACGAGCCGTACGTCGAGGTCTGCCGGCGCCTCGCCGAGCTCTCGCCCTGCGCCGGCGAGCAGCAGAAGTCGCTTCTCGTCAACTCCGGGGCGGAGGCGAACGAGAACGCCGTCAAGATCGCGCGGGCCGCCACCGGCCGTCCTGCGGTCGTCGTGTTCGACAACGCCTTCCACGGCCGCACGCTCCTGACCATGACGATGACGGCGAAAGTGAAGCCGTACAAGGCGGGCTTCGGCCCGTTCGCGCCCGAGGTGTACCGCGCGCCGGTGCCCTATCCCTACCGCGGCGTGACGAGCGACGACGCCATCGCAGGGCTGAAGAAGCTGTTCAAGGCGGAGGTCGACCCCGAGACGGTCGCCTGCGTCGTGCTCGAGCCCGTGCAGGGCGAGGGCGGCTTCATCCCGATGCCGGACGACTTCCCGCGGCGCCTGCTCGAGGTGTGCCGCGAGCACGGCATCCTCTACGTCGACGACGAGGTGCAGTCGGGCGTCGGCCGCACCGGGAAGATGTGGGCGATCGAGCACTACGCCGACGCCGCCCCCGACCTGCTCGTCTCGGGCAAGTCGATCGGCGGCGGCCTGCCGCTCGCCGGCGTCACCGGGCCCGCCTCGATCATGGACGCGGTGCCCGCCGGCGGCCTCGGCGGCACGTTCGGCGGCAACCCGCTCTCGTGCGCGGCCGCCGTCGCCGTGCTCGACGCCGTCGCAGAGCCCGCGTTCCTCGCGCAGGCGAGCGCGCTCGGAGACGCCATGCGCGCCCGCATGGAGCAGATCGCCGCCGCGCACGACGCCGTCGGCGAGGTGCGCGGGCTCGGGCCGATGCTCGCCTTCGAGCTCGTCGAGCAGTCGCCCGAACGGGCCGCCGCGATCGTCGGCGCCGCCTTCGAGCGAGGGCTGCTGCTGCTCGCGTGCGGCATGTACGGCAACGTCATCCGCCTGCTCGCGCCGCTCACGATCGAGCGCGACGAGCTGGACGAAGGCATGGCGCTCCTGGAGGAGTCGTTTGCCGCTGCTCTCTGAGCCGGCGGCCCCGGCCGACGTGCGGGTCACGGGGCTGCGCAAGCACTACGGCGACGTCGCCGCCGTCGACGGCGTCGACCTGGCCATCGCGAGAGGCGAGTTCTTCACCCTGCTCGGGCCGTCCGGCTCGGGCAAGACGACGACGCTGCGCATGATCGCCGGCTTCGAGCGCCCGGACGCGGGCACGATCGAGCTGGGGGGCAGGGACGTCTCGTCGCTGCCCCCGTTCGACCGCGACGTCAACACCGTGTTCCAGGACTACGCGCTGTTCCCGCACATGACCGTGCAGCAGAACGTCGAGTACGGGCTGCGAGTGAAGAAGGTCGCGAAGGCGCGGCGCCGGGCGCAAGCCGACGAGGCGCTGCGCATGGTGCGCCTCGAAGGCTACGGCGAGCGGAAGCCCGGCCAGCTCTCGGGCGGCCAGCGCCAGCGCGTCGCGCTCGCCCGGGCCATCGTCAACCGGCCGCAGGCGCTGCTCCTCGACGAGCCGCTCGGCGCGCTCGACCTGAAGCTGCGGCAGGAGCTGCAGATCGAGCTCAAGCAGATCCAGCAGGAGCTCGGGATGACGTTCGTCTACGTCACGCACGACCAGGAAGAGGCGCTGACGATGAGCGACCGCATCGCCGTCTTCAGCCAGGGCAAGATCGAGCAGGTCGGCACGCCCGCGGAGATGTACGAGCATCCGGCGACGACGTTCGTGGCCGGCTTCATCGGTACGTCGAACATCCTCGAGCGGGACGGCCGCACGTTCACCGTGCGCCCCGAGAAGATCCGCCTGCTCCCGGCGGACGCGCGAAGCGGCGAGCCCGGCGTGATCCGGGCCGCCGTCTACCTCGGACCCGTGACGAAGTTCGTCGTCGTGCTCGACGGCGGCGGCGAGCTCGCCGTCGTCCAGCAGAACCTCGAGACGTCCTCGCAGGACGTCCACGAGATGGAGGGAAGGCACGTCCGCCTGGCATGGAGCCCGGACGTGGAATTCGTGATCGAGGAGGAGGGAACGTGAAGCGAATTCGCTTCGTGCACGTCGCGCCGGTGCTGCTCGTCGCCGCCCTCGCCGTTCCGGCGGCGGGCGTCTCGAACAGCACCACGGTGCCGACGTCGATCGGCAAGGGCGAGGGCAAGCTCACGCTCGTTGCCTGGGAAGGCTACACGGAGAAGCAGTGGGTGGCCCCGTTCGAGAAGCAGACGGGCTGCAAGGTGCAGGCGAAGTACGCCGGCAGCTCCGACGAGATGGTCAACCTGATGCGGTCGGGCGGCGGCGGCCAGTACGACATGGTCTCCGCCTCCGGCGACGCAAGCCTGCGGCTCATCTACGGCAAGGACGTGGCGGAGGTCAACGTCAACCTGATCCCGTCGTACAAGGACTTCTTCGCCGCCTTCAAGTCGCCCCCGACGAACACGATCGGCGGCAAGCACTACGGCATCTCGCTCCAGTTCGGCCCCAACGTGTTGATCTACAACACGAAGAAGGAGAAGAAGCCGACGTCCTGGAAGGTGCTCTACGACCCGGCCAACAAGGGGAAGATCTCGATCCCGGACAACCCGATCCAGATCGCCGACGCGGCGCTCTACCTGTCCCGGACACAGCCGGCGCTCGGCATCAGGGATCCGTACGAGCTCACCAGGAAGCAGTTCGACGCGGCCGTCAGCCTGCTCAAGCAGCAGAAGCCGCTCGTCAAGAAGTACTGGCCGCTCGCGTCGGACCAGATCGACCTGTTCAAGAACGGCGGCGCGACGCTCGGCGCCTCGTGGCCGTACCAGGTGAACACGCTCGCGGCTGCCAAGGTGCCGGTCGCCTCGGTGATCCCGAAGGAGGGCGCGACCGGCTGGCTCGACACGTGGATGCTGTCGGCCAAGGCGAAGCACCCGAACTGCGCCTACAAGTGGATGGCGTACATCACGCAGGCGAAGCCGCAGGCCCAGCAGGCCGTGTACTTCGGTGAGACGCCGGTCAACAGGAAGGCGTGCCCGATCATGAACAAGCTCTCGAAGGGCTCGTGCGCGCAGTACAACGCCAACGCGCCCGAGAGCTACTACCGCTCGATCAAGTTCTGGAAGACGCCGCTCGCAGACTGCGGCAACGGCAAGAAAGACTGCGTGGACTACACGAAGTGGGTCCAGGCCTGGACGCAGATCAAGGGGTAGATGGCGTCCGATGCCGCACCGCTGACGGAGGGCTCCCCGCGCCGGGGGGCCCTCCGTTCTCTTTCGAGCCTTGCCTGGCGCCATCCCCGGCTGAAGGCGCTGGGGGAGATCTCGCCGCCGGTGGCGGCGTTCCTGCTCGTCTACGTCGCCGCGCTCGTGGCCCTGTTCGTGTCGGCGTTCTGGTCGGTCGATCCGTTCACGAGCGAGATCGTGCGCAGCTGGTCGCTCGACAACTTCCGCACCCTCTGGGACGACCCGACCTACCGTACGATCGCGCTGCGGACGATCGGCATCGCGTCGGCCGTCACCGTCACCTGCGTCCTGCTCGCGTTCCCGTACGCGTACTTCCTCGTCCGCGTCGCGACGCCGCGGCTGCGCGTCGCCCTGCTCGTGCTGACGCTGCTGCCGCTCTGGGTCAGCTACCTCGTCCGCGTGTACTCGTGGCGGCTGATCCTGAACGAGGACGGGGCGCTCAACTGGTCGCTCGCGAAGCTCGCGCTGCCGCAGCTCCACATCGCCTTCACGAACTGGGCGATGTGGCTCGTCTACACCTACATCTGGTTCCCGTTCATGGTGCTGCCCGTGTACGCGGCGCTCGAGAAGATCCCCTATTCGCTGATGGAGGCCTCCGCCGACCTCGGCGCGCGCGGCGGCACCACCCTGCGGCGCGTCATCCTGCCTCTCGCCGTGCCGGGCATCGCCGCCGGGTCGATCTTCACCTTCTCGCTGACGCTCGGCGACTACATCGCACCGACGCTGGTCGGCGGGCCCAGCTCGCAGCTGATCGGCAACGTCGTGTTCGCGAACGTCGGCGTCGCCAACAACGTGCCCTTCGCGGCGGCGTTCGCGATGGTGCCGCTCGGGATCATGGCCCTCTACCTCGCGCTGATGAAGCGTCTCGGCGCCTTCGACAACCTGTGAGGGACTGAATGGAGACGCGCGCCACCCGACTCGGCCTCTCGCTCTGGGCGCTCCTCGTCATCGCGTTCCTGTGGATTCCGCTGCTGATCATGGCCGTGTACGCCTTCAACTCCTCGAACGTGCAGAGCTGGCCGATTCCGGGCTTCACGACGCGATGGTTCGCGGTGGCGTGGCACGACGAGGAGGTGCGCGCGGCGCTCGGTCTCTCGCTGCGCGCGGGCTCGGCGGCGACGGCGATCGCGCTCGTGCTCGGATCGCTCGCGGCATTCGGGCTCAACCGCTTCCGCTTCTTCGGCCAGAGCGCGTTCTCGTTCCTGCTCGTGCTGCCGATCGCGCTGCCGGGGATCATCACCGGCATGGCGCTGAACTCGTTCTTCGTCTTCTGGGGCATCGACCTGTCGCTGTGGACGATCGTGGTCGGACATGCGACGTTCTGCGTGGTCATCGTCTACAACAACGTGCTGGCGCGGCTGCGGCGCACGTCGGGCTCCTTCTTCGAGGCGTCGGCAGACCTCGGCGCCGACGGCTGGCAGACCTTCCGCTACGTCACGTTCCCCGCGGTGCGCACGGCGATCGTGGCCGGTGCGCTGCTCGCCTTCGCGCTCTCGTTCGACGAGATCGTCGTCACGTTCTTCACCGCGGGGTCGCAGAACACGCTGCCCCTGCTCATATTCGGCTTCATCCGCCAGGGACAGCAGCTTCCCGTCGTGAACGCGATCGCGCTCGCCGTCATCCTCGTCACGGCGATCCCGGTCTACGTGGCGCAGCGTCTCACGAGCGACATCGGCGCCGTCGCGCGCTCGGGGGCCGCGGCGGAGCAGTCGACGCAGGCATAGAGCCTGCGTCCGCGAGGCGTGCTAGGTCGTGACGCCGGTGCCGGCCGGGCAGGCGACGCCGGTGCCGCCGATGCCGCAGTAGCCCGTCGGGTTGCGCGCCAGGTACTGCTGGTGGTACGGCTCCGCGTAGGAGAACGGCCCCGCCGGCGCGATCTCCGTCGTGATCTGCCCGTGGCCGGCGGCGGCGAGCGCGGCGGCGTAGCGGTCGCGGGACGCCTCGAGCGCGGCGCGCTGCGCCTCGGTCGTCCAGTAGGCCGCCGAGCGGTACTGCGTGCCGACGTCGTTGCCCTGGCGCATGCCCTGGGTCGGGTCGTGCCCCTCCCAGAACACCTTCAGCAGCTCCTCGTAGGAGATCCGCGCGGGGTCGTAGGCGACGAGCACGGCCTCGGTGTGCCCGGTCAGCCCCGAGCACACCTCCTCGTAGGTCGGGTTGGGCGTGATCCCGCCGCTGTAGCCGACGGCCGTGGAGTAGACGCCGGGGAGCCGCCAGAAGAGCCGCTCGGCGCCCCAGAAGCAGCCCATCCCGAACACCGCCGTCTCGATCCCGTCGGGAAACGGCGGCTCGAGCGGCGTGTCGAGCACGACGTGGCGTTCGATCACGGGCATGGCGCCCGGGCGGCCGGGGAGCGCGTCCTCGCGCGCGGGCATGGCGGCGCTCTTGCGGGTGAAGAGCATCTCCCCACGATAGCGGCAGCAGCGGTGTCGTCGCCCGCCGGTCGGAGAGGCCGTGGCCGTGCCGGTCAGGCGGCCGCGAGCGCCTGGGCGAGATCCGCCCACAGCACGTCGGCGTCCTCGAGCCCGACCGAGAGACGCAGCAGCCCGGGCGGGCAGCGGTCGCCCTCCCAGCGGTGGCGCGACTCGAGCTTCGAGCGCACGCCGCCGAGACTCGTCGCGTTCTCGATCCTCCGCAGCGCGCGTTCCACGCGCAGCGCGGCGCCGCCGTCCGCGACGTCGAACGAGAGCAGGAACGAGAAGCCGGGATAGCGCACGGTCTCGACCGCGGGGTGCGCCGCGAGCCGCTGCGCCAGTGCGTGCGCTGTCGCCTCCTGCCGCTCGAGCCGCACCTCGAGCGTCTCGAGGCCGCGCAGCAGGAGCCAGGCGGCATCCGCGCCGGCGACGATGCCGGCGAGCCGGCGCGTCAGGTGGAGTGCGTCGAAGAGCGCGTCGTCGCTCACCGTCGCCACGCCGGCGAGCACGTCGTCGTGGCCGGCGAGCACCTTCGTCGCGCTGTGCAGCGCCACGTCGCATCCCTGCTCGAGCGGCTTCACGCGCAGCGGCGAGGCGACGGTGGCGTCGCAGACGACGGGAGCGGGGTGGGCGGCGGCCGCCGCGAAGTCGGGCATCGTGAGCAGCGGGTTCGCGGGCGCCTCGAGCCAGATCAGGTCTGCGCCGGCGGGCGGCGGGCCGGTCTGGTCGAACTCGACCCAGCGCAGGCCCCACGGTGCGAGATGGTCGAAGAGCACCGACGTGCCGTAGTAGGAGCCTGCTGCGACGGCGATCGTCCGGCCGGGCCGGAGCATCGTCAGCGCCACGGTCGTGACGGCGCCCATGCCGGAGGGGAACAGCAGCGCCCGGCCGCCGTCGAGCTCGCCGAGCCTGCGCTCGGCCGCGACGCCCGTCGGGTGGTCGGCGCGTGCGTACGAGAACGGGCCGGGCGCGCCGTTCTCGTACGGCCAGGCGGCGGAGCGGTCGAGCGGGGCCGGCATCCCCCGACTGTATCGGGGCGGGTGCCGGAGCCGGCGCGCGCCCCGTGCGCGGCGTTCGACGGCGACGGCCCGGCGGCGAGCGGTTAGGCTCACCCGCATGCCGCTCCACGACTCCACCGAGGCCAGGCTCGCCTGGCTCGCCGAGCTGCGCGAGGAGGCCCTGCACGCGGCGGGCGAGCAGGCGATCGCGAAGCAGCGCGCCCGCGGAAAGCTCCTCGCGCGGGAGCGCATCGAGCGGTTGCTCGATCCGGGCTCCTTCGTCGAGCTCGACCGCTTCGTGCGTCATCGCGAGGTCGAGTTCGGGATGCGCGAGAAGCGGCCCTGGGGCGACGCTGTCGTCACCGGCTACGGAACGGTGCTCGGGCGCAAGGTGTTCGTCTTCTCGCAGGACTTCACCGTGTTCGGCGGCTCGCTCTCGGAAGTGTTCGCGGAGAAGGTCTGCAAGCTCATGGACATGGCCGTGAAGTACGGCTGCCCGGTGATCGGGATCAACGACTCGGGCGGCGCCCGCATCCAGGAGGGCGTCGTCTCGCTGGCGGGCTACGCCGAGATCTTCTGGCGCAATGTGCAGGCGTCGGGCGTGGTCCCGCAGCTCTCGTTGATCATGGGCCCGTGCGCCGGGGGCGCCGTCTACTCGCCGGCGATCACCGACTTCACGCTCATGGTCGAGGGCACCTCGTACATGTTCATCACCGGCCCCGACGTCGTGAAGACCGTGACCGGGGAGGACGTGTCGTTCGAGGAGCTCGGCGGCGCCTCCACCCATGCCGAGAAGTCGGGTGTGGCCCACTTCACCGCGCCGGACGAGGACGCGTGCCTGGAGGACGCGCGCTACCTGCTGTCGTTCCTGCCGCAGAACAACCTCGAGTCGCCGCCGTGGGCGGCGCCCACCGACCCCGTCGACCGCGAGGACGCCTCGCTCGACACGCTCATCCCCGACGCGCCGAACAAGCCGTACGACATGAAGCAGGTGATCGCACGCGTCGTCGACGACGGCTCCTTCCTCGAGGTGCAGCCCCGCTACGCGGAGAACATCGTCTGCGGCTTCGCGCGGCTCGGAGGCCACAGCGTCGGCGTGGTCGGCAACAACCCGGCGGCGCTCGCCGGCGTGCTCGACATCGACGCGTCGGTGAAGGCGGCCCGGTTCGTGCGCACCTGCGACGCGTTCAACGTGCCCCTTCTCACCTTCGTCGACGTGCCCGGCTTCCTCCCGGGGACGGCACAGGAGTGGGGCGGCATCATCCGCCACGGCGCCAAGCTGCTCTATGCCTACGCCGAGGCGACGGTGCCGAAGCTGACCGTCATCACGCGCAAGGCCTACGGCGGCGCCTACGACGTGATGAGCTCGAAGCACATCCGCGCCGACTTCAACGTCGCCTGGCCGACGGCCGAGGTGGCGGTGATGGGGCCCGACGGCGCCGTCAACATCGTCTTCCGCAACGAGCTCGCGGCGGCGGCTGACCCGGAGGCGCGGCGCGCCGAGCTGATCGCCGAGTACAAGGAGCGCTTCGCGAACCCCTACAGTGCCGCCGAGCGCGGCTACGTCGACGACGTGATCGAGCCCCGGCGCACGCGCCCGGTGCTCATCTCCGCGCTCGAGACGGCGCTCAGCAAGCGCGAGCCGAGCCCGAAGCGCAAGCACGGCAACATCCCGCTCTGACGCGGCGGCCGCCTGAGGGGGTCAGAACGGGCCGGCCGCACGAGGAAGAGCTACGGGCGCCGCCGGTCGAGAGCCGGCGGCACCCGCAGGATGGCGCACGGTCCTAGTGATTCCACTTCGTGCCGGCGCCGGCGGCGAGCACGAAGCTTGCGATGAGCGCTGCGCGTACGCCCCAGTGGATCGCACGAGACTTGAGCATGTGTCGAACCTCCTGATCCGATCCTGCTGCGTCACACGGTGTGACGCCGCTCGCATTCACCGCGACGCGCGTGCGCGGCGCATGCCGCGAAAGGGTGATTCTCCGGAGCTGTCCCTCCTCTTCAAGAGTTCCAGGTGAGTGCCGATAACGCCGTCAGGCCCCGACCGTACCCTGGCGTGTTCCTCCTTCCCTCCATCCTCGTCGGAATCGTCGTCGCTCTTGCTGCGGGCGGCGACCTCAACCGCCTGGCTGCGGTCGACTTTCGCCGCCCGTGGCTCGTCGTCGTGGCGCTCGGTGTCCAGGTGGCGCTGTTCTCGCAGCTCGGCAGCCATGTCCCGGGCGGCGTGCGCGATCTGGCGCACGTCGGCACGTACCTGCTGCTGATCGCCTTCGGGCTCGCCAACCGCCGCATCCGCGCGCTGGCGCTGATGCTCGCGGGCACGGTCATGAACGCGCTCGTCGTCGCCGTGAACGGCGGCAGGATGCCCCTGTCGCCGGGTGCGGCCGAGGCCGCGGGAATCTCGCCGCAGGCGTATGCGAACGTCTCGCAGCAGGCGTCGCGTCTGCGCTGGCTCGGAGACGTCTTCGCGCTGCCCGACGCTCTGCCGCTCGCGAACGTCTTCTCCCTCGGAGATCTCCTGATCGGCGTGGGAGCCGTGTGGCTGATCGCCGCCGCCGCCACCGTCGGCGTCGAGGCGCGCATCGTCGTCACGCGGCGTCTGCTCGAGCCGCTGCGGCTCCCGGAGGTGGCCCGCCTCACGGCCGGCAAGTTCGTCTCCCAGGTCGGCGACTGGCTCACGATCGTGGCGCTCGTCGGCTGGATCTACTCCCGGGGCGCCTCCACGTCCGCCGTCGCGCTGCTGCTGCTCGTGCGCATGGCGCCGCCGGTGGTCGGGGGAAGCCTGGCCGTCTTCGTCGTCGAGCGCCTGCCGGTGGCGCGACTGCTACCGGCGGTCGAGCTCGCCCGCGGGCTCATCGTCGCTGCCGCCCTCGCGGCGACGCTCGCCGGATCCGAGGTCCTCGTGATCACGGCTCTCGCGCTCTCCGGCATCCTCGCCGCGCTGAGCGCCGCGGCGACCCCGGCGGTGCTGCCGTCGATCGTGGCCCCGAACGTGCTCGTCGCGGCGAACGCCGCGATCGGGATGACGAAGAGCCTCGCGATGGCGGTCGGCGCCGGCGCAGGAGCGCTCGCGCTTGCGCGCTTCGGGGTCGTCACGTCCCTCGTGATCGACATTGCCACGTTCGCAGTGGCGTTCGCGCTCTTCGCGCGCCTGCGGATCGCCGACACCCCGCGGTCGAGAGCGGCGGCCCGGCGACAGCGGCCGTTCGAGCGTGTCCGTTACCTCGTCAGCCACCGGCAGTCGGGGCTGCTGATCCTCTGCTTCTCGGTCGCGACGTATGCGACCGGCCTGACGAACGCGAGTCTCCCGCGCTACTTCGACCACCTGGGTGGCCCGGCTGCGTCGTACGGCTTCGCGATCGGCGCCCTCGCCGCGGGCCTGACCGCGGGGGAGATCTTCGTCGCGTCCACGAGCAGCGGTTCGGCGCCCTCGCGCTGGATCGGACTGGGCCTGCTCGGGATGGCCGTTCTCTTCGCGATGATGGCGGGAACGACGCAGGTGGCGATGGCGGTGCTCCTGCTCGCGGGCGTCGGGTTCATCGACGGCACGACGGACGTCTTCTTCGATACGACACTGCAGCAGACGACCGAGTCGTCGCGTCTCGCGACCGTCTTCGGCGCCTCGGCGGCGACCACGGCGACGACGATGGTGCTCGGGGTCGCTTCGGCGCCGCTGCTCGCGGGCGTGCTGGCGCCGCCTCAGGTGTTCGGCGTGGTCGCGCTCGCGCTGGCCGCCGCCGGGGCGATCGGGCTGCTCGCGGCGTCGACGCGACCAGCTCCCGTGCCGTCTCCTGCCGCTGCCGAGGAGGGCGGATGACGGGGCGCGCGCAGGCGCTGCGGGCGCTGGCCCGCCGCTCGGGCGCCGCCGGCCTGCCCGGCCGGGCGCTCGTCATCGTCGCAGCCGTCACTGCGGCCGGATCCGGCTCCCTCGGGCTGTTCGCGTTCTACGGCAGCGACGACTGGTCGACGCTGGCGCTGCTGATGGCCGCCGCGCTGATCACCGAGTGGCTGAACGTCCCTGGCGACGAGGATCCGCTCGACGCCGCAGGCGCTCAGGCGTTCAGCTTCTCGTCGGGCATCCATATCGCCGCGGTGGTGCTCGTCGGCCCGTTCGCCGCCGGGTTCGTCGCGGTGTTCGCGCTCCTCGTCGCCGATCTGCTGCGGCGCGAGTCTCCCGTGAAGATCGCGTTCAACGCGAGTGTCTTCGCGCTCGCGAGCGTCGCCGCCGGCGGCGCGTTCGTCGCGGCCGGCGGCACCGTGGGGTCGATCGCTCTGCCGGACGACCTGGTCGCCCTCGCCGCGCTCTGGCTCGCGTACACCACGGTCAACACGTTGCTCGTGAGCATCCTCGTGAGCACGATCACGCACGTGCCGCTGACGCTCCTCCTCGACCAGAAGCTCCGCAGCGAGTTCGCGTCCGCGGCGGGCGAGGCGGGGGTCGGTCTCTCGTTTGCCCTCTTCGTCCAGATGAACGGCTGGGGCACGGTGTTCCTCATTCCGCTCGTGTTCGGCGTCTACCAGGCGCGCGCGAGACTCGCCCAGCTCCGCATCGAGACGGCCCGCTCGCTCGAGACGTTCGCGAACGTGGTCGACGAGCGCGACCCGAGCACGCACCGCCATTCGGAACGGGTCGCCGTGAGCGTGCGCGAGCTCGCGGTGGCGCTCGACCTGCCCACCACCAGCATCCTCACGCTGCGCTGGGCCGCCCGCCTCCACGACCTCGGGAAGATCTCCGTCGACTCGTCGATCCTGATGAAGCCCGGCAGGCTCGCCGACGAGGAGTGGAAGTCGATGCGCCGCCACCCGCGCCTTTCCGCCCGGCTCCTGCGCAGGTTCCGCTTCGCCGCCCCCCATACGCGCGCCGTCGAATACCACCACGAGCGCTTCGACGGACGTGGCTACTACGCCGTGCCGCCGGAGGCGATCCCGATGGAGGCGTACTTCATCGCCGTCGCCGACAGCTTCGACGCGATGGTCTCGGATCGCCCCTACCGCTCCGGGCTGCCGGAGGAGACCGCTCTCGCGGAGATCGAACGCGGAGCCGGAACCCAGTTCCACCCCCTCGTCGCCAGGGCCTTCGTCGCGCTCAAGCGGGGCCTCGACCCGAAGGACGTGCTGTCGCCCGAGGAGCTGCGTTCCCTCGCCGAGCCGTTCACGTCGCAGCACGACCTCGACCTGCGATCGATCGCGTCCGCCGTCCGCAACTCCCGCCTGTGGGTGCTCGTGGTGACGATCGCCGCTTCCCTGGCCGCGCTCGCCTCGGGCCGGGCGCCCGTCATCCTGTCGGCGCTGGCAACGCTTGCCGTCGTGCTGGCTGCGCTGATTGCCGAGCGTTTCCGCACCCTTTCTCTCGCACGGCAGCTTGCGGCGCAGAGCAGTGCAGGCTCCGGAGCGGACAGCCCGCTCTCCCTGCTGCGGGCCGCCCTCGCCGCCGCCGCGCGTCCGACATGGGCGGCGCTCGTCGAGTGGGACCCGCAACGCCTGGAGGGTCGTGTCGTATCGGAAGTCGGGACGGCGGGCAATCGGGCCTCGGAGGAGAGGATCGTCTCCTGGCTCCTGCGCGACGCCGACGACGGCGCGGGCCTGCTCCGGCGCGAGGGCGACGAGCTCGACGGCGCGTGGCTGGCGCTGCGGCTCGCGTCTCCGGCTGCCGTCGAGCAGTTCGCCGTCTTCGCCTTCGCACACACGCCCGCACGCTGGCTCGAAGCCGCGCTCCTGCGGGCGCGCACGGATATCGCCGACATGCTCCTTCCCCCCGGCGCCGCCCCCGTGCCGCCGGTCGGTCCTGCCGGCTCGGGACGCCGGGCTCCGGTCCTTGAGTCGCGTCCGCAGGAGGGCTGATCTCGCCGCGGCGTGGGTCTTGCTCTCCGTGCGCGACGGTCGAGGTCGGAGGCGCGGCGGACGCGCCCGCCGGCCGCCTCAGTCGCCCCGTGTCCAGGCCAGCGCCGCCAGCGCCAGGAGCATCCACACGGTGAGGTAGGCGAACGCGGCCTCGGGCGAGGCGACTGTCCACACGAGACCGGCGACCCCGCTTGCCGCGAGGTTGCCGAAGCTCTGCATGCCGGCGAGCAGCCCGAACGCGGAGCCGCGTACCGCTTCCGGGGCGAGCGAGGCGACGGCGGCGTTCTCCGCCGTCTCGACGAGCCCGATGCCGACGCCCGCGAGGGCGAACAGCAGCGCCGTCAGCGCGAGCCCCCCTCCCGCGAACGCGAACCCGCCGTACGCGACGGCGAAGCACGAGAAGCCGCCGGCCAGCGCGCGCACGGGGCCGCCGCGGTCGATCCAGCGGCCGCCGGGAAGCGATGTCAGCGTCGCGGCGGCGTTGTAGCCCGTGTACAGCAGGATCGCCGTCTGCACCGCGGCGTCGTGGCCCCGTCCGGGCTCCAGCATGTCCGTCGCGCGCAGGATCAGCAGCGTCGCGGCGACATTCCCGACCTCGAAGGCGCCGACGCCGACGAACAGCCGGCCGAGCCGGCCGCGCAGCACCGGGCGCACCCGGAGGCGCAGAGGGCGGTGGGTGCGCCGCTCGGCACGCGGCGCTGCCCGGATGCCGATCACGATCGCGAGCGCCGCAAGCATCCCCGGGACGATCGAGAGCAGGATCGCCGTGCGCACGTCCAACACCGCGACGAGTGCGAGCGCGAGCAGCGGGCCGCCGATCGCGCCGAGGTTGTCCATCATGCGCTCGAACCCGTACGCGCGCCCGTACGCCGACGCGTCGACGACGTCGGCGAGGAGCGCATTCCGCGACGGTCCGCGGATGCCGCGAGCGGTCCAGGCGGCAGAGCGCAACACGCCGACCTGCCAGGCGGCGCCGGCGAGACCGATCGCCGACGAGAGGACGGCGGTTACGGTGTAGCCGCCGACAGCCGTCGCTCGGCGTCGCTGCGGATCGTCGGCAAGCGCCCCGCCGGCGAGCTTGGCGGCGCCTGCGAGGCCGTCGGCGACACCCTCGACGAGTCCGAGCGCCGCCGCGGGGGCGCCGAGCGTGGTCGTCAGCAGGCCCGGCAGCAGCGCCGTCGGGATCTCGTGGCCGAGGTCGGAGAGGAGGCTCGCGCCGCCGATCGCCCCGACGCCCCGGTTCAGCCAGTGCTCGTTCCCGGTTTGCTCCCGCCTGCGGCCGTGCACGAGGCGAGCGTAGACGGTTCTGCTTGCTCCTCTCGTTCTCATCTGATATGCACATGCAATGCATAGGCGTAGTCTGAGCGCGGCGGAGGCCGCGCGCGTGCTCGGCATCAGCCTCGACACGCTCCGGCGCTGGGATCGTGCGGGCAAGATCAGGGTCGAGCGCGATGCTGCGAACAGGCGCGTGGTGCCGTTCGCGGAGGTCGAGCGCCTCCGCGGGGCGACCGGCTCGGAGCAGATCTCGGCGCGGAATCGCTTCCGCGGCGTGATCCGCTCGGTCGAGCTGGACGGGCTGCTCGCGCGCGTGGAGATCGACGTCACCGAACCGTCCCGCGTCGTCGCCATCGTCACGCGCGAGTCCGCCGAGGAGCTCGGCCTGAAGGCGGGGATGAGCGCCGCCGGGGTGGTCAAGTCGACGTCGGTGATGGTGGAGCTGTGAAGCGCGCGCTGCCGGCCGTCGCGATCGCCGTGCCGGCGGCCTGCGCGGCCGTGTCTGTGTCGCTCGCCGCAACGGCAGCGCCTGCGGGCGGCCCGCCCGTCGTCCTTGCGGCGGCGTCGCTGACCGAGGTGCTTCCGAGGATCGAGGCGAACGCCCGGTACTCGTTCGGCGGCTCGGGCCAGCTCGCTCAGCAGATCCGCCAGGGAGCGCCGGCCGACCTGTTCCTCTCCGCGAGCCCGCGCTACACGCAGGAGCTGTTCGCGGCCGGCCTCGTGCGCAAGCCCGTGGCGTTTGCGACGAACCGTCTCGTGCTCATCGTTCCGAAGCGGAATCCCGCCGGGATCCGCTCCGTCGGCGACCTCGAGCGCCGTCGTGGCCTGAGGCTGGTCGTGGCGGGAGCGAAGGTCCCGATCGGGCTCTACACCCGCGAGGTGCTCGAGCGCCTCGGGCTGCTGCGGGTGCTGCGGAAGGCGGTGAGCCTCGAGCCCGACGTGAAAGGGGTCGTCACGAAGGTCGCGCTCGGGGAGGCGGATGCAGGCTTCGTGTACGCGACCGACGTACGCCCCGTCGCCGCGAAGGTCGTCTCGATCCCGCTGCCACGCCGGGCGCAGCCGACGGTGCGCTACGAGGTCGCGATCACATCGTCGTCGCGGCACGTCGCGGCGGCGCAGGATCTCGTGATCGCGCTGCTCGGCCCGGACGGGCGGCGACAGCTGCGCAGCGCCGGCTTCGGCATCCCGTGAAGCGCCTGTTCCCCTTCATGCTCTGGGCGACGACGGTGCTCGCCCTCGGGTTCCTGCTGCTTCCGATCGCCGCGATCTTCCTTCGCGTGCCTCCCCTCGAGCTGATCGCGCGGATGGGAAGCCGTGTGGCGCTCGACGCGCTCGTCGTCACGCTGAAGACGAATCTCGTCGCGAACGCGCTGATCCTGCTCGTCGGCACGCCTGCCGCCTACCTGATCGCGACGCGGCGCTTTCGCGGGCGCGCGCTCGTGACCACGCTCGTCGAGCTGCCGCTCGTGCTCCCGCCCGCGGTCGCGGGTATCGGGCTGCTGGCGGCGTTCGGGCGGCTCGGTCTGCTGGGCGCGTCGCTCGACGCCCTGGGGCTGTCGATCCCGTTCACCGAGACCGCGGTCGTGCTCGCCGTCACCTTTGTCGCGTCGCCCTTCTATGTCCGCGCGGCGATCGCCGCGTTCGAGGCCGTCGATCCCGACCTCGTGGGAGCCGCCCGCACGCTCGGGGCGGGCCCGGCCCGCACCTTCTTCCGTGTCGCTCTCCCTCTCGCGTCGGGCGGTCTCGGCGCCGGAGCGGCGCTCGCGTTCGCACGCGGCATCGGCGAGTTCGGTGCCACGATCATGTTCGCCGGCTCGCTACAGGGAGTGACCCAGACGCTGTCGCTCGCCGTGTACGAGCAGTTCGACGTCGACTTCGACACGGCGCTCGCGATCGGCGCCGAGCTCGTGCTCGTGAGCGGCGCGGTGCTGCTCGCAGTCAAGATCGTTCCCGCATGGACACGCTCCACGTCTCCCTTCGTCACGCTCTCCGCTCCTTCGCGCTCGAGCTGACGCTCGACGTGGGGTGCGAGACGTTCGCGCTCGTCGGCCCCTCGGGCGCCGGGAAGTCGAGCGTGCTGCGAGCGATCGCGGGGCTGCTGCGCCCGGATACGGGCCGGGTCGCGCTCGCAGACCACGTGTGGCTCGACACGGCCCAGGGCGTGGACATTCCGCCGGAGCGCCGGTCGGTAGGGCTCGTGTTCCAGGAGTATGCGCTCTTCCCGCACATGACGGTGCGCGCCAACGTCGTCTTCGGCGGCTCCGGCCGCGCCGACGCGCTGCTCGAGCGGCTCGGCGTCGCCCATCTCGCCGGGGCCCGCCCGGGCGACATCTCTGGCGGCGAGCGCCAGCGGGTCGCGCTCGCGCGCGCGCTCGCGCGAGACCCGGGCGTCCTCTTGCTGGACGAGCCGCTCTCGGCGCTCGACGCGCACACCCGGGCGGCGGTGCGCGCCGAGCTGCGCGAGCTGCTCGCCGAGCTGGGGCTGCCCGTGCTCCTCGTCACGCATGACTTCGAGGACGCGGCGACGCTCGCCGACCGCATCGGTGTCCTCGTCGACGGGCGCGTGCTGCAGGTCGGGGGCGCCGCCGATCTCGTCGCGGCGCCGGCCGACGCGTTCGTCGCGAGCTTCACCGGCGCGAACGTCCTCCACGGCACCGCGCGATCCGGAGGCGGGCTGACGGAGGTGGTCCTCGACGGAGGTGGGAGCATCTGGACGACGGACGCGGGCGAGGGGCCGGTCGCCCTGGCCGTGTACCCGTGGGATGTCTCGATCGGGCGCGACGCAGCGGGCGATTCGGCCGTCAACCACGTGTGCGCTCCGATCTCCTCGCTCGTCGCTCTCGGCAACCGCGTGCGCGTGCGCGTGGGCCCCCTCACGGCCGAGGTGACCGAGAGATCGGCCGACCGCCTGCGCCTGCGCGAGGGCGACGTGGTCGTGGCGACGTTCAAGGCGACGGCGACACGACTCGTGCGCCTCGCGTAGCCTTGGCGCGTGGAATTGAGGCTCGTGCCGGATCCGCACGACGGCGTGGAGGCTGCGGTCACCGTCGCGCTCGCGCGCGAGAGTGTCGACGTCGACGACGAGCCGGAGGCGTACCGGAGCCCGTGGTGGTCTGCGGGGCTGGCCGAGGCGGCGGAGCGGACGCCCCCGACACCCCGGTGCGGCGCCTACGGCACGTGCTCCCCGCGCAGCACACGCGGGGCGCCCCGGGCGTAGTCGAGCCCGGACACCCACGTCAGCAGCACGGCGACGAGAAGCATCCACCACGCCACGCGGTGGCTCCACGCGCCGGCCGCGGCGAAACCGCCCGCCGCGACCGCGAGAGCCTGCGCCCACGTCTTCAGCTTGCCGAGGTCGCGCGCAGCCATGACGACGCCCTTCTCGATCGCTGCGAGGCGGAGCCCGGAGACGAGGAGCTCCCGGGCGACGATCGCGGCCACCATCCACGCCGGCGCCACGCCCTCGGCGACCAGCATCACGAGCGCCGCCATCACGAGCACCTTGTCGGCGATCGGGTCGAGCAGCGAGCCGAATGCCGAGGTCTGGTGCCAGCGCCGCGCGAGCCAGCCGTCGACCTGGTCGGTCGCCATCGCGATCATGAACGCCGCCGTGGCCCAGTAGGCGTGCCCCCCGAAGTCCCACGCGAACAGGACGACCACGATCGGTACCGCGAGGGCACGCGTGAGGGTCAGCTGGTCGGGGAGCGTCATTCTCGGGGAGAATACGCGGCGGATGGCGTCCTTCAGCAAAGTGCTCGTGGCGAACCGCGGCGAGATCGCGGTGCGTGTGTTCCGCACCCTGCGGGAGCTCGGCATCGGCACGATCGCCGTCTACTCCGAGGCCGACCGCGGACGCCTCCATACGCGCGTCGCCGACGAGGCGTACCTGATCGGCCCCGGCCCCGCCGACCAGAGCTACCTCCGCGGCGACGTGATCGTCGAGACCGCGCTGCGCGCGGGCGCCGAGGCGGTACACCCAGGCTACGGGTTCCTCGCCGAGAACGCCGCGTTCGCCCGCGCCGTCGAGGAGGCGGGGCTCGTGTGGATCGGCCCGCCGCCGGCCGCGATCGAGTTGATGGGCTCGAAGACGCGGGCGCGCACGGCGATGGAGGCGGCCGGCGTGCCGATCGTCCCCGGCTCCACGGAGCCGGTGACGGCGGTCGGGGAGGTGGTCGCGCTCGGCGAGGCGATCGGCTACCCGCTCATCATCAAGGCGGCCGCCGGTGGCGGCGGCAAGGGGATGGAGATCGTCGCCGACGCCGACACGGCGGTACGCGCCTTCGAGTCGGCGCAGCGGCAGGGGCTCAAGTACTTCGCCGACGCGGCCGTGTACGTGGAGAAGTTCATCGAGAATCCGCGGCACGTGGAGGCGCAGGTGCTCGCGGACGCGCACGGGAACGTGCTCTTCCTCGGCGAGCGCGACTGCACGATCCAGCGGCGGCACCAGAAGCTGATCGAGGAGACGCCGTCGCCCGCCGTCGACGACGCGCTCCGCGCGCGCATCGGGGAGATCGCGGTCAGCGCCGCCCGCGCCGCCGGGTATCGCAGCGCCGGCACGATCGAAGGGCTGCTCACCGCGGAGGGCGACTACTTCTTCATGGAGATGAACACGCGCATCCAGGTCGAGCACACGGTCACCGAGATGGTCACGGGGCTCGACCTCGTGCGCGAGCAGATCCTCGTCGCGCAGGGCGAGCCGCTGTCGCTGCGCCAGGAAGACGTGAGCCCGCGCGGCCATGCGATCGAGTGCCGGATCAACGCCGAGGACGTGTCGAGGGGGTTCCTGCCGGCGCCGGGGCTGATCACGGCCTACGAGGAGCCGGCCGGGCCGGGCGTGCGCGTCGACTCCGGCGTTCGCGCGGGCGACGAGATCTCCGGCCTCTACGACCCGATGATCGCGAAGCTGATCGTGCACGACACGACCCGCGAGACGGCGCGACGCAGGATGCTGCGGGCGCTCGAGGAGTTCCACATCGAGGGCCCGCCGACGATCGTCGGCTTTCACCTGGCGCTGCTCTCCGAGCCGTGCTTCGTCGCCGGCGGCACGTGCCACGGGATCGTGGAGTCGCAGGAGCTCGCACAGCGCGCGGGCGAGATCACGAAGCAGTTGTCGCATCGGACAACAACCGTAGCACGGCGGCCGGACGGCGTTCCCACGCGGGAGCGACTCGTCGCCGTCGAGGTCGACGGCCGCGCGTACGAGGTGCGACTGCACGTGACCGAAGCACCCTGGGCCGAGCTCGCGCGCCGGCGACGCGAGCGCGCGGCGGCGACGGCGGCCGGCGGCTCGGGGGCGGTGACGAGCCCGATGCAGGGAACCGTGCTCAAGGTCGACGTCGCGGAGGGCGACGAGGTCACCGCAGGGCAGGTGCTGCTCGTCGTCGAGGCGATGAAGATGGAGAACGAGATCGCAGCGCCGCGCGACGGCGTCGTGCGCGACCTCGGCATCGCCGCCGGCGAGGCCGTCGCCAACGGCCAGCTCCTCTGCGTCGTCGCCGAGCGGGAATGAGCGAGACGGACGAGCTCGTCGCACGACTCGTCGCCGGCGGGCAGCTCACGGGCGCCACCCTCAGCAGCCCGCGGCGTAGCGATCCCTCTCGCGCCGCCCGGGTGACGGTCGCCCCGGTGGTCGTTCGCGGCAGTCTCCGCTACCGCTGGACGTACCACCACGAGACGCGCACGGTCGACGAGAACCTCGCCGCGGAGGAGACCGCGCGGAGGCTCGCGCACCTGCTCGCAGGCGAGTTCCGGCAGGGGCTCCTGCAGTCGACAGAGGACGACTGGCAGGTCCTCGCCGGCGGCAGGGGCGCGAAGGTGCTGCGCCGCGCTCCGACCAGGCCCTCCGCGCGGCTCCGCCACGATCGCGTGAAGCGGAGGCTGCTGCCGGACGGCGAGCCCGTGCCCTTCCTCGTCGAGCTCGGCGTCATGACGGCGGAGGGCAAGGTGCGCGCGCGCCACTACGACAAGTTCCGGCAGGTCAACCGCTTCCTCGAGCTCGTCGGCGAGGTGCTGCCGGAGCTCCCGGACGGGCCGCTGCGCGTGGTCGACTTCGGCTCGGGCAAGTCGTACCTCACCTTCGCCCTGCACCACCTCCTCGCCGCCGTCCACGGGCGCGAGGTCGAGATCGTCGGCCTCGATCTGAAGGCGGAGGTCGTGGCCGGCTGCGAGGCGCTCGCCCGTAGGCTCGGCGCCGCCGGCCTGCGCTTCGAGGTCGGGGAGATCGCAGGATACGCGGGGCTCGAGGGCGCCGACCTCGTCGTCAGCCTGCATGCATGCGACACGGCGACCGACGCCGCGCTCGACCGCGCCGTTCGCGCCGAGGCGGCGGTGATCCTCGCGGTGCCCTGCTGCCAGCACGAGCTACTGCCCCAGCTCGCGAACGCCTCCCTCGGCCCCCTGCTGCGCCATGGCATCCTGCGCGAGCGCTTCGCCGCCGAGGTCACCGACGCGGCGCGCGCGCAGTTGCTCGGCGCCGCCGGCTACGAGGTGCAGGTGGTGGAGTTCGTCGAGCTCGAGCACACGCCGAAGAACCTGCTCCTGCGTGCGGTGCGGCGGCCGGCGCGCGACCGCGCGAAGGCATTCGACGACTACCTGGCGTTCAAGGCGGCGCTCGGCATCGACCCCGCGCTCGAACGGATGCTGGCCGACAGGCTGGGAACGAGATGAGCTGCTCCGAGCTGTCGGCCGCCTCTCTGGAGCGGCTCGGCGGCACGGCGACGCGGGCGAGCAGGTGGCTCCTCGTCGAGGTGCGCGAGGCGTGGGGGAGGGACGTCGTCGCGGACGGCTCGTTGCCGGCGTCGGTGCGGGAGCGCCTCGTCGAGTGGGCGTCGCAGTCCGGCGGCGACGGCCGCGTCCTCTTCGTGCGCAAGCCGGAGCGCCGCGCCGCGCCGACGTTCGCCGTCTTCGTCGCGCACGTGGGGGAGCACGGGAGCGCGTTCGCGCGCTTCGAGCTCGAGCGGATCGAGGACCTCGCCGCCCTCGACCTCGACCCGGGCCGCTCGCCCGAGCCGGTCGCCGTGCCGACGCTCCTCGTCTGCGCCCACGGCCGCCGTGACGCCTGCTGCGCGCGGCTCGGCGTGCCCCTCTACGAGGCGCTGCGCGGGCTCGTCGAGCCGGACGCCGTCTGGCAGTGCTCGCACCTCGGCGGCCACCGCTTCGCCGGCAACGTGCTCGCGCTGCCGCACGGCGTGATGCTCGGACGGGTGCGGCCCATCGATGCCGCGCGCGTCGCCGCCGAGCTCGCCGCCGACGCCGTCCCGCTCGCCCACTACCGCGGGCGCGTGATCCACGCGCCGGCCGTACAGGCGGCCGAGCTCGCGATCAGGGAACGGCTCGGCGAAGCTCGTCTGGCTGCGCTCCGCTACCTGGGCCCTGCCGGCGACGGCTCCCGTCACCGCTTTGCGACGCCGATCGGCGAGGTGACGCTCGCCGTGGACGAGCACGACGGGCCCCTCGTGCCGCCGAGTTGCGGCGGCCGGCCCGAGCCGACGGTCCGCTTCGCCGTGCGCTGGGAGGGCGCCGCGATCGGCGAGGTGTAGAGTCGAGGCATGGCCGGCGGGCGTGTCCTCCTCATCACCGGCGCCTCCTCCGGCATCGGCGCCGCGACGGCGCGCATGGCCGCGGCCGAGGGCTGGCGGCTCGTGCTCGCCGCCCGCTCCATCGACAGGCTCGAGGCGCTTGCCGCCGAGCTCGGCGGGCCCGGGCATGCGGTCGCGGTCGAGTGCGACGTCACCGAATGGGCCGACCAGCAGGCCGCCGTCGTCACGTGCCTCGAGCTCTTCGGCCGCCTCGACGCAGCCTGGGCGAACGCGGGCTTCGGCGCCCGGCGAGGCTTCCTCGGCGACACCGTCGAGCACTGGCGCGAGATGGTGCTCGCGAACGTCTACGGCGCCGCGCTGACGATCCGGGCCAGCCTGCCCGCGCTGAAGGAGTCGAGGGGGCATCTGCTCCTGACCGGCTCGGTCGCCGGCCGCCGCGCGATCCCCGGCTCGCTCTACTCGGCCACGAAGCACGCCGTCCACGCGATGGCCGAGAACGTGCGCCTGGAGCTCGACGGCAGCGGCGTGCGCGTCACGGTGATCGCGCCCGGGATCGTCGACACGCCGTTCTTCGACACGGTGCCGCTCGACGCGCCGCTCGAGCCGGGCGACGTCGCGCGCGCCGTCCTCTTCGCGCTCTCGCAGCCGCCGCACGTCGACGTGAGCGAGATCCTGGTACGGCCGACCGCTCAGCCGGCGTGACGGCGCGGACGTCGGGACGTTGACCGTGGACGCGAAGCGATGTACGCTCGGCTCTCGTGCGAATACGCACGAGAAAGGAGGTCGGTATGGCGGGCACGCTCGAGGCAGCGAGAGAGGCTCTCGACGCCTTCAACGCCCACGACGAGCGGCGCATCAGGGAGACCTTCGCCGACGACGTCGTCTTCGAAGCTCCCGATGACGTCCACCTGGAAGGAGCCGAGGCAGCCACCGAGTATGCGATGGCGTGGCTGCGCGCCTTCCCGGATGCACGCATCACGAGCCACAACGAGATCGTCGCAGGCGACTGGGCGGTGCGCGAGTTCACCTTCTCGGGGACCCATGACGAGCCTCTTGTGGGCAAGCAGGGCGAGATCCCCGCGACCCACCGGCACCTCGTCGGCCGGGGCGTCGAGGTGCTTCGCATCGCCGCAGGCAGAGTCGTCGAGGACCGCCTCTACTACGACCAGGTGCAGATGCTGACGCAACTCGGGCTCGTGCCCGAGCCGGCGGCGGCCCGCGCCTGAGCCCGGATCCACCGATCCGCGCGGGCCGGACGGCCCGAAGGCGGGCACGCCGATCGCTGGACAGAGGCTCGGACGTCGTCGTGACCGGGGAGGGGGCTCGATCCCCCTCCCCGTGAGCGCAGGATCGCGTGCCGGCCGTTAGGTTGTCCGCGTGCCACCCTTCGTGCCCCTGAAGGCGACCTTCTCCATCTGCGCCGCCGACGTGTCCACGGGCGAGGTCGGGTGCGCGGTGCAGTCGAAGTACTTCGCGGTCGGCGCCGTCGTGCCCTGGGCGCGCGCGGGCGTGGGCGCCGTCGCGACGCAGGCGGCGGGTGTCGCCGCTTTCGGGCCGCGCGTGCTCGACTCGCTCGAGGCCGGCCGCTTGCTGCCGGACGCCCTCGCGGAGGCGCTCGCCGGGGATGCGGGCCGCGAGACGCGCCAGCTCGGCGCCGTCGCGGCGTCCGGCGCGTCGGCCGCGCACACCGGCGCCGACTGCCTCCACTGGGCCGGCCATCGCGTCGGGCCGGGCTACGCGGTGCAGGGGAACATCCTCGCCGGCGAGGCCGTCGTCGCCGGCATGGAGAGCGCGTTTCTCGCGACGGGCGGCTCGCTCGCGGAGCGGCTCGTCGCCGCCCTCGAGGCGGGCCAGGCGGCGGGCGGCGATGTGCGCGGCCAGCAGTCGGCGGCGGTCGTCGTCGAGCGTGCGGGCGCCGCGGCCGAGAGCCGCGAGGGCGTCGACCGCATCTGCGACCTGCGCGTCGACGACCACCCGCGCCCGATCGAGGAGCTGCGACGGCTGCTCGGCATCCATCTCGTCTGGGACGCGCTGCGGCGGGCGACGGCCCACTACGAGGCCAGGCGCTGGCGCGAGGGGGCCGAGCTCCTGCGCGGCGCGCTCGCCCGCCACGGCGAGAGCGCGCCGCTGCTCTACGACCTGGGCTGCTTTGCGGCGCTCACGGGCGCGCGGGACGAGGCGCTGGCACACATCGCCCGTGCGCTCGCGCTCGACCCGGCGCTGCGCGAGTCGGCGCGGGCCGACGGCGACCTCGCGGCGCTCGCCGACGATCCCCGCTTCCGCGAGCTCATGGCGTGACCTTCAGGCGATAGGCGTGGTCGGTGAACCACACCACGCGCTGCTGCGCACCGGGCGGCGGCGTGCCGGCAGCCGTGAACGTTCCGAACGACAGCCGTACCCACAGGCCGGCCGCGAGCGCGCCCGGAGCCGAGATGGTGCCGCGCCAGGAGGCGCCCGGCTCGATCGTCTTCGGCAGCGGCGGGTCGTAGACCGTCGCCTTGCGGATCGCCGGCAGCGTGCCCTCGCGGTTGCGCCGCTCGAGCGCCGTGATGTCGTCGTCGGGGAACAGGAGCACGCCGAAGGCGCGCTCGACGGCACGGCGGGGGTCGCCGACCTGCCACGAGACGCGTGAGCGGTTCCTGAACGAGATGTCGGCGCTCCAGCCGGTCTCCGTGACGGCAAACGACGTCACGCCGAACGCGAGCGCCGGCTTCGCCGCCGGGTACTGCTCGCTCCAGCCGAGGACGGCCCGCTGGGGAGCGGCCCTGACGGCGGGAGGCACGGAAACCGCCGCCGCACCGCAGCCGGCGGCGAGCAGGACGGCGGGCAGGAGAAGGAGCATCCGACGCATGCCGGAGATGCTCGCACAACGGGGTTGCTAGGCTCGCCCTCGGCGTGGATCTCTACGAGTACCAGGGCAAGGAGCTGTTCCGGCGTGCCGGCATCCCCGTCTCCGACGGCCGCCTCGCGACGACGCCGGGCGAGGCGCGCCAGGCGGCCGAGGTGCTCGGCGGTCCCGTCGTCGTCAAGGCGCAGGTGCTGACCGGCGGTCGCGGCAAGGCGGGCGGCGTCAAGCTCGCCCGGACCGCGCACGAGGCCGAGGAGCGCGCCAAGGACATCATCGGGCTCGACATCAAGGGCCACGTCGTGAAGCGCCTCTGGATCGAGAAGGCGTCCGACATCGCCAAGGAGTACTACCTCTCGCTCACGTTCGACCGTGGTGAGAAGAAGCCGCTGTTCATGTTCACGACGCAGGGCGGGGTGGACATCGAGCAGGTCGCCGCGGAGAGCCCCGACGCGCTCGTGCGGCTGCACGTCGATCCCCTCGAGGGCTTCCATCCCTGGCAGGCGCGCCGGCTCGTCTTCGGCGGCGGCGTCAGCGACCCGTCCGAGCGCAAGCAGATCGCGGCGATCATCGGCAAGCTCTACGACGCGTTCGTGCGCTTCGACGCGATGCTGTGCGAGATCAACCCGCTCATCGTCACCCCCGACGGCGAGGTGAAGGCGCTCGACTCGAAGTTCACCGTCGACGACAACGCGCTCTACCGCCACCCGGACGTGGCCGAGATGCGCGACCTCGACGCCGCCGACCCGCTCGAGGCGCTCGCGCGCGAGAAGCACGTCACCTATGTCAGGCTCGACGGCGAGGTCGGGGTGCTCGGGAACGGCGCCGGCCTGACGATGTCGACCGTCGACGTCGTCACCTTCGCCGGCGGCCGCCCAGCCAACTTCTGCGATCTCGGCGGCGGCGGCGACGCGCAGGGCGTCGTCGACGCGCTCGAGGTGATCACCCGCGATCCGCAGGTGAAGGCGATCTTCTTCAACATCTTCGGCGGCATCACCCGCTGCGACGAGGTCGCCCGGGGCATCCTGCAGGCGCTCGGCGAGATCGGCCTCGCGCTGCCGATCGTGGTGCGGCTGGACGGCACGAACGCCGAGGAGGGCCGGCGCATCCTCCGCGAGGCCGCGCCCCCCGACCTGTACGTGGAGCCGACGATGCTCGAGGCGGCACGGAAAGCCGTGGAGCTCTCGCGATGAGCGACGTCTGGAGCGGTCGCGCGCGGCTGTACGTCGACTCGGACGCGCACCGGGGCGGCGCCGATCTCGAGCAGATCGTCGCCTGGGCCGAGGGCGCGCGCTCCGCGGTGGACGTCGCCACGGGCGGAGGCCATGTCGCGCGGCGTCTACGCGAGGCCGGCATCGACGTCGTCACCTGCGACCCCGCGCCGGGCATGCAGCCGGATGTCGTCTGTCGTGCCGAGAGCCTGCCCTTCGCGGACGGGTGCGTCGACGTCGTCGCGTGCCGCACGGCCGCCCACCATTTCGCGGACGTGCGCAAGGCGGTGAGCGAGATGGCGCGCGTCAGCGCCGACCGCGTCCTCATCGTCGACACGGTGCACATGGGCGACGCCGTCGAGGAGGCCGAGAAGCTGCGCGATCCGTCGCACGTGCGCAACTACACGGATGCCGAGTGGCGCGAGATCGTGCGAGAGGCCGGGCTCGGGGTCGACGACGCCCGCTTCTACGAGCACTCGATGGACTTCGTCGCCTGGCTTGCGCGCACCGGCTGCGAGGGCGACGACGCGCGGCGGGTGGCGGCGCTGCTCGGGGACCGCGTCGCCGACGGCCGGCTGACGCTGACGAAGATCGCGATCAAGGCGAGGAAGGAGCGCTAGCGATGGCGATCATCGTCGACAACGACACGCGGCTCGTCGTCCAGGGGCTGACCGGCTCCGAGGGGCGCTTCCACGGCCTGCGCAACCGCGCCTACGGCACGAACCTCGTCGCCGGCGTCACGCCCGGCAAGGGCGGCCAGGACGTCGAGGGCGTCCCGGTCTACGACACGGTCGTCGAGGCCGTGACCCGCGAGGGCGCGAACACTGCGATGATCTTCGTCCCCGCGCCGTTCGCCGCCGACGCGGTCTACGAGGCGGTCGACGCCGGCATCGCCACCGTGATCTGCATCACCGAGGGCGTTCCGGCCCACGACATGCTCCGCATCCACGCCTACATCGGCACGAGGGGCGTGACGATGATCGGCCCCAACTGCCCGGGCGCCCTGTCGCCGGGGAAGGCGAACGTGGGCATCATCCCGGCCGAGATCTTCAACGCCGGCAGCATCGGACTCGTCTCCCGCTCGGGCACGCTCACCTACCAGATCGGCCACGAGCTCACCCAGCTCGGGCTCGGCAACTCCACGATCGTGGGCATCGGCGGTGACCCGATCGTGGGCTCGTCGTTCATCGACGTGCTCGGCCGGTTCGAGGCCGATCCCGAGACGGAGTACGTCGTCATGGTCGGCGAGATCGGCGGCGACGAGGAGGAGAAGGCCGCCGCCTTCATCGAGGCCGAGGTGACGAAGCCGGTCGTCGCCTACATCGCGGGCTTCACCGCTCCGCCGGGCAAGACGATGGGCCACGCGGGCGCGATCATCTCCGGCTCCTCGGGGACAGCCGAAGGCAAGAAAGCAGCGCTCGAGGCGAAGGGCATCCGCGTCGGCACGACGCCGACGGAGACCGCTCAGCTCGTGGCCGAGATCGCCCGCAGCTGACGCGCCCGCGACCGCCGCGCGAGGACGACCGCCGCCGCGCGGAGAGCGGCGCCCCGGCGACGAGGAGCACGGGGAGCGCCCCGCTGATCCGCGCGAAGGCCAGCAACCCGTTCCTCAGCCCGTCGCCGCGCTCGTCGCCGTGGTGCTGCGCGGCGCGTCGCCCGTACGGCCGCTGCGATCCTCTGGGCGTCGGTACATTCCGGGGCAGTGCCGTTCGGTCTCTGGATCTGGGAAGTCGTCATCCTCGCCGGCGTGCTCCTGCTGCTCTCGTCGCACGAGGCCGACGAGCGCGCAACGTGATGGACGTCGTCTCGTATCGCACTCTCGAGCCCTTCACGACGAAGGACGGCTCGACGATCCGCGAGTACCTGCACACGCCCGCGCAGTCTCTGGCCGAGGCGACGCTCGCGCCGGGCCAGTCGACGGAGCGTCACTACCACGCGGTCAGCGAGGAGATCTACCTGCTCGTCGAGGGTGGCGGCACGATGGAGCTCGACGGGGCGTCGCGTGAGGTGCGTGAGGGGGACGCCGTGCTGATCCCGCCCGGCGCCTGGCACGAGATCACCGCCGGACCTGAAGGCGTGCGGCTCTTGTGCTGCTGCGTCCCTCCGTACTCCCACGACGACACGTACTTCGCCTGACACGGTGCGGCGGACGGCGCCGCGCCCGTCGTGCGGGGTGATGCATGCGCGTGCACGACGGGCGTGACGATTCGGGGAGCGCGGTCAGATCTTGCGGCGGGGCCGCGACGGCCCCCACTTCGAGTTGCGCCGCTTCGACGAGTAGACGAGCTTGGGAGCGGCCGACTTCATGCCGGTCTCCTCCCACTTCTCGGTCTGCCCGTTGAGGCGCGCGACACGGCTCACCTCGGACTGCTGATCCGGCAGCACGAGCGTGACGCCGGTGCCCGAGCGGCCCGCGCGGCCGGTGCGGCCGACACGATGCGTGTAGGCCTTCTCGTCCTCCGGCGGGTCGAAGTTGATCACGTGCGTGATGTCCGACAGATCGAGCCCTCGCGCGGCGACGTCGGTGGCGATCAGCGTCGTCACCTTGCCTGACTCGAAGTGTGCGAGCGCCTTCTCGCGCGCCGCCTGCGTCTTGTCGCCGTGCATCGCGACCGCGCGCACGTCGTGACGTGCGAGCCGCTGCGCCAGCCGGTCGGCGCCGCGCTTCGTGCGCACGAACACGAGCGCGAGGCCGCGCTCCGCGTTGAGCAGCTCGACGAGCTTGTCGACCTTGTTCTCGGCCGTGACGGCCAGGAACTGGTGGTCGATCTCGCCGGTCGAGTGCTCGCTCGGCAGCTCGGCCTCGATCCGCACCGGCGCCGTCGTGTACGCCTGCGCGAGCTCGCCGACGGCCCCGTCGAGCGTGGCCGAGAAGAACATCGTCTGACGGTCGTCCCGGATGCGGCGCACGATCTTGTCGACCTGCGGCTTGAAGCCCATGTCGAGCATGCGGTCGGCCTCGTCGAGGACGAGGATCGTGACCGCGTCGAGGGAGACGAGACGCCGGTCGATCAGGTCCTGCAGCCGCCCCGGCGTCGCCACGAGGATGTGCGCCGTGCGGGCCCTGTCGGCCTGGGCGCGCAGCGGCACGCCGCCGTAGACAGCCGCGACCGAGAGGCCGCGGACGGCTGCGAGCCTCTCGAGCACCTCGGCGACCTGGACGCACAGCTCGCGCGTCGGCACGAGGATCAGCGCAGCGGGCCGTGCGCCGTCGCGCGTGACGTGCTGCACGATCGGAACGGCGAAGGCGAGCGTCTTGCCCGAGCCCGTCGGGGCCTTGGCGAGGATGTCCGCTCCGGACAGCGCCGCAGGGATCGCGCGCGTCTGGATCTGGAACGGCGACTCGATGCCCTGCTCCGCGAGTGCGCCGACGATATCGGCATGCAGGCCGAGCGCGGCAAACGTGTGTTGTGACATGGGGTTTTCGACTCCTTGATTCGAGGTCGAGACCACCTACCCTCGAACCCGATCTCCAGGAGAGAGTCGAAAGAAGCTAGTCCCACGGGCCGGCACACGCCGTCCTTGCCGGCAACGGTAGCAGCAGCGGCCGTGCGGCTGGGGCGCCGTGCCGTCCGGCGCTCCGCGCCTGCCGGTTCTGCGACCGGGTGCGGAGCCTCCAGGGTAGTCTCCGGGCGATGGCTCCGATCTCCTTCGCCCGCGGCGCGCCGGCGCCGGAGTGCCTCGATCCCGCGCTGATCGCCGACTGCAGCCGTGCGGCGCTCGAGCGCGACGGCACCGCGATCCTCTCGTACGGCGCAGGCGGCGGCTACGGCCCGCTGCGCGAGGTGCTCGCGGAGCGCCACGGCGTCGACGCCGGCCGCGTCTTCGTCACGACCGGCGGCCTGCAGGGATTCGTCTTCTACGCCGCCGTGCAGCTCGAGCGCAAGCCCGGGCGCGTGCTCGTGGAGGGGCCGACGTACGACCGCCCGCTCAAGCTGCTCGGCTGGCAGGGGGTCGAGGTCGTGGCGCTGCCGATGGACGACGAGGGTCTCGACCTCGACGCGCTCGAGGCGGAGCTTGCAAGGGGCGGCGACATCTCGTTCCTCTACACGATCCCGACCTTCCAGAACCCGAGCGGCCGCACGCTCGGCGCCGGACGGCGCGCACGGATCGCGCAGCTCGCCGCCGCACACGGGCTCGACGTGCTCGAGGACGACCCCTACGGGCTCGTGCGCTACGAGGGGCAGGCGCCCCCGTCGATCTTCGAGCTCGAGGGCGGCTCGCACGTCACGTTCACCTCGTCGTTCTCGAAGACGGTCGCTCCCGGGCTGCGCGTCGGCTACTTCGTCGTTCCCGACGCGATGCGCGCCGCCTACGACGAGCGGGCCGTCTCGACCTACATCTCGCCGTCGCTGCTGCCCCAGGCGGTCGTGCACGAGCTGTTCGCACGCGGCGCGTTCGAGCCGAACCTCGAACGCATCCGCGGCCTGCTGCGCGCGCGCAAGGACGCGATGCTGTCGGCGCTCGAGAGCGAGCTGCCGCCGGCGGCGACATGGAGCCGGCCCGAGGGCGGCTACTTCCTGTGGGTGGACTTCGGGCCCGGCGCCGATGCCGGTGATCTCCTGCGTCGGGCAAGCGAGGCGGGCGTCACGTTCGTTCGCGGGACGGACTTCTTCCCCGGCGGCTCCGGCGGTGTCGGCGCCGCCCGCCTCGCGTTCAGCTACGAGACGCCCGAGCGCATCGCCGAGGGCGTTGCGCTGCTCGCCTCCCTGCTCTAGGAGCGCTACTGCCGTTCGCGTCGCCGCCGGCGCGCGCGGAGGTCGTCGAACAGCCAGCCGACGACGAAGCCGAGTGCGATCGCGAGCAGCAGCACGACGAAGAGGGACGCCTCCGTCTTGAAGAACACGAAGTTGACGGCGACGCGGTCGCGGTTGGCGATCACGACGACGAGCCCGTAGAGCAGCACGAGCCCGAGCACGATGCGCCGGGGCGTCCACACGCTCTTGCGCGGCTGCTGCCCGGTGCCCGGCTGGGGCGGTTGCGTCATTCCCCGGAGCCTACGCGGCGGCTGTGGCCGCGGCAAGCGGGGGCGCAGGCCTGAGCACGAGGCGCGGCTGCGGCGGGGGCGCCAGGTGGCCGCCCGTCGCCGCGCGGAACGTGGGGCACGGGACGTCGCCCGGAAGCGCGCACAGGCCCGCCCGGCGGAAGTAGCAGTCGTTGCACGATGCTTTGGCGAGTTTGCTCATAGTTCGACGTGATACTGCCGTGTCCCCCCTGGACAGGGGCCATTGTCGGCATCACGGCTCGCGCCCGCAAGGGGCCCGGGGACGAAATCCCCGCAATTAGCGGCTGTTTCCCGATCGGACAAAAGACCTGCAAAAAGGCTATTTCGAAGCGAGCGTACGCAGAGCGGACAACGCCTGTTGAAAACTTTGCACGGGCACGATGCGGAGGTCGCCCGCATAGCGGCGCGCCTCCGCCGCGTTATCCCCAGCCGGAACGAGGAAGACGTCGACCCCTGCCCTCCGCGCTCCGAACACCTTCTGCTTGACGCCGCCGATCGGCGCGACGGTGCCGTCGAGCTCGATCTCGCCGGTGGCGGCCACCTTGAGCCCGCGGTCGACGTCGTGGCCGAGCTCCTGCAGCACATCGAGCGCGAAGGGCAGGCCGGCGGACGGGCCGCCGACGTTGCCGAGGTCGATACGCACCTTGACGGGGAGCTTCACGTCGGCCGCCTGCGCGACGCGGATGCCGATGATCGCGCGACCGGGTCGGGACGGCGACTCGACCGTGCGCACGTTCCTCTGCGCGAGGCTGCCGCCGTGGCGCACGGTCAGCCGCACCGTTGCTCCCGGCGCGACGGACGACAGCGCCCGGCGCAGACCGTCGGGGGTGCGGACGACCGTGTCGTTCGCGCGCACGATGACGTCGCCCGGATCGAGAACGGCCGCCGCCGGGACGTCCGAGGCGACACCCTCGACGAGCGCGCCCTGCGGATCGGTGCGGACGTCGAAGCCCGCCTGCTTCAGGGCCACCGCCGCGGCCACCTCCTCGGAGCGCGCCATCTCCTGCCGTCCCTCTCGCCGGCGCTGCTCGAAGGAGCTGTCGGGCGGCACCACCTGGCTGCGGTCGACGAGCGACGAGCCGTCCGGGCGCAGGAACGGGAGCAACCGCTCTGCCCACGACGCCTTGCGCACGACGACGTCGACGAAGTAGATGCCGCCGACGGCATCGGGAGGCTTCTCCCCCTCCACGGTGACCTTGTCGGCGAGCGGCTGCGCCGTGTGGGGGACGAACAGGTAGTCGCGCGACGGGACGAGCCAGACGAAGGCGAGGACGACGGCGAGGGCGAGCGCCGTGCCCCACAGGAGCCGCGCGAGTGGGGGTCGCGCTGCTGGCGGTCGTGCAGGCAACTACGTGAGACCGCTGAGCATGCCGCCGTCGACGGCGACGACCGAGCCGCTGATGTAGGCCGCCTGCTCGGAGGCGAGGAAGCACACCGCCGCAGCGATCTCGGCCGGCCGGCCGAGCCGCCGGGCCGGGATCTGCGCCAGGATCTCCGGCCCCGGGCCGCCGGCTCCGTACAGCGCTTGCAGGCGCTCGGTGTCGATTCGCCCCGGGGCGACCGTGTTGACGGTGATCCCCTCCGGGCCGAGCTCGCGGGCCAGGGTCTTGAGCCAGCCGACGACGCCGGGACGTACCGCGTTCGAGAGAGCGAGGTTCGCGATCGGCTCCTTCACCGACGTGGACTCGATCGCCACGATGCGGCCGCGGCCGCTCGCCCGCAGGTGCGGCAGGCATGCCGCGACGAGGTGCACGTGCGGGGTGAGCAGGAGCGCCACGGCCGCTTCGACGTCCTGCGTCGTGATGCCGCTCGCAGGGCCCGGCGGCGGGCCGCCGCCGTTGAGCACGAGCACGTCGACGCCCCCGAGCCTCTCGACGGCCGTGTCGACGAGCCGACGCAGGTCGGACGGGTCGGTGAGATCGCCGGGCACGGCGAGAGCGCCGAGGCGCGCCGCCTCGCGCTCGAGCACGTCGCGGCGGCGAGCGAACATCGCCACGGCGGCGCCCTCGGCGCGCAGAGCCGCGGCGATCGCGAGGCCCATGCCCTGCGAGGCGCCGAGAACGATCGCGGTGCGTCCGCTGAGGCCGAGGTCCATCGCGGCGCAAGCCTACCCGGTGGAGGCGGGGGTGAGGCCCGTGTGCCCCACCCCCGCAGCAGACGACTACCGGTGCGTCAGCACCTGCACGACGTCGCGTACGGCCGCCTCGGAGAGCTTCAGCATCTTCTTCTCGGCGGCTGTGAGACGGAGCTTCACGACCTCCTCGGCGCCGCCGGCGCCGAGCTTCACGGGCACGCCCATGTAGAGGTCGCGGATCCCGTACTCGCCCTGCAGGTACGCGGTGCACGGGAGCACGCGCTTCTCGTCGAGGCAGATCGCGTCGACCATCTGCGCTGCGGCGGCGCCCGGCGCGTACCAGGCGGATGTGCCGAGCAGCTTCACGATCTCGCCGCCGCCCACCTTCGTGCGCTCGACCATCTTGCGGATCTTCGCCGCCGACACGAGCTGGTCGAGCGGCACGCCGCCGACGGTCGTCGCCGACACGACGGGGACCATCTGGTCGCCGTGGCCGCCGAGCACCGTCGCCGTGACCTCCTTCACCGACAGTCCCGTCTCCTGCGCGATGAAGCACTCGAACCGCGCCGTGTCGAGGATGCCGGCCATGCCGACGACCCGCTCGCGCGGGAACTTCGACACCGCCCGGGCGACATGGCACATCGCGTCGAGCGGGTTGGAGACGATGACGAGCACGGCCTGCTTGGAGCGCTTCGCGATCTCGCGCGTCACCTCGGCGACGATCGTCTCGTTCGTCTTCACGAGGTCGTCACGGCTCATCCCCGGCTTGCGCGGGAGGCCCGCCGTGATCACGACCACGTCCGAGCCCGCGCTCGCGTCGTAGCCGGATGCGTCGACGCCGACGACCGTCGGCTCGTAGCCCAGCACCGATCCCGCCTGGTTGATGTCGAGGGCTTTGCCGGCCGCGAGGTCCGGCTTCACGTCGACGAGCACGACCTCGGCGTAGTCCCGCCTCGCCACCTCCTGCGCGCACGTGGCGCCGACGTTTCCGGCACCGACGACGGTGACCTTCTTCCTTCCGTTCATCGAATCGCTTCCTTTCGTCCGGATCTCTCGCCTGCGACGCTCCCGCGATCGCCGCAGGGCGTTGCGCTCACCTCGAGGCGCCCTCGCCGGCAAGCGCCTCGATGATCGCGTCGGCGTACTCCGCGGTACCGACGGCGGAGGGGTCGTCGCGCGACGGCTTCATGTCGTAGGTGACCCGGTCGCCCTCGGCGATCACCGCTGCCACCGCGGCCTCGAGCCGGCGCGCCGCGTCGTCCTCGCCCAGGTGCTCGAGCATGAGCTTCCCGGAGAGGATCATCGCGGTCGGGTTGACCTTGTTCTGCCCCTTGTACTTCGGCGCCGAGCCGTGCGTCGCCTCGAAGACCGCCGCGTGGGTGCCGATGTTCGCCCCCGGGGCGACGCCGAGCCCGCCGACGAGCCCGGCGGTGAGGTCGCTGATGATGTCGCCGTACAGGTTCGGCAGCACGAGCACGTCGAACTCCTCGGGCCGCTGCACGAGCCCCATGCAGAGCGCGTCGACGAGCGTCTCCCAGGGCTCGATCTCCGGGAAGTCCCGCGCCACCTCGCGGAACACGGACAGGAACAGCCCGTCGGTGAACTTCATGATGTTCGCCTTGGTGATGCACGAGACGCGCCTGCGGCCGTGGCGGCGGGCGTACTCGAAGGCGTGGCGGATGATGCGCTCCGAGGCCTCGGGGCTGATCGGCTTCACCGAGATGCCCGAGGACGGCGCGATCTGCCGCGGCTGCAGCCCGTTCAGCAGCTCGATCACCCGTGCGGCCTCCGGCGTGCCGGACGCGTACTCGATGCCGGCGTAGAGGTCCTCCGTGTTCTCGCGGACGACGACGAGGTCGACGTTGTCGTAGCGCGAGCGGACGCCGGCGTACGACTTACACGGGCGGATGCACGCGTACAGCCCGAGCTCGTGGCGCAGCGCCACGTTGACGGAGCGGAAGCCGGTGCCGATCGGCGTCGTGATCGGGCCCTTCAACGCCACCCCGGTGCGCCGCACGGAGGCGAGCGTCTCCTCGGGAAGCGGCGTGCCCGCCTCCCGCATCACGTCGACGCCGGCGTGGTGGAGGTCCCACGCGAAGCGGACGCCGGTCGCCTCGAGCACGCGCCGTGTCGCCTCCGTCAGCTCGGGCCCCGTGCCGTCTCCGGGGATGAGGGTGACGGAATGGGTCATGAGGCGGAGCATAGTGACACGACAGCTCTCCCCTGCTCAGGTACCGTCCAGCCGGACGCACACCTCGGCAAAGGGAGATCGATGAGCGAGTTCAAGCCGGGCCTCGAGGGGGTCGTGGCCTTCGAGACGGAGATCGCGGAGCCTGATCGCGACGGTGGCGCGCTGCGCTACCGCGGCGTCGACATCGAGGAGCTCGTCGGCGTCGTTCCCTTCGAGAAGGTGTGGGGGCTGCTCGTGGACGACAGGCCCGAGCCGGGGCTCACGCCCGCCGAGCCGTACCGCGCCGACGGGCTGACCGGGAACGCTCCCGCCGATCTCCAGGCGGTCACCGCCCACCTCGGCGGCGAGTGGGGCCTGGGACAGCTGATCGACATCTCCGACGGGCAGGCCGAGGCCGACCTGCGGCGTCTCTCCGCGACGATGATCTCCGTCGCGGCGCAGTCGGCACGCGTTGCCGACGGCAACCACGTGCCCGTCGATCCCGGCGTGATCGCGCAGGGCCGGACCGCCGCCGAGCGCTTCCTGCTCGAGTGGCGCGGCGAAGCCGACCCCAAACACGTGCAGGCGATCGACACCTACTGGATCTGCACAGCCGAGCACGGCCTCAACGCCTCCACCTTCACCGCGCGCGTCGTCGCCTCGACCGGCGCCGACTGCGCCGCCTGCCTCTCCTCCGCCGTCGGCGCGCTCTCGGGGCCGCTGCACGGCGGCGCTCCCGCGCGCGTTCTGCCGATGCTCGACGGCGCCGCCGCGGCGGGCTCCGTCGAGGGCTACGTCGGCAACCTGCTCGACAGCGGCGAGCGGCTGATGGGCTTCGGCCACCGCGTCTATCGCGCCGAGGACCCGCGCGCGCGCCTGCTACGGGACACCGCCAGGAAGCTCGGCTCGCCCCGCTTCGCGGTGGCCGAGGAGCTCGAGCGCGTGGCGCTCGCCGAGCTGCACCGCCGCAAGCCCGACCGCGTGCTGGCGACGAACGTGGAGTTCTGGTCCGCCGTCGTGCTCGACGTCGCCGACATCCCGCCGCGCCTCGCTCCCGCGATGTTCGCCTGCTCGCGCACCGCCGGCTGGTCCGCGCACATCATGGAGCAGAAGCGGCTCGGCCGGCTCGTCCGACCGGCGGCGAGGTACGTCGGCCCCGGCGCCCGCCCGCTCGCGTCGGTCTGATGGATCTCGCGCAGGCTGCTGCGCTGGCGGAAGAGTACGCGGCGCGTGGGCTCGAGAAGGAGCTCGCCGCGCTGCGCGCCGAGTGGGACGACGAGATCGAGGCGGCGGCGCGCAACCCGGACTACCGCGTGCGCGCGGCGGCGTACCGCTCGGTGGCGCAGTTTCGCTTCCGGCAGAAGCTGGAGCTGCTGCGGCGCGGCCTCGAAGACGACAGCCCGGCCGCGCGCGGTTCCGCGCTGATCGCGCTCGAGGGGCTCTCGCGCGCGCATCCGGGCGACGTCAACAGCTTCCGGTCGCAGCTGCACGAGCTGGCCGCACGCGACGCGAACGTCGCCGTCAGGCGCCTTGCGATCGTCTGCTTCAAGAACGGCACGCCGGCACGCGAGACGATCCAGCTCCTCGACGGGATCGCGCAGAACGACGACGCCGACGCCGACGTGCGCAAGACGGCCCGCTCGGTGGCGTTGCTGCTGACGAAGAAGGCGCGCGCGAAGTAGGGTCGGCCGCATGGACGCACCGCTCGTCGGACTGATCATGGGCTCCCGCTCCGACTGGGAGACGATGCGGCATGCGGCGGAGACCCTGGACGCGCTCGCGGTGCCGTACGAGAAACGGGTCGTCTCGGCGCACCGGACGCCCGATCTGCTCTTCGAGTACGCGGGTGGCGCGGAGGCACGGGGCCTGCAGGTGCTGATCGCCGGCGCCGGCGGGGCCGCACACCTGCCGGGGATGGCGGCCGCGAAGACCGCGCTGCCCGTGCTCGGCGTTCCCGTCGAGTCGAAGACGCTGAAGGGGATGGACTCCCTGCTCTCGATCGTGCAGATGCCCGCCGGGATCCCGGTCGGGACGCTCGCGATCGGGCGTGCCGGGGCCGTCAACGCGGCCCTGCTCGCGACCGCGATCCTCGCCCGCTCGGACGCGGGCATCCGGGAGCGCCTGGCCGCGTTCCGCGCCGCGCAGACGCAGTCGGTGCTCGACGCCCCCGACCCTGCCGCGTAGGCGTGCCTCGCCGAGGGGCACGACGCTCGTGACAGTCTGTTACAAGCAAGAGCGCGCGCAGCGAGGCGGAGCCCGGTGACGGTCGTCGCATGCATCGGCGGCGGGCAGCTCGGGCGGATGCTCGGGCTCGCAGGGATCCCGCTCGGACTGCGGTTCCGCTTCCTCGACCCCTCCGCCGACGCGCCGGCCGCCGAGGTGGGGGAGCTGATCGTGGGCGCCTACGACGATCCGGCGGCGCTGGCGCGACTCGCCGACGGAGCGGCCCTCGTCACGTACGAGTTCGAGAGCGTGCCGGCCGCTGCGGCGCGCAGCGTCGGCGCGCTGCCGCCGCCGCGTGCGCTCGAGCTCGGCCAGGACCGGCTCGTCGAGAAGGAGCTGTTCCGCCGCCTCGGGATTCCGACGCCGCGCTTCGGCTCGCTCGCCGACACCGGTCTGCCGGCCCTCGTGAAGACGCGGCGGCTCGGGTACGACGGCAAGGGCCAGCGCCGGGTCGACGCGGCCGAGGAGCTCGGCGAGCACGAGCTGGCCGAGGAGATCGTCCCCTTCGACCGCGAGCTCTCGATCGTCGCCGTGCGGGGGCGTGACGGCGACACGCGGTTCTGGCCGCTCGCGGAGAACGTCCACCGTGACGGCATCCTGCGCGTCTCCCGCGCGCCCGCCCTCGAAGCGCCGCAGGCCGAAGCCGAGGAGCTCGTGCGGCGCCTGCTCGACGAGATGGCCTACGTCGGCGTGCTCGCGCTCGAGCTGTTCGAGGCCGATGGGCGCCTGCTCGCGAGCGAGTTCGCGCCCCGCGTGCACAACACGGCGCACTGGACGATCGACGGCGCGGTCACGAGCCAGTTCGAGAACCACCTGCGCGCGCTCCTCGGCCTGCCGCTCGGCAGCACCCACGAGCTCGCCCCGTCGGCGATGGTCAACCTCGTCGGAGGCGTGCCGCCGCTCGACGCGCTGCTCGCGCTGCCGGGCGCGCACGTGCATCTGTACGGCAAGGAAGCGCGTCCCGGGCGCAAGCTCGGCCACGTCACCCTCGTCGGGGCCGACGAGCGCTCGATCTCCGAGGCGATCGCCCTCGCGGCGCGGCACGAGGGCTGAGGCGCGCTACGAGGCGCTGTCCTCGCCCGCCGGCGCCGTGCGGCGACGCGCGTGCGGGTGCGCGCCGAAGTACGTCTCGCGGCGGCGCCGGTCGGACACGTGCGTGTAGCGCTCCGTCGTCGAGAGGTCGGCGTGGCCGAGCATCTCCTGCACCGAGCGCAGGTCGGCGCCGCCCTCGAGCAGGTGCGTGGCGAACGAGTGGCGGAGCAGGTGGGGGTGCACGCGCTCGGGCTCGAGACCGGCCCTGGCCGCGAGCTTGCGCAGGATCAGGAACGCGCCGGCCCGCGTGAGCGCCCCGCCGCGCGCGTTCAGGAACAGGTCGGGGCGGTGGCGGCGGTCGAGGTGCGGGCGGCCGAGCGCCAGGTAGCGCCGCACCGCCTCCGCCGCGGGCCGTCCGAGCGGGACGATCCGCTCCTTGCCGCCCTTGCCGAGCACGCGCACGATGCGCGCGTCGAGGTCGACCGCGGTGCGCGCCAGGCCGATCGTCTCCGAGACACGGAGGCCGGCGCCGTACATGAGCTCGACGAGGGCTCGGTCGCGCAACGCCCGCGGCGTCGTGCCGTTCGCGGCGTCGATCAGCCGCTCCGACTCGGCCGGGGAGAGGGTGCGCGGCAGCGTGCGCGTGCGGCGGGGCAGCACGAGATCGGCGGCCGGGTCGTCGCCGCGTGCGCCGAGCAGCATCTGGTGCCGGTAGAACGAGCGCACGGCCGCGACACGGCGCGCGATCGTCGAGCCGGCGAGGCCGTCGGCGCGCATCCCCGCGACCCAGCGCTCCAGCTCCGCGGTGCTGGCCGCCGCGACGGGGCCGCCGCGGAACGCGGCGAACGCCGCCAGGTCGCGGCCGTAGGCGTCCACCGTCCGCTCCGCGCGGCGGGCGGCGAGGAGGAGCAGGTAGCTCTCGACGTCGGGGTCGTGGATGCTCACGCGGCCGTGTCCGATTCGGTGTGGCCGCGGTCGCTCCTGCGCGCGGCGCCGGGCGCGCCGGTCACGAGCGCGGGTGGCTGCGGTCGTAGACGCGGCGCAGCCGCCGCGCATCGACGTGGCTGTAGATCTGCGTCGTCGACAGCGACGCGTGCCCGAGCAGCTCCTGGATCGTGCGCAGGTCGGCCCCTCCCTCGAGCAGATGGGTCGCGTAGGCGTGCCGCAGGCGATGGGGATTGCGCATCAACCGCCGCAGCACCGAGGTGTCGAGCCTGCGGCCGCGCACCGAGACGAAGAGGGCGTTCTCGGCGCCGCGCGCGAGCGCCGGCCGGCCGTCGCGCAGGTAGAGGGCGACGGCGTACGCCGCTTCCTCGCCGAGCGGGACGACGCGCTCCTTGCCGCCCTTGCCGAGCACGTGCACGCTCTCCTGCTCGAAGTCGACGTCTCCGAGGTCGAGCCCGACGGCCTCGGCGCTGCGCAGGCCGCAGGAGTAGACGAGCTCGAGCAGGGCGCGGTTGCGGAGGCCGAGCGGCCCGTCGCCCGCGACGCCGGCGAGCGTCTCCTCGACGTCGGCGAGCTTGGGCGCGTCCGGGAGCCTGCGCGGCCGCCGCGGAGAGATCGTTCCCCGGGGCACGCGCGAGGGCCCGAGCGTGAAGCGCAGCAGCGAGCGCACGGCGGCGAGCCGCCGCGCGATCGTCGCCGGCGCGAGCCCGCGCCGGCCGCGCCCGAGCTCCGCCGTGTACTCGGAGAGCGCACGGATGTCGACGCCCTCGAGGTCCGTGCCGCGGCCGCGCAGCCAGCCGGCGAAGTCGCGCAGGTCGCCCGCGTAGGCGCGTCGCGTGGACTCCGACAGGCTCGGGCTCGCGAGGTAGCGGTCGATCGCGGCGGCGACGTCCATGCGCCCGAGTTCGCCCCGCCCGAGCCGTCGCCTTCCCGCGGCGCGCCCGACCCCGGCGAGGCGCAGGCTCGATCTGGTCGAATGGGCCGGGATGGCGCAGCAGCATCGACCAGCCCGCAGCGGACGGCCTCCCGACCGGTCGCGTCGTCCCGCTCCGCACGGGCGCCGGCCTGCGGCTGCGCAACGACGACGCCCCGCTCGCGGCCGTGCTCCTCGACGGCGGCTCCGCGCGGGCGCTTCCCGGCACGTGGAGCGCGACGAGCGAGCTTCTCGCCGACGCTCTTGCACCGCGCTTCCCCTGCTTCGCCTTCGGCGTGGCCGGCCTGGCGCCGTGGATCCCGGAGCGGCTCGGCGCCTTTCAGGCCTCGGAGAGCCGGCGCCG
The DNA here is from genome assembly GCF_003351045.1 of Gaiella occulta. Classification (GTDB taxonomy): domain Bacteria; phylum Actinomycetota; class Thermoleophilia; order Gaiellales; family Gaiellaceae; genus Gaiella; species Gaiella occulta. Next base: position 291,841 of record NZ_QQZY01000003.1, read on the forward strand.
CGCGCGCTGACCGTCGCTCGGCAGCCGCACGTTCCAGGCGAGCCCGAGCTTCTCCAGCCCGCGGATCGTCCACCAGGCGATGTCGACCTGGAAGCGGTCGAGCCCGTGGCGAGCCGACGCCGGGAACGCGTGGTGGTTGTTGTGCCATCCCTCGCCGAAGGTCAGCGCCGCCACGATCCAGTTGTTGCGGCTCTCGTCGCGCGAGCGGTAGGAGCGGCGGCCGAACATGTGGCAGATCGAGTTGACGGAGAAGGTCGCGTGCTGGTAGGCGAAGATGCGGATCAGGCCGCCCCACACGAGCGCCTGCAGGCCGAGCTGCCAGCTGCGCCCGCCGGCCAGGTAGCCGACGGCAAACGGCAGCGCGAAGGTGAGGACGACCCAGGCGAAGTAGAGGCGGTCGATGCGGCGGATCAGCCTGTCCGCGTACAGGTCCTTGCCGTAGTGCTCGCCGCGCTCCATCCCCTTGAGGTGGAACAACCACCCCATGTGGGCGTGGAAGAACCCCTTCAGCGCGCCCCACGCGTTCGGCGCGAAGCCCGCGTGCGGGGAGTGGGGATCGCCCTCCTGGTCGGACAGCGCGTGGTGCTTGCGGTGGTCGGTCACCCACTGCGTGACCGGGCCCTGGATCGTCATCGACCCGAGGATCGCGAACGCGGCGCGCACGGTCTTCGTCGTCTCGAAGCTGCGGTGCGTGAAGAGGCGGTGGTAGCCCACCGTCGTGCCGAGGCCGGTGAGCACGTAGAGCAGGAGGAACAGCGCCACGTCGACCCATGAGAGCGCGACGCCCCACAGGCCCGCGCCGGCGACGACGAGGCCGACGGGCGGGATCACGACCGCGAGCAGCGTGACGACCTGACTCGCCCGCGTCGTGCGCTCGCGCACCGTTGCAACGGCTGCCCCGGCGGTCTCGCCGGCCTCCGGCCTGCCGAGCGCGGCTACGTCGGACATGGCCGTGTCATCCGGTTGCGGGGGGAGCGGCGAATCACGCGGTGATGACGATAGCGGTCGTCGGCACCGGCATCGCGGCGCTGCGCGAGATGCGGATCGCACGCGACCTCGAGCGAGGCGCCGCAGGCACTCTTGACGGGTGCCCGGTCGCCGCTTCGGCCCAGACGTCGCCGCCGAGCCGCCCGTGCGGCCGGCCGACCCTGCCGTGCGCAGGGCGAACCTGCGCCGGATCTTCCCTCTCTTTCGCGCCTACCGTGCGCGCCTCGCGGTCGTCTGCGGGCTCATCGTCGTCTCGGCCGCGCTCGGCGTCGTGCCGACGTTCCTGCTGCGGGCCGTCCTCGACTCGGCGCTCCCCCGGAGCTCGGGCGGGGAGGTGCGCCTGGGGCTGCTGACGGCGCTCGTCGCGGGCATGGTCGCGATCCCGGTCGTCACCGGGGCGATCGGCGTCTTCCAGACGCTGCTCTCGAATCAGGTCGGCCAGGCCGTCATGCACGACCTGCGCACGTCCGTCTACCGCCACCTGCAGCGGCTGTCGCTCGCGTTCTTCACCCGCACCCGCACCGGAGAGGTGCAGAGCCGGATCGCCAACGACATCGGCGGCATCGACACCGTGGTCACGTCGACCGCGACGTCGGTGCTCTCGAACGTCACCACGGTGCTCGCGACGGTCGTCGCGATGGTGCTGCTCGACTGGCGGCTCGCCGCCTTCGCGCTCGTCCTGCTGCCGCTGTTCGTCTGGCTCACCAAGCGGGTCGGCGACCAGCGCAAGAAGGTGACGGCGAAGCGGCAGGCGTCCCTGGCCGACGTCTCGTCGATCGTGCAGGAGTCGCTCTCCGTCTCGGGCATCCTGCTCGGCAAGACGATGGGCCGCTCCGCGGATCTGGCACGGCGCTTCTCGGAGGAGTCGCGCCGGCTCGCGGATCTCGAGGTCCGCAGCCGCATGACGGGCCGCTGGATGATGGCCGCGATCCAGATGACCTTCGCCGTGATGCCCGCGCTCGTGTACTGGTTCGCCGGCTGGACGATCGCGCAGGGCAGCGCGGCGATCTCGCTCGGCACGCTCGTCGCCTTCACGACGCTGCAGACGCGCCTCTTCTTCCCGATCGGCAGCCTGCTCGGCGTGCAGCTCGAGGTGCAGAGCTCGCTCGCGCTGTTCGACCGCATCTTCGAGTACCTCGACCAGCCGGTCGACATCGTCGAGGGCTCGAGGACGATCGAGCGGGCCAGGGGCGACGTCGCCTTCGAGCACGTCTGCTTCCGCTACGACACGGACGCCTGGACGCTGACGGACGTCAGCTTCACCGTCCCTGCGGGGACGAAGACCGCGCTCGTCGGCGAGACCGGATCGGGCAAGACGACGTGCGGCTACCTCGTCGCCCGACTCTACGACGCGACGACGGGGAGGGTGACGATCGACGGCATCGACGTGCGCGAGCTCACGTTCGCCACGCTCGCCGCCGCGGTCGGGGTCGTGTCGCAGGAGACCTATCTCTTCCACGAGACCGTGCGCGAGAACCTTCGCTTCGCCAAGCCCGACGCGACCGACGAGGAGGTGGAGGAGGCCGCGCGGGCGGCGCAGATCCACGATCTCATCGCCTCGCTGCCCGAGGGCTACGACACGAAGGTCGGCGAGCGTGGCTACCGGTTCTCCGGGGGCGAGAAGCAGCGGATCGCGATCGCGCGCACGGTGCTGCGCAACCCGCCGATCCTCGTGCTCGACGAGGCGACCTCCGCGCTCGACGCCCAGACCGAGCGCCTCGTGCAGGAGGCGCTCGAGCGCCTCGCGGCGGGCCGCACGACGATCGCGATCGCGCACCGGCTCTCGACGGTGCGCGACGCCGACCAGATCGTCGTCCTCGACGGCGGCCGCGTCGCGGAGCGTGGCAGCCACGACGAGCTGATCGCCGCCGGCGGGCGCTACGCGCGCCTGGTGGCGCGAGACGCCGAGAGCGCGGTGACGATGGCCGGGTCGGGTTAGCCCGGATCTTCACCCGGCGCGCCGCGGCGCGCCGCGTGCGTACGATAGCCCGCGTCGCGCACGCCTCCACCCTGACGCGCGGCTCCGGGATCGTGACATCCGCAGACAGCGAACTCCACCGGGAGGTGCTCCGATGACGACCACGCCGACCTCGGGCCGCGCCGGTCTCGAGGAGCACGGGATCGCGGCCGCAGGCCGCGTCGTCTGGAACCCGACGACGGCCCAGCTCTACACGGCGGCGCTGAAGGGCGACCTCGCCGTGCTCGCCCACGGCGGGCCGCTCGTCGTCGACACCGGCAAGCACACGGGGCGCTCGCCGAAGGACAAGTTCATCGTCTCGGAGCCGGGCTCGCGGGATCGCATCTGGTGGGGCGAGGTCAACCGGCCGCTCGTCGAGGATCGCTTCGACGGCCTGCGCGCGAAGGTCGTGGCCCATCTCGAGACGCGCGACCCGCTCTACGTCGTCGACGCATTCGCCGGCGCCGACCCGGCGCATCGCATCGCGGTGCGCGTGCTCACCGGCAGTCCGTACCACGCCCTCTTCGCGAAGACGATGTTCATCACCCCCTCCTCCGAGGAGCTGGAGGCGATCCGTCCCGGAACGCTCGTCCTGCACGCACCCGAGGTGGAGGCCGATCCGGCGCAGGACGGCACGCGCTCCGGGACGTTCGTCGTCCTGCACCCGTCCCGCGGCGAGGTCGTGATCGGCGGCACCTTCTACGCGGGCGAGATCAAGAAGGCCATCTTCACCGTCATGAACGACCGCCTGCCGCTCGAGGGCGTGCTCCCGATGCACTGCTCGGCGAACGTCGGCGAGGACGGAAGGGTGGCGGTGTTCTTCGGCCTCTCGGGCACGGGCAAGACCACCCTGTCGGCCGACCCGGAGCGCTCGCTGATCGGCGACGACGAGCACGGCTGGGGCGACAGCGGCGTCTTCAACGTCGAGGGCGGCTGCTACGCGAAGGTGATCCGCCTCTCGGCCGAGGCCGAGCCCGAGATCTTCCGCACGACGAGGACGTTCGGCACCGTGCTCGAGAACGTCGCCGTCGACGAGCGCGGCGTGATCGACCTCAACGACGACTCGAAGACCGAGAACACGCGCGCCGCGTACAAGCTGGAGCGCATCTCGAACGCGCTGCGCACGAAGATGGCGGGGCATCCGAGCGCGGTCGTGATGCTCACCGCGGATGCGTTCGGGATCCTGCCGCCGATCGCGCGCCTCACGCGCGACCAGGCGATGTTCTACTTCCTCTCGGGGTACACCGCCAAGCTCGCCGGCACGGAGATCGGCGTCGGCGAGCCGCAGGCGACCTTCTCGACGTGCTTCGGCGCGCCGTTCCTGCCGCAGCCTCCGAGCGTGTACGCGCGCATGCTCGGAGAGAAGCTCGACACGCACCGGTCCGCGGTGTGGCTCGTCAACACGGGCTGGACCGGCGGGCCTTTCGGCACGGGGCACCGGATGCCGATCCAGGCGACGCGGCGGCTCCTGCACGCGGCGCTCTCGGGCGAGCTCGAAGACGTCGACTACCGCGTCGACGACGTGTTCGGGTTCGACGTGCCGGTCGACGTGGCGGGCGTCGAGCGCTCGCTGCTCGACCCGCGCTCGACCTGGGGCGACCCGGCGGCCTACGACGTCGAGGCGCGCGAGCTCGCCGGCCTGTTCAGGGCCAACTTCGAGAAGTTCGCCGCCGACGCGGGCGAGGCGGTTGTCGCCGCCGGCCCGCTCGTGTGATGCGGGCGGCCGAGGCGCGCTCCGGCCGCGGGTTCGACGGACGCACCTGCGGCTCGATCAGGTAGCGTCCTCGGTGATGGAAGCGATGCACGACGTTCTCGTCGTCGGCGCCGGGTGCGCCGGTATGCGAGCAGCCATCGAAGCGCACGACAGGGGCGCGAACGTCGGCGTCATCTCCAAGCTGCACCCGACCCGCAGCCACTCCGGCGCGGCCGAGGGGGGGATCAACGCGGCGCTCGGCAACACGGCCGAGGACAGCCCCGAGAAGCACGCCTTCGACACCGTCAAGGGCTCCGACTACCTCGGCGACCAGGACGCGATCGAGATCTTCACGCGCGAGGCGCCGGGCGACATCTACCAGCTCGAGCATTGGGGCGCGTTCTTCTCGCGCAACGCGGACGGTAGGCTCGACCAGCGCCCGTTCGGTGCCGCGGGCTCGCCGCGCACCGTCTATGCGGCCGACATCACCGGCCACGTGCTGATCCAGGTGCTGTACGAGCAGCTGCAGAAGCGTATGGCCGAGGGCATGCGCGTGTACGAGGAGTTCTTCGCCTTCAGCCTCGTCATCGAGGACGGTCGCTGCACCGGGGTGATCAGCTGGGATCTCCTCAACGGAGGCGTCAAGCTCCACACCGGCAAGGCCGTGATCCTCGCGACGGGCGGAGCGGGACGTATCTACCGCGTCACCACGAACGCCTACGCCTGCACCGGCGACGGCATGGCGATGGCGCTGCGCGCGGGCGTGCCGCTGAAGGACATGGAGTTCATGCAGTTCCACCCGACGACGATGTACCCGAGCGGCATCCTCATCACCGAGGGCTGCCGCGGCGAGGGCGGCTACCTGCTCAACAAGGAGGGCGAGCGCTTCATGCAGCGCTACGCCCCGAACGCGCTCGAGCTTGCCTCGCGCGACGTCGTCTCCCGTTCCGAGACGACGGAGATCGAAGCGGGACGCGGCATCGACGGCAACGTCCATCTCGACCTGCGCCACCTCGGCCCCGAGAAGATCCTCACCAAGCTGCCGGGCTCGCGCGAGCTCGCCATGACCTACGCGGGCGTCGACCCGATCTACGAGCCGATCCCCGTGCGGCCCGGCGCCCACTACCACATGGGCGGCATCGAGACGGACAGCCAGGGCCTGAGCGAGGTGGAGGGTCTCTACGCCGCCGGCGAGGCCGCGTGCGTCTCCGTCCACGGTGCGAACCGCCTCGGCGGCAACTCGCTGATGGAGACGATCACGTTCGGCCGGCGCTCCGGTCACGCGGCGGCCGAGTATGCGCTGTCGGCGCCGGCCGCCGGCGGTGCGGGCGAGGCGGCGCGTGCCGACGCGGAGCGGTGGGTGAAGTCGATCCTCGACAACAGCGACGGCGAGCGGCCGTGGGTGATCCGCGACGAGCTCGGCCGGTCGATGCTCGAGAACTTCGGCGTCTTCCGCAGGGCCGAGAAGATGGAGGCGCAGATCGAGATCATCCACGGGTTGCGCGAGCGCTACGAGCGCGGCGTCGTCGTCGAGGACAAGGGCGACGTCTTCAACAGCGACCTGACGCAGGCGATCGAGCTCGGCTACCTGCTCGATCTCGCCTCCTGCATGCTGCAGGCGGGCAGCGCCCGCAAGGAGAGCCGGGGCGCCCATTCCCGGCCGTACGACTTCCCCGACCGCGACGACGAGAACTTCCTCAAGCACTCGATCACACGCTGGGTGGGCGACGGGCCGGAGCTCTCCTACAAGGAGGTGCGCATGACGCAGTGGGAGCCGATGGAGAGGAAGTACTGATGCAGGTCGGCCTGAAGATCTGGCGCTACGACGCGAAGACTGGCGACCGCGCCCTCAAGGAGTACGAGATCACGGCGCCCGAGGAGGCGACCCTGCTCGACTGCCTCGACATCGTCAAGGATCGCCACGACGGCTCGCTCGCCTATCGCAAGAGCTGCCGCATGATGATCTGCGGCTCCTGCGGCATGCGCATGGACGGCGGCGCCGTGCTCGCGTGCAAGACGCGCATGTACGAGATCGCGCAGGCGGGCCACGTGCCGGTTATCTCGGCCATGGGCAACCTGCCGATCGTCAAGGACCTCGTCGTCGACATGGAGCCCTTCTGGCAGAAGATGCGCGCGGTCGACCCGTACCTGCGGCCGCGCTACGACCAGGCGCAGGAGCGCGAGAACGTCGTCTCGCAGCCGCAGATGGACGTGATCCACAAGGAATCGCTGTGCATCAACTGCGGCTGCTGCGTGTCGGAGTGCAACTCGATGGAATCCGACCCGGACTTCCTCGGGCCCGCCGCGCTCGCCAAGGGCATGCGCTTCGTCGGCGACCCGCGTGACGGCGCGACGATCGAGCGGCTCGAGCGCTACTCCGAGCCGCACGGCCTCTGGGACTGCACCCGCTGCTACTTCTGCAACGAGCGCTGCCCGAAGGGCGTCGACCCGCGCGATGCGATCGCGAAGCTCGGCGCCGAGGCGATGAAGAACGGGATCGACCGCGACATGGGCGCCCGGCATGCCAAGTGGTTCGTCACCTCCGCGAAGACGACGGGCTGGCTGCGCGAGACGGAGCTCGTCCCCAAGACGCAGGGCATCATCGCGTCGATCAAGGAAGTGAAGTTCGCGATGGGGCTCGCCGTCAAGGGCAAGGTGCCGCCGCCGTTCCCGCCGCACGTCGCCGCCGACGTGCACGAATCGCGCGCGCTCTTCGACCTGGTCAAGGCGCAGGGGCGCGACGGCGCCGCCGGCATCGTGCAGGGAGAGAGGGCGCTCGGCCGCATCGAGGCCCACCACGAGGCGGCGGGTGGGCGTGATCCGTACAACGAGCCCGACTCGGCGCCGCGTCCGTTCCTGCCGAGCGAGCGTGAGGAGTCCGAGGGAGTCGCTGCCACGTGAAGAAGGTCGCCTACTACAAGGGGTGCCTCGCATCCCTGTCCGCGAAGGAGCTCGACATCTCGACCCGGGCACTCGCGCCCAAGGTCGGCTACGAGCTGCTCGAGCTCGAGTCGGTCACGTGCTGCGGCGCCGGCGACATCCACGAGGCCGAGCCCGACTACTACCTGCACCTGAACGCGCGCATCCTCTCCTACGCCGAGGCGACGGGGTGCGACACGCTGATGACGGTGTGCAACGTCTGCACGCTCAACCTGCGCCAGGCGAACTACCAGCTGCAGATCGACACCGGCCTGCGCGAACGCGTCAACGACAACCTCGAGCAGGTGGGCGTGCCGCGCTACCTTGGCACGGTCGAGGTGAAGCACTTCCTGTGGCTGATCGCGGGCGAGTCGTTCGCGGAGCTGCAGGCCGTCGCGCACAAGGGCCTCAAGGGGCTCAAGGTGGCGCCGTTCTACGGCTGCCAGATCCTGCGCCCGTCCAAGCTGATGGGCTTCGACGATCCCGACAAGCCGACCTCGCTCGAGCGCATCATCGAGGCGTGCGGCGGCGAGGCGATCGACTACCCGGCCAAGATCAAGTGCTGCGGCTTCCCGATCATCCAGGCGCGCGAGGACACGGCGCT